>JAJPKC010000166.1 GCA_021323955.1 Oscillatoriales cyanobacterium Centralia_MAG_596 | reverse complement strand
TGGTACAACCAGGCTCACCGCATGAAAAGACTATAGCTATTGCCAAAGCAGCAATAAATATTCATTCGAACATGAATCTCATGTATTTCCTGCATGAATTGGCACTTCTTAATGTGAAAACACCACGTCAAACCAGAGTTGAGCGGAAAATTGGTGACTATAATGCAGCAATGGATTTAGCCGTGCTACAGATCTTTGTTGATGTGATGAAGCAGGGTAGCTTTGCTGCTGTGGCACGCGATCGCAACCTTGACCCGTCATCGATTTCACGCGCGATCGCGGGGCTAGAGGACGAACTGGGTGTACGGCTATTCCAGCGCACAACGCGCCAGCTATCTCCGACTGAAGCAGGGTCGGCGTATTTTGAGCGGGTCGAACCACTCGTTGAAGAGATGCAGCAGGCGATCGACGTTGCCGCCGATGTGTCTGGGCAACCCAAAGGTGTCCTTCGCGTCACAGCCTCTGTCTCGTTTGGACTTAAACGCCTTGTGCCGCTACTACCAGACTTTCAAGCACTCTATCCCGATCTGACGCTTGATTTATTACTCACCGATGCTGTAGTCGACTTATTCGCTGAACGGATTGATGTCGCAATTCGGCTCGGCCCCCTTGCCGATTCAACTCTCATTGCTCAACAACTGCTGCAAACCCGTTATACGGTTTGTGCCAGTCCTCATTATCTTCAGCAAAGGGGGCAGCCAGCAATACCGGGCGATGTGGAACACCATAACTGTCTACTTTTTCCCTTAGCAGGCTTCCGAACACGATGGATCTTTAGGAATCGTGATGGCATGTTGAGTGACGTGCTGGTGCAGGGACGTACGATCATCTCAACCGCGATCGCCCTGCAACAATGCGCGATCGCGGGGATGGGACTGGCACTACTACCGCACTGGCTTATTGCTGATGACTTACAGACCGGGGCGCTGGTCGATGTCTTTCCAGCTTACGACGTGACGGCCACTGATTTCAGCACCTCTGCCTGGCTGGTTTATCCCTCCCGTGCCTATGTACCGCTCAAGGTGCGGGTATTCATTGACTTTCTCAAACGTTTGCTTTCAAGTTAGACACGCTATTCTGATCCAACGCCACTCACACCGTAAAGCTGCTGCCCATGCCTTCGACCTGGGTTTCACGATCGCTAAGCCTCATCTACGTCCCCTAGCCTGGATTATTCATGACCCCTTCTAAAAAACGGCTGAACTATCTATCCAATAAGACCTCTAGCGATTTTTTCGTTTTGACAGTGTGTTTTTACTGACATCTTTCACCAGTACAGGTGAATTGCTTCCCTTCAGGGACAATTGGTGAGAGAAAAGCGATTATCTTAAATGTCAAGCCTGTTATGAGATCGCATAACGTGACGGGCCTCTCGCCACAGGCAAAAGAGCAGCACAACTATCCAACCCTAAATCATTGTTAGAGTCTTGCTCAACAGAATCGACTAACAAAGCGTTAAAAACAGATCAACCGTTAATTTCCGCAGTGGCTAAAGTAGGAGGCTGCCAAGGTTTACCATCTCGAATCATGGCATTGAGAATCCGCAATAACTTGTGCATACACGCCGTTAAGGCTACCTTCTTGGCTTTGCCCTGTGACACAAGGCGAGTGTAGAACGCCTTTAAGACAGGATTATGTTGTACGGCAACGAGTGCTCCCATGTACAACGCAGCACGAACATTGGCTCGCCTACCCCAAATTGTGCGAGAACCCCGGTACTTACCAGGACTTGGAAAGTTATAGTGAGAGAATAAAAAGAACAGATCACTTCAGTCCGGCATAAGCACCTCCAGCACTTGCTCACAAGTGCGCCCTTGAGCAAATAAGCCTTGTACCAAGAGCAGCAGTTGATGATAGACCTCACGGGTGAGACTGTAGAGCCGTTGTCCCACAGTTTGCTTTTCATTCGCAAACGCAAATCTTTCCAATTTTTTGCCTTGACAAGCCGCTTGCCCAAGCAACGACTGCGCTACGCAACTTAAGCAGAAGTGGCGTTTGACCGCTTCCTCATTGCGTACCTGAGCCGACTCGTTCGCGTAGCGTCTCCTCTGGAGACAGCCTGCGACTTGCTTGCAAAACTCATGAAAGATCTCACAAGCCCAACGGTAACTCCAGGTTTGGATCACCCGCGCACTTTCCCAGTGCAAGGCATCGGTGAGGAGAAAGCGAGGGGTGCCACTCAAAGCCGCTGCTTCATACACAATGACTAAGCGCTTGCGACCATAGCGTTTGAGGCGAATGGTCTTGGTAAAAGCCCAGTACTGCTTGAGTTCCCCGTTGCGGCAGCGTACCTGCAAGCGACGGAAGCTCTCCGGGTGCTCATCGCACAGTTGTGCGGCAACGCTATCGACTCGACACCACTGTCCATGCCACAGCACTAAGCGGGATGACTCAATCTCGCTCACCCAGTGCTTGCCTGTGGCTTCAATCAACTGTGTCAATGCCAGCGTCAACACACCATTGTCAAAGGCATAATCAGCTTTGGGAAAGTGCCCTTCTGCCTCGATTTGCCGCACTACATCCACGACCATCTCGGTGCGCTTGCGGTACTTCAGTTGATTGATCTGATGATGCAACAACGCCACCAGGCGTTGCCTCGCCGCTTCCATCTGCTCGTAACTCGGTTGTGCGGTCATCCTGAGGTAGCCTCGCGCCGCCTCACTAAAATCCGGCAACTGTACCGCCACTGCTAACCCGTCAAACGTTTGAGGATTGGCAACCACTACCGTGACAGCGGTTTGGAAGCGACTCATACAGTGATTGACATCATCATAGGAGCGTTTCACACCGTAGATCGCGAAGCCATCCTCATGATGCGACAGCGTCCAATCCAGGCTAATCACTTCACGTCCCCGACCCTGATGCCGCTTGCTGACGACTTCACGATGCCGTTGCATCAACTGCGTACTCTCCCATCCGGCTTCAAACACGGCGGCGTGCAATGGCACGTCGACTCACTCCTTGCCCCTCTGGGTAGACCTGTTGAGCCGCTATCCCTTGCAAGGTCTTGTTCTCACTCAGCAGCAGTCCGCTAACATACCGACTGACGTGTTCAAAACCCGCTTCACGACAAAAGACTTCTCGGTAGGCACGCATGCCTTTGGCGATCGTCTTTGGAATGCCAACAAAGGGAACCATCAAGCTCTCCGTTTGGGGGTAGGCGATCGTTTCTATTTTCCTCTAATTGCAACTTGCCAAGTCCTGAAATTGATATTGACAGCAGCTATTGAGTTGTCCACAAACCAGGTGACTCACTTCTACTCAGAGAAGAAAGATACAGAAGAAATGGTAAAGCCGCCATAGACCGATATTTCCAAGAGAGAAATCAGCACTTTAAGGATAATCCTAAACGTGCAGGGAACAAGATATGGGGAAAGGAGCGTGTTGAGGTCGAGTTTCGCGAGAGCAACAACTGTAAAGACCCATGTTGGCGGTAGCCCATCTGGCGACGTTGTAGAAGGTATTAACAACGTAGGATGCTCTCAGGGCAAGGCTTATAAGCATTGTGGACAAGATAGGCGTAGCCGGTGGTGTGAGCTTCATGTTCGCCCATCGATCGCCCCGTTACACGACCCAATGGGGCGAACTGCTGGTGGTCAGGTAAAGTCAGCTTCCCACAATCTGCTGCCTCAACACTGCGGTGGTACTCAGTACTCCCCGACTCGTGTTCCGCATTGCCTGGGCAATCTCACCGCCCAACGTCTGACGCCCATGCTCCGGGCACTCTACCAGGATGCCCTGGCCCCAACAGCCCACAATCTGGCTGTCCTCTGGCAGGGACGCGGCGATCGTCACCATACACATCTTCAGGAGGTCACTCACCGTGGCCAGGACGGGATATGCGGTGCGGTCTCTCAGAGTGGGTGGGTGCTGTTCCCAGCGACGGGTTCTACCCGTGAGGGCAGGCTTGAACCACACCGATGACTTGACCGACTCGTGATAGCCTGCAACTCCGGCGTAGCGTTCAGTGAACTGCTTTGACAGTACCTTGGCCTCTTTGCCTGTAAGGAGCAAGCCCTGAGTGCTGTAAGCGTACAACTGCAACGCCTTCCCGCTCAGCCGATGAATGCCTACTCCCCGCGCCACTACCAACGACGGCGCATTCCCATCGCGCTCTTCCCGACAGAGTCCCATCTCCTCCAACAATGGGTGGTCATTGCTGAAGGCCGCCAGCACCTGCAAGTCCAGGGTGGGGAAGGTCGTCCATATCAGGTGCTTCCCGGATGAGGGACAGATGAAGGGCAATAGCACCTGCCCCTCGCCCAGCAGGGTAGCCATCCCGCCCTTGAGTTCCAAACAGCCGCTTTCCCGTCCGAGCTGGTTATACCGCACCCGTACCCGTCCCTGCTCCAGTACCTCTGCCAGCTTATGGAGGGACTCTCCTTCCTTCTTGCAGCGTCGGTAGGTCATGAGGTGCTGAATCACGGGTTGTTCCACGTACTCAATCAGCTTATCGGTCCTGCTGCCGTCGACCTTAAGGCCCCGCTCCTGGAGCAGGTTCAGCAGCCCCTTTCGATCCTCAAGATTGATGTTGGCATTTGCTGTCCCGCCAAACAGCCCGACGGCCCGTTCCTGGGGCGATAGGAGACGGGCTAACTCTCCTCTCTCTGTTTCCTGAGCCTCTCGCACCTGCTGGCAGTGAGCTTCCAGTTGTGCCGCGCATATGGGCACCCCCACCAGTTCCATACGGGCCACGGTGGGTAATAGCTGGAACTCCAGGGTGGGAATCTCCTGCGCCCGATAGATACGGAGTTTCGTGCTGATGGGCGCATACAGCATCAGTGTCACGGCCGCGTCTTTGGCCCCATAGCTGATCTGCTTCTCGTCTACCTCTGCGTCCTCCTGCCCGACAAAAGACTGCTGCAAGCTCTTATCGAGCTCGATGCCCAGGTAAGTGCGGGAGAGGTCACCCAGTCCACAGGGCGTTGATTTCCCACACTCCAGAACACGGGCCGCCAGCAGCGTGTCAAAGAAGGGACCCCGCATCTCGATGCCAATGCCGCCCAGCATGACCAGTTCAAAGAGTCCCTGCTGCATGATGATGAGCCGCTCCCGTCCAAACACCTGATTGAGAGCTCTCACTACTCCTTCCCGGTCAAGCAGCAGGAGTTGGGCCAGCTGGAACACATAGATGGGGAAGCCCATTGCTGCAACCTGGAGCAGCTTGATCTGGTCACGGTGGGGATCATCGCCAGTGGTCTCCGTGTCCACGGCGATCGCCCCGGGATAGGCGTGCAGCTGGGCACAGACCTGGTGGAGGGGTTCCAGTTCGCTGATGACTTCAATCGGCAGGTTATCTAAGTCCCACAGCGGGGGTTGATGAGTATATTGGGGCGGCATAGCTTCTTCGTGTGCAGTTCGCCCCTGTCTTTTGGTTGTGTGCTCGTAGTTGTGTTGTGTGTTCTTCTCTCCCCGGTAATCAGCCCAGCCGATACCCAAACACGTGCTTTTGCTGACCGTCATGCCCGCCCCGAAAGGAGGGTGTGGCTTGGCATTGCCAGGGTTAGGCCCACGTGTTTGGAACCTGCTGCCCGATAGCTGATGCCTTCATGCCCTACAGCGGGGTTGGCGTATGCCATTACTGACGCTCACGCAAATTGACGAACGGGTGCAGAATACCAACCAGAAAATTGAGGAGGCACGGGCACGGAATGAGAAGACGGTGAAGCTTGGCGTCCTCAAGCCGGTGGTGCAGTACTACGTTAAGGATGAAATGGTGACAGAGACGGTGAATGGACGGACGCGTACCCAACGGAAAGGCTTTCTGGAGAAAGTGTTTGGGTTTCTGACGGCACCCGTCTCCTCGATTAATACCATCATCTCGCTCATTGGGTTGCCCCTACTGGAGGGCATCACCCAGAGTAACGAGAATGCTCAAGCCCGCGCGATCGCGATTTCTGACTTACAGGTGAAGGTGGCTCAGATTGAGCAGGAACGGGCAAAAATTGCCGATACGCTTCGGGAGCAGGTCGTACTGCAAGTGATTGACTTCGATACCATCCGGCGGGAGTTCCAGGTGTCTCAGGCGATTGTGCAACGGGAACGCTTACGGACTCGTTTGATTGAGGTAGAGTACCGCTTTGGTGGTGGTGATACGGTGCAGTTCCTGGGCAACCTCTCTGGTCTGGACAGGCAGAAGGCAGAGACATTCAAGGCATGGGCGAAGGTGCGATCGCAGTTGGCGCGAATCAAGTTGCTGGTGTTGGGAACGCAGGGGGAGTAAGGGTGCGATCGAACGTCTGAGTGAACACTGTCTTTCTGAATCAGGCTTGTCAACTAAAAAGTGAGCTGAAAATAGTAGATGCATCTGTACAACGCTCGCAAATGCCAATTTCAGTGGGCTAAATCTTGATTGCTTGAAATCTTTACCTGATCAGGCTCTCTGCCGGC
>JAJPKC010000139.1 GCA_021323955.1 Oscillatoriales cyanobacterium Centralia_MAG_596 | reverse complement strand
ACGATCAGGAAGAGGCGCTCAGTCTTTCTGATCGCATTGCCGTTATGAACCTTGGCAAAATTGAACAAATCGACACGCCTCATCGCATCTATGATCAGCCCCAAACGGCCTTTGTCGCAGATTTTATTGGTGACACCAACCTCTTTACAGCCAAAATTGAGGGGGCGCATCCAAGCATGCTATGGATTAAAACCACCAGTGGGTTGAAGATGAAAGCAAAACCGCTAGAAACAGCCACCCCGTTGACCTCTGGACAGGTAGTGGTCAGCGTGCGGCCAGAAAAGATTCAGGTTAGCCAAACCGTGCCAACGGATGTGATTAACAGCTTTGAAGGACGGTTGCGCAACGTCATGTATCTCGGTACCCACGTTCACTACGTTGTTGACCTCCTTTCGGGCGATCGCCTCACAGTCATGCAACCCAGCACCTGGGACAGCCTACCCGGCTCAGACACACCCATTTACGTTCATTGGTCACCCAATGATTGTCTGGCAATTCCAGCCACAAGTTAGTACGGGGCGAGACGGAAACCGGAACGCAACCGTTAACCATTTCATCTCTGTGCTCGACACACTCAGAACTCACAACTTAGCAATTTTCTCACTCCACCGTGCATCACCTTCCTGCCGAGTCGCAACAGTCTCCTCTCTCCAATCGGGCGCATCGATCGCGGCGAGACTTTTTACAGGCATCGGCAGGGATTTTGTCTGGATTAACCCTTTCTAGCTGCGGTTGGACGCTGGCAGAAGTGCGGCCTTTGCAGGCAAACGCCAAGGCTACGAACGAACTCCACATTTTTACCTGGTCGAGTTATATCGACGATGAACTGCTGGACGGGTTTAGGGCACAAACGGGTGTCAAAGTCATCGCTGATACGTTTGATTCCAACGAAACAATGCTGGCATCTTTTCAGGCGGGCAAAGGTTCGGCCTACAGCATCATCTATCCATCCGACTACACGGTGGCTAAGATGATTGAGCTGAAGTTATTGCAGCAGCTTGATCACAGCCGAATTCAGGGATTAGAAAATATTCTGCCGAAGTTTCAAACCTCACCCTACGATCCAGGTAATCGGTATCATGTGCCGATTAGCTGGGGCACAACTGGCCTAATTTACAACAGCGCAAAGCTCAACCCACCTCCCACCGACTGGAACTACCTGTGGACGCAGCAGCAAACCCTATCGCACCGCATGACCCTCATTAACGACACACGGGAGGTGATGGGCGCAACGTTGCGATCGCTCGGTTACTCCTATAACTCCACCAAGCCCCAGGAAATTAAGCAAGCCTACGAGAAGTTGAAATTATTAAAGCCCGCGATCGCGTCCTTCACAACGGACGCATGGCGCGACCAGCTCATTGCCGGTGATTTATTGATTGCCATGGGTTATTCTGCCGATGCGATGGCCGTCACTCGCGAAAATCCAACGCTCAAATATGTCATTCCCAATAGCGGTACATCCCTCTGGAGCGACACAATGGTGATTCCGAAAACTGCTCCGAATCCGGATGTTGCTTACGCCTGGATCAACTACGTGTTACAGCCCTCGGTTGCAGCTCAGATGACCGAACGGTTAAACTTTGCACCGCCCAACCAGTCAGCCCACGATCAACTGCCAGCCCCCTTGCGGGACAATGAAATATTATTCCCGCCCGAAAGCCTGTTAACGAAATGCGAAGGCATTGCACCGGTGAAGGAGTCGATCGCGGAGCTTTATGAGAAGTACTGGACGCAATTAACCAGCAGTTAGGAGGCAGTAGTCAGTGGTCAGTAGTCAGTGGTCAGTAGTTACTCAAAACTTGCCCGTCCATGCTTTAGCCATCAGTGTTAACGGTTAGCAATCCATCACTATTCACCCGAACCGCTCCAACCAATGGGTACAGCGCACGGCGCACAGCCTAAGCTTTCCCCCATCTCCCCCTATACCTCGCGACTCCTCACCCTTCCCCATGTCCCAAGCCTCTCCTTCCGTTCGATCTGAATCACCATCCCGCGGTCGTGCTGAATTACCCCGGTGGACTGAACCACTGGTGCTACTGGGGCCAGCGGGTGCATGGCTTGGATTTTTGCTGGTGATTCCCACCCTGCTAATCATCGAGCTAAGTCTGGTGCCAGGAATCCGCCCAGGACAGGTAGTCAACCCGTCTGGATTGGACAATTACGGGCTGATCTTTCAACCCATCTATGTGGAAGTACTCGAGCGATCGCTGTTCTTTGCGTTAGGTGCCACCATTATCTGTCTGCTGCTGGGGTTTCCAGTGGCTTACTGGATTGCGCTCCAGGTTCCCAAACGCTGGCAGAATTTGTTGGTGGTTGGATTCGTTCTGCCGCTGTGGACATCGTCGTTGCTCCGCTCCTACGCCTGGATCACGATCTTGCGACCAACGGGGGTGCTCAATTCTCTGCTAACCAGCATTGGGCTACCCGCACTCGATATTCTCAACCGTAGCCCCGCCGTGCTGGTAGGCATGAGCTATAGCCTGTTGCCTTATATGGTGCTAATTCTTTACGCCTCTCTGGAGAAGCTAGACCGACGACTGTTGGAAGCCGCTGCCGATCTAGGCGCAACGCCGCTACAGGTCTTTTGGCGTGTTACAGTCCCGCAGACGCTCCCTGGAATTGCGGCTGGTACGCTTCTGGTCTTTATTACTGGTCTTGGGGATTTTGTTGATCCAGAGCTTCTGGGCGGAGCCTCCAGCATGACGGCTGCACGCCTGATTTACAACCAATTTTTAGGCGCAACGCAAAACTGGGGCTTTGGTTCTGCCCTCAGTACGCTCTTAATTCTGGCAGTAAGCATTGCGATCGCCCTCTTGATCAAATATGGCGATCGCAACGCCAGTAATGTCTAGCTGACCACGAGTGTCACAGCCGCAACCTGTGGGCACTGACCTGTCGTCTTGTTAGTGCTTGAATCGACTCTCAAACGCCTTTGAATCCTTATACTCTGTTCCCGGATCGTGCCCATGACCTCATTTCGGCCTCACGTCAAACTTCCTGGTTCCTGGCAGGCACTATTCTCGCTGCTGATGTTTGGCTTTATGTATCTGCCCATTCTGGTACTCACCTTTTACAGCTTCAACCAGTCGCCTTACAGCGCTGGTTGGCAAGGGTTTACACTGGACTGGTACCGCAAGTTTTTCAGCGATAAACGGATTCTGGCAGCGCTTGGCGATAGTCTGACCGTCGCAGTTTTTGCGGTTGGCATTGCAGCGATCATTGGGACGCTGATGGCGGTGGGATTGGCCCGCTACCAGTTCCCTGGGAAGGGGCTTTACCGGGGCATTTCGTATCTACCGCTCATTATTCCCGACATTGCGATCGCGGTCTCCACCCTCGTATTTCTGGCAGCGGTCGCCATCCCGTTTAGCGGTGGCGCAATTCAACTGAGTCTATGGACGATCGTGGCTGCCCATGTCGTTTTTTGCCTGTCCTACGTTGCCCTCGTAGTGTCAACGCGTCTGACTAATTTAAACCCCCACCTCGAAGAAGCCGCGCTCGACCTCGGAGCGACACCAGCCCAAGCCTTTGTACAGGTATTGCTACCAGAATTAGCACCTGCGATCATTTCAGGTTGCTTGCTCGCGTTTGTGCTGAGCATGGATGACTTTCTCATCGCCAGCTTTACGGCAGGTGGTGGAGCCAACACATTACCAATGGAAATTTTCAGCCGCATTCGCACGGGAGTAAAGCCAGACATTAACGCGCTGAGCGTTGTGCTGATTTTAGCGTCTGGAATGATCTTCTTTATCGCTGAAGGCGTACGCCTTCGCAGTGAACACAAACGGTTGGGGTAGCGTTGCGAGCGCATCTCCACCCTTAAACCTCAATGGAAGCGGCGTTTGCGACGCGCGATCGCTTTGCGCTTACGCTTTTCAATGGGAGTCTCAAACTGACGTAAGCGCTTAATATCCGCAAAAATCCCAGCCTTGGAAACCTGCCGTTTGAATCGCCGTAAAGCCGACTCAATCCCTTCATTCTCGCCTAAAACCACCTGGGTCATTCGCTACTCCTACGCTAATTCAATAAAAGTCCCCAGCAGAACTCGCTGGTATTGAGTTCTGCTGGAGCAAATGTGTTGTGGGAAAGGGAATCTAGCGGTTAGAGTAACCACCTCTGCTGTTGGAATAGCCTCTGCTGTTACCCAGACCACCGCCACCAGACGGTTTCCGATCTTCACGCGGGCGAGCTTTGTTTACTTTCAGGTCACGACCCATCCACTCAGCGCCATCCAGCGCTTCGATCGCCGCGGTTTCTTCGGCATCGGTCTCCATCTCAACAAAGCCGAAGCCACGTGGACGACCAGTTTCACGATCGGTCGGCAGTTGAACACGCTTCACCGTGCCATACTCTGCAAAAATTGTACTGAGGTCTTCTTGGGTAACGGCGTAGGAAAGGTTGCCTACATAGATTGACATGGAATGTCTCCGGAGAGTTAAGAGTGTGGAGGTTTAAATCCGGAGACAAGCCTGCTGACACGAGGTACAAACGCCGCAACCGAATCAAACGCTGAAAACTAGATTAACACAGGATTTTGTTCCGCAACTGGTGCTGCCCACCTTGAGCAGGAACTTCACCCACCTAGCGCAGGGAAATATCGACGCTGCCCTGGGCATCTTTCACTTTCACCTGGGCCGATCGTGATTGCGCCTGTGCCCCTGTGACCTTGCACTCAAATGTATCGCCTGGCTGAGCCACCCGAATCTTACCCCCACAATCGGCTGTAACATCTGGGCCACCTTTCGCACGCACGCGGGTTTGAATAAATTGCTCTAGCTTGGACAGCAGCAGTAACCCCTGAGTGCTCCACTTGAACTGCCCCTCAGGATTAGTCAGCTCAACAGCGATTGTAAAGGGCTGTCCACCGGATACGGCCTGGCAATTGAACCGATTACCAGCCTTGACATCAAACTGCGCTGGACAATCAACCGCATCCAGGGGCACCTGGGTAGCATCAGTAAACGCTTTGGCAAGTCGGGTTTCCAGATCCTTCGTCGCCTGGGACTTCGTCGTGCTTTCAGAGCTGGGAGTGACGGTTGGATTGAGCACAGCAGCAGATGCAGTGGGATTGGGTGAAACATTGCCATTACTCCCCGACGATTGGCCTGTGCAGGCTGTCAGCAAGACGACTGCCGACAAACTCGCGATCGCACGGCCCTGCCTCCATCGACGGCGGAATGCAAGGTGCAGTTTTAGCCTGGACTGAAAATGCTGACTCATGATTTGCCTGCGATCGCCCTGCTTATAGTAGCGCATACAACGGCGAGCACGGCTCCTTCACCCATAGATATAGCAGGGAGGGATCGCCAGTGGCGATCCCTCCCTGCTGATAACGCTTACATATAGAACGTTGGCTTAGTGTCGTCGCTTAATAGTGTTGCAGCCTCGGTTGTGCAACTGATCATATTTTTCACGAAGCACACCTTGACCACAAGTATTTTCTCTGAAGTTCACCTAAACCTTACTAAATGGATGGATAACACAATCGGTATTCACACAGGATTCATATTTTGGCGCAGCCGTAGTGCTTGTGGGCGTCACTCACTGTAGGACAACGCCTCTTGCTCAGCCTCGAAAATATAGTCATAGTCGAAGACGAGCGATTGTGCGTGGCGAATCACAGAGAAGCCGAGATTCGTCGTAATTTCCGTTGTGAAGGTAGCGATCGCAAGCTCAACCAGCTTCTTGTCACTGATCACTGGTTTCTGCACAAAATAGTCCCGTCGTGCAAAAAAGAGGCGCTCGTCTTTGGGTACGATGATGCGGTTGATCTTGTGCGTATGCTGAATTGGGCGAATGTAGGTGTGGATAAATTCATCCTGGTTGCGCTGTAAGCGATAGAGCTTTTCGTGCTGCAACCAGCTCATCCGAAACATCATTTTAATCAGCTCAAACCCCAGAATGTAGTTGAATACGTTGTTGCGCTCTTCGGTACTCATTACCAACCGTAGTGCCGATTCTAAATACAGATCTGGCTGTCGCCGCATGTCCTGCGCTGAGTGAATGTAGAACTGCCGAATATAGCTCCGCAGTACGACCGTATTTAACTCTGTTTTGACGTTAAATTCTTCTAAGTAATGGTTGACCTTTTGCTTGGTGTCCCGGTCTTCCAGAACTTTAGAAATCAGTCCGTCGGCAGTGTAGTCATCCAAAAAACCAGCGCGCATTTCGGGCGACGCTGCACACATCAGATGACAAAGCGACAACACGTAGCGGCGTTGATTCCAGGGCAGACCCTCCGCCCACTTTTTCGCTTCGGGCGGGAGCATTGAGAGAATGCTTTCAGCACTAGACGAGTTGATTGCTCCTGTTTTATGACCGCTGCGTTTGCTCATGAGTTACCGAAGGGGTGCAAATCGGTACCTCCAGTATTCCCATCTGATGCCCTAATCAACATTTATCGCGAGAGTAGAAAGACCCGCTTGGGACGGGTGCGTGGGCTGTAACGGATAGCCGTCGCATACATGGTGTGGCAAGACGAGCCAGAAAGCCGATCCAGTCTGCATGTTACAGCCGCTTGCTATGTCCTCAGCTTCCTGACCCAATATGTGTTCCAGCCATCAACACAGCAGCGGTATCGCATTACCTCAAGCAATGCTCGTCCAGGCAAAGAAGTTAGCGGTAATCTGGCTCCAGCTCAGTTCCAGGGTGCCGTCCTTGAAGCTGTAATCACTACCGTATCCTCCTGCAACACCCCAGGGGTTAAAGAGGGTGAATTTTTGCGTGGTCGCGTTATACCCCGTAATGACATAGTTGTGATTACCAACGATATTACTGGCGACATACCCATCCTGCTTTGAACCCAGGCCTAACAGTTTGCCAGATTGCACTGCGGTAACCATTGCTGTCAGATCAATAACGGTAGGTGCTTTGGTCGTAATCCCTGTTAACTGATTAAAGACATACGTATCCCAACCGCCATTAATCCCTTGATAGGCATTGATGTTTTCCTGCCCGATCCAGCCCGACTCGTTTATCTGGGCGTAGGCTTTTTCAGCCAGCGCGACCCACAATTCATTCGCTGCATTCGTCAGTCGATCGCCTAAATTGGCGTAGGCAAAGGTTCCCCAAGCGGTACTGGGCAGATAGCGATCGACCGTGACGTAGTCTGCAATGCCGCCCTTAAAGAATCGAACCGTGAAGGTATTGTCTCCATTGTCAATAAACATATTTTGAATCGTGCTGGGCGATCGCAACGCCACTTCGGCCAGCCCTGCCATAAAGTAGCAGTCCCCAACCGCACCTTGCTTAATGTCTTGATAACTGATGCCATTTTGAAAGAGAGCACCGCTCGCAAGCTGATATTGATAGGTAGTGACATTGTCGGGTGCCTGAGCAGTCGGGCGATCGAGCCCCAGGAACCATTTACTGATCAAGTCTTCCATTTGGCTACTGTTGCTGCCTGCATACAGATTGCCCAGCGCTCGACGAGTGCTCCCACCGGTGTACCACTGGTTCGCCACGTCACCATTCACGATCTTGTTGGCGAGCACTCGAACAGCATCTTCCACGTAAAAGCGACTGACGTTGCTGACTAATGTACGTAAATCTGTTAATTCATTAGCATCCACAACATTGCCATCTTCAGCGTTGCGAAAAATGGCCATCATGTCACTGCGACTTAACTGCCCGTCGCTAGCGAGAGTACGGCTAAGCGCAATCAGCTCTTTGTCTTTCAGGTTAAGGCTGAACCAGTCGTTGACCGGCAGTTGAACAGTAAAACTTTGCGTGACGCTATTGCTCATTGCACCAGCTTTGTCATACGCGATCGCCCAAAGCGTGTAGTTGCCAGCGATATAGTTGGTCAAGTTGAGGCTATAGCTAAAGCCACCCCAGTTTGGGTTAGCCAACTGGCGAGTGAAGCTCGTGACATCAGTTAAATCCGTCCAGGTACCATTTGGATTAATCAGGCGGAAGTCTACACGAGCCAGATCACCGGCGCCATTCCCATCCACAACCGAACCATTGTTCACAGTGAGTGTCTCAGTGTTCGTCAACGTTGTTTTGCTGAGGCCAAACTGAAGCGTATTGGGAGCCTGATTGGGGACGAGGACAGTAAAGCTTTGGCTCATCGTGTTGCTGGCTGCTCCGGCTTTGTCGTAAGCGATCGCCCAAAGCGTGTAGTTTCCAGCCGTATAGTTGGTCAGGTTGACGCTGTAGCTAAAGCCACCTCGGTTCGGATTAGTCAACTGCGGCGTGAACGTCGTGGCGTCACTGAGGTCAATCCACGTTCCACTCGAATTAATGAGGCGGAAGTCTACACGAGCCAAGTCACTCGCGCCATTTCCATCCACAACCCAACCATCGTTCACATTAAGGGTTTCAGCGTTAGTGAACGTCGTCTTGTTGAGGCCAAACTGAAGCGCGTTGGGAGCTTGATTTGGGACGAGGACAGTAAAGCTTTTGCTGAACACGTTGCTAGCCGTTCCGGCTTTGTCGTATGCGATCGCTTGTAGAGTGTAATTCCCGCTGGCAAACCCACCCAGGTTCAGGCTGTAGTAGAAGCTGGCCGCACGATTATCAGCACTGGAGGGCGTAAAGGTATAAGCGTCGCTGACATCAAGCCAGGTATTGTCTGGGCGCAGCAAGCGAAAATCAACTCGGCTCAGGTCGGCAGCCCCATTGTTATCCCAGACCTGACCACTGCTGAGCGCCAACGTTTCGGTATTGTTGAACGCAGTTTTAGCAAGGCTGAATGCTAACGCGTTTGGAACTGTATTGATAAAGCTGGTTGCCGCAGAGAGCGTGTAAGGCGTATTACTGTTGACTGTGTTAACGCGAATAAAATACGTACCCGCATTTAGTGCCTGCACAATTGATTCAGTGGCTGTTCCTGCGTTGCTTGAACTTGCCAACACCGTCCCATTGCTATCTAACAACTGCAAATCTGCATTAGCGACGAGATTTTTGAGCGATAGAGCCAGATTGCTGTACTGCACCAGATTGACGCGGTAAATGTCCGACGAATCGCTGGTGCTAACAGATTCATTCCAACTGCGGCTGCTGTTTGTGGTGAAGGAACCAAGATCAAAAGCGCTACTGGTGCTGCTGCCGGGATCGATGCCCACACCAGTGCTTTGTAGACCAAGACTGTACTTGGTGTTTGCGCCCCCAACTGAAGTGACTCGAATGTAATAAGTTCCAGCAGCCAATTGACGGCTGCATGATTCTGACAGCGTGCCGAGGTTCGCCGACGTCGCCATCACCCCGCCACTGCCATTGAGCAGATCCAGGTTGGCGTTTGCCTGTAAGCCGCTCATTGAGAGATTAAAGCTGCTGTTATTTGAGAGGGTGAAGCGGTAAAACTGGCTGGGATCGATACCGTCGATCGCGCTGTTCCAGTTCCAGGTCACAGTGCCACTTAAGTTACCGATATTAAAAGCGGTCAGTAGAGACGTATTGGCGAGTTCGGATGGCATAAAAATCTCTTGGTGAATGCAGGCACGAACAAACTGAGCGCATGAGCAATTGCTCATGTCGCACTCAAAAATGGAGCAGTACACCGAAATGGCTGGCGGCGCGTCCTGGTTGGAAAGGGTAAGACCTACAGCAATTCAACGAATAATTGCGACAAATCAGATCGTTGGGTCAGGGCAAGGCAATGCCTCTGCAAAATGTGTGGCATTTTCCATGCGAATTGAGAGCAGGTGTGGCTCTGCTGGGGACACTTGCAGATTGTGCTGACATCAGATGCCATCCACCACGGTTCCAGTATGTTTCTTGTGATAATCTTCAGCCAGAGAACCGACACGGAGCAAATTTGGCAGAACTTGAGCAACTTCACACGCGCGCCCGGTGCTCCTGGTAATTTCGCGTAGGGTTGCCCTGAGTCAAGGGGTAAAGCAGGCGTTTTGTGGCCTTAATCCGGTTGGGGATCCGGCTCAACGTAGAAAACTTTTGCAAAAATTTAATCAAAGTACACGAGTAATCAAGCTGGTGGCGTCAGTAACGTCAGCAGATCTGCCTCTGAGAGTTGGGGAATGCCTAACGACTGCGCTTTTTCGAGTTTGGAGCCTGCATCTTCACCAACCACCAGGTAATCAGTTTTCTTGCTCACGGAATCGGTGACTTTACCGCCCGCATTTTGAATGAGGGCTTTGGCGTCCTCTCGCTTTAACGTTGGCAAGGTACCAGTGACAACGAAGGTTTTGCCTGCGATCGCGGCATTGGTTTGAGTCGGCTGCACGACATCGCCGGCCAACTGGAGCCCAGCGGTTTTTAACCGTTGGATCAGCTGTTGATTGCCGGGGTTTTGAAACCAGTCATAGACCGATTGCGCGATTTCCTGACCAATGCCAAAAACAGTGGCGATCGCCCCTACATCTGCAGCGGCTAATGCTTCCACGCTGGTAAACCGTTGAGCCAAAATTTGCGCATTGACGCTGCCAACATGGCGAATACCCAGTCCATAAAGGACTCTTGCCCAGGGCTGGTGTTTTGAATCCGCGATCGCCTGTACCAGCTTTTCGGCAGACTTCTTGCCCATCCGTTCTAAATGCAGCAGTTGATCGACCGTGATGTCGTAAAGGTCAGCCACCGATTCCACCAGCCCGGTATCGACAAATTGCAGCACCAGCTTTTCGCCCAGACCGTTGATATCGAGGGCTTGACGGGATGCCCAATGCACCAGTGCGCCCCGCAAGATGGCTGGGCAGGAGGCATTGATACAGCGAGTCACGGCTTCGTCGATGGGCTTGACCAGTCCTTGACCGCAATCTGGACAATGGGTGGGCATTTGGTAAGGTATGGTGCCCTCAGGACGTAGCTCGAACAGGACACGCACTACTTCGGGAATGATTTCGCCAGCTTTGCGCACAATCACCGTATCGCCAGCACGAACATCCAGTTCAGCGACGCGATCGCTATTGTGCAAGGTGGCCCGCGAGACGGTGGTGCCTGCCAACTGTACTGGACGCATTTCTGCCAATGGCGTGACGGCTCCGGTACGTCCGACATTCACGCTAATCTGTTCGATAATCGTGGGGGCTTCTTCGGCAGGATATTTGAGCGCGATCGCCCAGCGCGGAAATTTTTGCGTAAAGCCCAGTTGTGCTTGCAGCGCCAGCGAGTTGATTTTGACCACCACGCCATCGGTCATGTAGGGGAGCCTGGTGCGATCGAGTGACCAGCGATCGCAATACGTCTGTACTGTCTGCAAATCGGCACACTGCTGTCGTTCGGGATTGACCCGGAAGCCCATTTGCTTGAGGAGTTCGAGGCAATCCCATTGGGAGTGGGGAGTCGGGAGTGGGGAGTCGGGAGTGGGGTTGGATTCGCCACTCTCTAACCGCAAGTCGCCGCTGCCGAAATGTAGCGTGTAGGCAAAGAAATCGAGTTTGCGACGGGCGACGATTTTGGAGTCTAGTTGGCGGAGCGTTCCGGCAGCAGCATTACGGGGATTGGCAAAGAGCGCCTCACCTGCCTGTTCGCGTTCCTGATTGATCTGCTCGAAGGAGGAGAGTGGGAGGAATGCTTCGCCGCGTACTTCGACAACAGGCGGGGGATTGTCTAGATTGAGACGGAGGGGGATCGATCGAATCGTTTTAACATTCTGCGTAATGTCTTCTCCAGCAATGCCATCGCCACGCGTCACGCCACGCACCAGTAGACCGTTCTCGTAGGTCAGCGCTAGCGCGTTTCCGTCGATCTTGAGTTCACACACATAATCAAACTCGGTGACATCGGGCACAACGCGTCGCCAGCGCTCCTGCCATTTTGCTAAATCGTCATTGCTAAAAGCATTTTCCAGGCTGTAAAGCGGGATGTTGTGCTTAACCGACACAAATTGGCTGGCAGGACGATCGCCCACACGCTGAGTCGGGCTATCAGGGGTGATGAGTTCAGGATGGCGTGCTTCCAGGTTTTGCAGTTCGCGGTAAAGCTGGTCGTAGACGGCATCCGGCATGGTGGGCGCATCCAGCACGTAGTACTCGTAGTTCGCTTGCCAGAGCAGTTTTCGCAAGTCCTGTACACGCTGTACGACATCAGCAGTAGTTTGTTCGACGGCATCCATAGCAGCGACCTGAGAAATCCAGACCTAGTGTAGCGCTGCTGCGGCAGGACTGAAATCGGTTAGCGATTAGAACGCTTGATGGCCCAAACGGTCAAAATGGAAAATTTCGGGTATGCTGCGATGTAGTGTACGCGCTTTAAGTAGCCTCGGTCGATGATGAAGGTCTGGATCACCGTCTTTGTTTTACTCTTTGGTGCAACGGAGCTGCTGCAATGGGTCAAGCAGTTTTCGCTGCCGCTGCCGATTTTTATTTTGGGTGGCGTGTTTTTAGCCGCGGCGTCTAACTACAGCAAACTCACGCATTTACCCTTTCATCTAGACTACGAGGAGCCAGAGGTATTGCAAGAAGACCTGCCCGTTGCCCGATCGCGTGAAGTTGCTCAGACGTCAGCAGCAAATACAGCAGGTGATGCCGTCCGCGATCGTGCCAGTCAGCGACCGATCTCCTTCACCATCCGTAAGCCCCAGCAGCCAGAAGGTTAGCCGACGCGATCGATCTGGGTAGACTTTCAGAATCCTCTGCCTTTCTGGAGTCTGCCATGTACGACTTATTGTTGCTCATCATCGGCCTGGTGCTATTCGTCATCGGTCTGGTTTGGCTGACAAGCAGCACCAGCAGCAAGCGGTTTCGTATGTTTGGACTTGTTTTACTGATCCTTGGGCTATGGGTATGCAAAGTGTCGTTGAGATGTTCCATTATTGAATGTGAACAGCCCGTTATTCACGCGACAGCGAGGCAGAGGGTTGGCTTAATGAATCGATCGCAACAAGCGTATTATTTTGAGCACGGTAAATTTAGCGACTCTCTACAGAAGCTAGGGCTTGGTTTTCAACCCACAAGTGAACAGTTTGTCTATTCAATTCGCACGACAACCGATGCGGCTTTTCAGTACGGTACCACGCGCCCAGACTGTCGCCTTTGTGAGGTTTCTCTCTATGACTGGCTACCCTTCTGGCAAGCAAGCTGGCATAGTGGTCCATGTCTAAGCTCTATTCATTGCAAATCGCAAAGCTATGCCGGGGTCGTTTATACCCAGCGGCTTGCAGATGAAATCACCACAAAATCAGTGTTGTGTGAAGCGAAAGCACCCGGAACCGTTCAACTCAATCCGACGTATCGTAACGGCATCGTTAATTGCGGTCCTGACGCGAAGGAACTTGAGTAAGGCAATTGCTTATCGTCCCATTTTGCGTTTGAGTTCTTGGAGTTCTTCTTCGGCTTCCCAGCGTCTAAATTGATGTTCCAGATCGCCAACGCTGCTGGATGAGTTGGGAATCTGATTCCAGCCTGCGCTGTTCCATTTCTGTTCCGTGGTGGAGGCAGCGGCACGGGTTGCCTGAGCCTGAGCCACTTTTGCCTGGACTTCTTTACGGCGCTGCTGAATTTGTTGCTGCAACTGCTGGGTTTGCTTGAGGCGTTCTTTCAGCACTTCCATCTGCCCCCAGCGCTGATTGCCTTTGCGTAAAAGGCTGGCTTCGTGTTCCTGAGCGGGTTCTGCCAGGTCGAGCCGTCCGGCTGCTTTGGCTTTTTCAATGCGGGCGTGCCAGAGTTGGATTTCGCGGGCGATCGCCAGAATCTCATCCTGAAGATCCTTTTCCTGTCGCCTCAGGTCGGTCATCAGCTTCAGGGTTTCTTCCTCCTGATCCCGCAGCTTGTCTTCCAGAACCAGCAGTTCTAGCTGTGGATTGTCGCGTAGAAATTCCTCAAGCCGCGTCTCAAGAAATTTGCTGAAGTCATCAAACAGACCCATGTGTATGCTCCGAGGGCAGTTGTGAGTTGTTGGGGTTTAGTTGCTAGAGAAGGGAGGCAGAGAGCCAAAGGATAAAAGCTAAAGGGCGTTGTGCACTCACTCCTGACGCCTTACTCCTGATTTCTAACCACCTTTCTTGTATGCCCAAAGGGCTCTACCACTAAAACCTAACAACTCTTAGAAGTTCTGACCAATAAAGACCGATCGCACTTCACCATTCCGACGGATCACAGCCTGGTCTTTAGAGACTTCAACCAGCGTCCAACCGCTTGAGCTAATGCTTTCACCAATCCGATAGCGCTGCGCCACGCCGTTGATTTCGATCAGGGCAGCGGAGCGATCGCCCAATTCCAGCACCCCAACCAGCGTGCGGGCAACCCCGGGAACCGAGAGGGGAATGGGAGGACGAACAGTGGTGGGGGCATTTGCAGACGGTAACGGTGCAACTGAGGGGCCAGCAGCCGGTGAGAGGCCTGTTTGCGGCACCTGATAGACCGGCACATAAAGCCGCGATAGCCCAGTCGCGGGACGAGAGTTGGGTGCAGTCGTTGTGCCTGGAGCCGTTGTAACGGTTGGACTACCGGGTACGTTCACCGCCGGGAGGTTGGTGTTGGGTAAGCCACTTTTGGCCGATAGAGAACCCGTGGACAGCGGTTGCTGCTGGTCGATCGCTCGCAGGGCTTGCTGCACATAGGCAATAAACTGGTTGTCTGTTTGAGAAGCCGTCGTTGACGTGCCAGTGGGCGGTGGAGACACAGCAACAGGAGCAGACGAACGATTGACCATTTGACTGAGGCCCCAGACGGCGAGCGTCACCACGATCGAAACGCCCCCAACTCCCAGAAGGAGGCGATCATAGGAACGAACCGATTCACGAACGCGCTCAATCAGCGATTTTGGTGCCAGCGATCGCTCAGCCATCTCAGGTCGATTTGCCAGCATAGTGTCGTATTCCTGCTCTTCGGGCGATAGCGGCAGTTCCAGATCGGAGTCGAGCAGTGGGTCTTCTGGCTGCCGACGCACGAGGGGCGACACCAGGTCGGCCAAGCCATTCCGCTTTGGTGGTTTCGACGCTGGCAATGGCAAGTCGCCGGGTGTACCGTCAGACGGCAGCTTGACACCACTATCTAACATCCGCTCGACGTCACCAAACAGATCATCCATCAGGCGATCGGCATAGGACTCAACCGGAAAGCGGCTGGACTCAACGACATCAGAGCCGAAAGGTTCGATCGGAGGCGTGGACACATCCGGTAATGGACTGAAGATCCGGGGACGGGTGCTGGCATCCTGAGACATAGCTTATCGAAGTGGGAAGGTTAGACACGAATGCAGTATAGAAGATGTCAATCAAATGGGATCAATTAATTTGAAGCCTTTCTAACGTAGATGCCGCGATCGCCTGATCTTTCCTAGGATGTCCTACTGTAGCAGCACAGTCGGTAAAGTTACCGTCTCTCTGCCAGATAGTCAAAAAACTATAGAAAGAAGAAACTGCTGATGCCCCAGAGTGCAAAATCAGGCGAAAAGTACATAAACCAAAGGGCACAGCAATGCTGTGCCCCAATCAATCAATACCTGATGATGCTTGCAGTCAAGAGCACATCAAAATTACGACATCCTCACCGCAAATACTCTTTTGTCAGCTCGTTTTTATAAAATGTGGCAATATCGTACTCAATGTTATCCAGCAGAATTGAAAAGTTGGTACGATCGTAATCGCCTTCCAGAAACGTCTCCAGGCAGAGATCGCCATCCTGGTCGAGATAGGCCTTCATAAAGAGAAAAACAGCATTCAACGCATTGACGTACTCTAAAAGGTCAATTCGTTTCCTGTCAGGTTGGATGGAGTAAATTGTGTTGACTAAAACGCCTCTACCCAGAATTTGCCTGACGTAAAGATTTGCCTTTCTGGGATGACGACCCAAAATGGCATCGTTATCCTCCTCGACGTGATAGCCATTAAATTCTAAATGATTCCGATAGTAAGCTAGGGGATGGGCGACAGCATCACTAATACCAACATCTTGCATGGCTTTTAACCTTATATAGGCGAGTAATCAGTAGCGTAGCGAGGCTGCGAGAATACCTCACAGCGAATTGAATCTAGCGTTCCCCATAAAGACCAAAGCGAATCAACGCTAAAGTGATTGAAGACCTCTGCTTTAGCGTCGCTTCATGACGGATTTTGACTCTGCTGAGTTTACCAATGGGCTGCCGGAACGACTGGTGAAACATGCGGTGCGCTATGCCGATCATCGATCGGTCGATCGCGCCTTGCTGACGCCCATGATTCGGCATTATGTGGAGCTGAAAGACCAGTATCCCCACGCGTTGCTGCTTTATCGCGTCGGTGATTTTTTTGAGACATTTTTTCAAGACGCGATCGCCATTGCCCGTGAGCTAGAACTGCTGCTCACCGCCAAAGAAGCCGGTAAGGACATTGGGCGCGTGCCGCTCGCAGGCATTCCCCACCACGCGCTGGATCGCTACTGTGCGCTGTTGGTCGAGAAGGGCTACGCGATCGCCGTCTGTGACCAGATGGAAGACGCCGCCGATGCACAGGGGCAGCTTGTCCGGCGCGAGATCACTCGCGTCATCACCCCAGGCACCATTCTCGAAGAAGGGATGCTGAATGCCCGTCGCAATAATTTTCTGGCAGCGGTCGTCCTTGCTGGCAATCAGTGGGGTCTGGCCTATACCGATGTCTCAACGGGTGAATTTCGCACGACTCAGGCTCAGGATCTCGACCAGCTCACTCAGGAACTCATGCGCCTGCAGCCGTCCGAAGTGTTGGTGCCCACCAATGCCCCTGACCTGGTGAGCCTGTTACGACCTGGAGAGAAATCGGAGCACCTACCCGCCTGTCTGCCACCCCAATTTTGCTACACGCTGCGACCGCAGGCACCCTTCGTCCTGGCAGAAGCGCGCTATCGGCTGTTGCAGCGATTCCGGGTGCGATCGCTCGAAGGCATGGGCTGTGAGCATTTGCCGTTAGCGGTTCGTGCAGCAGGCGGCGTGCTGGAGTACCTGGAAACCGCGTCTGAGAAGGGATCCAAAGGGCAGGGAGACAAGGGAAACAAAAGACAAAGGAATCAGGGGACAGGAGGACAGGAGGACAAAGCAGGCTCAATCCTGCATCCGGCGTCGCTCAAGACATTTCCATTGCAGCCGTTGTGCACCTATACAATTTCGGAGTATTTGGTGATTGACCATCAGACGCGGCGCAATTTAGAAATTACCCAAACAGCGCGTGATGGGACGTTTCACGGATCGTTGCTATGGGCGCTCGACAAAACCATGACCGCTATGGGCAGCCGCACGCTGCGACGCTGGTTGCTCCAGCCGCTGCTCGATCTGATGCCAATCCGCGATCGCCAGGACACGATCGCCGAACTGGTTGAGAACGGCCCACTCCGCCAAACGCTACAGCGGTTGCTGAAGCAGATCTATGACCTGGAACGATTGGCCGGTCGTGCTGGATCAGGTACGGCAAATGCGCGTGATCTGGTTGCGTTAGCCGATTCACTCGACAAGCTGCCAGATCTGGGCCGGCTGGTGGAGTCGGCACGATCGCGCTATCTCTGTGATTTGCAAACTGTACCACCCATCCTGGAGCAGTTGGGACAACACCTCCATGCCCATCTGGTCGATACGCCGCCACTGTACCTCACCGAAGGGAACCTCATTCGATCGGGCGTGAATGCACAGTTAGATACACTGCGGCAACAGGTAGACGCCGACCAGGAATGGATCAAAAATCTGGAGGCGACCGAGCGCGATCGCACGGGCATTCCCACGCTCAAGGTGGGCTACAACAAAACGTTTGGCTACTACATCAGCATTTCTCGCTCTAAAGCCGGTCAGCAGGTGCCCGATGGCTACACCCGCAAACAAACTCTGACGAATGAAGAACGCTACATCACCCAGGATTTGAAAGAGCGGGAAAACCGGATTCAGCTTACTCGTGACAATTTAAACCATCTGGAGTACGAGATTTTTGCCGATCTGCGATCGCAGGTCGGTGAACAAGCCGAACGCATCCGCACCGTAGCGGGCGCGATCGCGGCAGTGGATGTCCTCTGCGGATTGGCCGAAATCGCCGTCTATCAGGGCTACTGCCGTCCCACCATTGCGCCCACCCGCGAGATCTTCATTACGGAAGGCCGCCATCCCGTCGTCGAACAGTCTTTGCCAGCCGGATTCTTTGTGCCCAACTCGACGGTCATGGGAGGAGAGAGAGCCATAGACGCCACTCAAACCGTCCCGACTGCCGACTCCCGACTGCCGACGCCCGACCTCATTGTTCTCACCGGCCCCAACGCCAGCGGCAAAAGCTGCTATCTCCGTCAGGTGGGGCTCATTCAGCTCATGGCACAGGTCGGTAGTTTTGTGCCAGCCCAGACGGCTACTTTGGGAATTTGCGATCGTATCTTTACGCGCGTCGGTGCGGTAGATGATCTGGCAACGGGACAGTCTACGTTCATGGTGGAAATGAATGAGACGGCTAATATCTTGAATCACGCGACGCCGCGATCGCTGGTCTTGCTCGATGAGATTGGGCGGGGTACAGCCACCTTCGACGGGCTGTCGATCGCCTGGGCGGTTGCCGAACACCTGGCGACCGAAATTCGTGCCCGCACGATCTTTGCCACCCACTACCACGAACTGAATGAATTGGCGTCGATCCTTCCTAATGTTGCCAACTATCAGGTGGTCGTCAAAGAACTGCCAGATCAAATCATCTTTCTGCACAAAGTCCAACCGGGTGGAGCCGATCGCTCCTATGGGATCGAAGCCGGGCGGCTGGCCGGTCTGCCCGCATCGGTGATCCAGCGGGCACGACAGGTGATGGGGCAAATTGAGAAGCACAGCAAGATTGCGATCGGCTTACGCAAAGGAGGGAACTCCGGTCATTCCTGGCGTGAAAAGAACGGTTCTCGCTATCAGACAACGCCCAGTCAGTTGATGGATCAGCCGATCGAACAGTTAGATATTTTTGGAGACGGATCATGAAATATGTTTGGCTATTGCTTACCACGCTCGTATTTGTGGTGTGCCTGAGTGCCGTGGGTGGTTCTGAAGCGATGCCAGCGGCGTTCAAATTCCAAAAATTGGTTAAAGCGGTTAACTTAACGCAGACGAACTGTCAGCGCACCGGATGGTTTTATATCAACGAATCGCTGTTACTTTGTGACCCGAATGGTGAGAAATTTGTCCCGGTCGGTACCAATATTATGCCGCACTATGCTGGTGAAGCAATGCTGACCGATGAGCCAGGCCCAGTCATGTCGGCGGCAACGCTGTCAAAATTAAAGGTATGGAAGTTTAATACTGTCAGGCTTAATCTTTTTATCAAAGGATTGGGAATCAATCCCCCGATCGCGAAAATTAAACACTACATTCAAAACTTACGTGCACTGGGTCTAGTAGTCATTATTGAACCGCATGACTATACGGGAAAAATTCCGAGCGATCGCCAAATCGAAAAAATTATCAATTGGCATCTTCAGATTCTTGCCGTGGTGAAAGACGATCCGTACATCTGGCTGAACTTGATGAATGAACCTGGTAGTGACAATACGGACACAACCGCAAGACAGTGGCGAGATACTCATATCCGAATCATTGAAACGCTTAGAAAAACCGATCCCCATCGTATGCTGCTGGTTGATGCTCCAAATTTTGGCCTTGATGATCCCGATACGCCCGGATTCACGCAAAGCGCAATTTTGAAATATGGCAAAGCAATTCTCAAAAATGATCAGCATCTTTTGTTTAGCCTGCATACCTGGTGGGGCTGGAATTATCAGGCTGAAGCAAAAATTAGAGCCTATGTAAGCCAACTAAAAGCGGCGCATCTACCGCTAATATTTGGCGAGTTTGGCAATAAGGTAAATGACCAGGTGCCAGGGATGTATGCTGCCAGAGCGACCGTCAAGATTGCCCGTGAAAAAGGCATTGGTAGCATTGTCTGGGAGTGGTTTGGCGATGCAACAAACTATCTTGTCAAGATGCCTCAAAAGCGCGGCTATCTGATTAACAGCCGTACCAAACCCACCAATTTGACCGAACTCGGTCAACTAGTTTGGGCTCATACCCATTCCACCTGAACGTTGATTGCGCCACACGAGCATCTATAGGAATGAGAGTCACCAGTGTGGATGTAAGTTACCAGTGTGGATTAGAAAGAATCAGGTTTTTGGCCTTCTCTGATTCCAGTGGTTTCGAGAATAGAAATCCCTGACCAAAATCACAGTTGAAACCTTTAAGCTGAACGGATTGTTCTGGTGTTTCAATTCCTTCAGCCACCACATTCATTCCCATCTTGTGCGCGATGTTAATGATCAGAGGCACCAGTCCTGAATCTGCTGATTTGCCATCCATCTGCTGCACAAACGATCGATCAATTTTCAGGGTATCCACTGGAAACGAATGGAGATAGCTAAGCGACGAATAGCCGGTACCAAAATCATCAATGCTGAGCTGAATGTGCCGTGCACGTAACTTTTGTAAAAGGACAGCCGCAGCCTGGGCATTTTCCATAATGGCGCTTTCTGTAATCTCAAGCTTAAGGCAGTGAGGATCGAGTTGGGTTTCAGCCAGAATTTCGTCAATTTTTTCGACCAGATCGGGCTGGGCAAACTGGCGAGCAGACAAATTGACGCTCATCGTGAGGGGCCGTTCCGTCAGGCATTCATCCTGCCACTGGCGCAGTTGTTGGCACGAATGGTGCAACACCCAGTATCCAATTTGGGTAATGAGTCCAGTTTCTTCAGCGATGGGAATAAACATATTCGGCGACACCAGCCCTCGCTGGGGATGCAGCCAGCGCACCAGTGATTCAAATCCAACAATGCGGCCTGTATGCATGGCAATGATTGGCTGGTAGTGCACCACTAGCTCCTGCTGGTAAATCGCTTTGCGCAGATCAATTTCAAGTTGGAGGCGTTGGAGTGCAACTTCGTGGAGCGCTGGATCAAATATCTGGTACTGCATTTTGCCTGCCGCTTTAGCACGGTACATCGCCATATCGGCGTCACGCAAAATGTGCTCTGGCTGTCTGTAGTCAGCATGACCGATCGCGATGCCAATGCTAACGGTAATAAACACCTCGTGTTGTTCGAGTTGAAAGGGTTGGGTAAAGGCCGCCAGTATTTGCTCGACGATCGCGATCGCGCGGTCGGTATCGCCAGTGCTCAGGAGCACCGCAAATTCATCACCGCTGAGGCGCGCTAAGGTGTGGTACGGGCCGAGGATATTGGTCAGACGTTGCGCGATTGCGATGAGCAGTTGATCGCCAACGAAGTGACCAAGCGAATCGTTCACAATTTTGAAGCGATCGCAGTCAAGAAATAAAACCGAAAATCGAGTGGTCGCATCGACGGCGATCGCATCCAGCGCCTGACGTAATTGTTCGATAAACAGGACGCGATTGGGAAGCCCCGTCAGCGGGTCATGGTGAGCGATTTCCAGCAGTTTGTTCTGAAGCAGCTTGCGCTCCAAAACTTCGCGACACAGTTCCTGGTTTGCAATTTCTAGTTGACGGGTGCGCTCCCGCACTCGCGCTTCAAGCTCGTCCTGTAGCTGCTGGTTTCTTAACTCAGCGGCCCGCAGTGCCATTTGATTTTGTACCCGTGCCAATACTTCTTCAAGCTGGAAGGGTTTGGCAATGTAATCTGCGCCCCCCATGCTAAATGCTTTTGCTTTATCCAGTCCGTCGCTCAGTGCGCTTAAGAAAATCACAGGGATGTGCGCCGTCGTGGGGTCGGCTTTGAGCATCTGACAGATGGTATACCCATCCATGTCCGGCATCATAATGTCTAGCAAGACCAGGTCAGGAATCACTGCACGGATCGCCATCAGCGCCATTTTTCCACTCAGCGCCTGCCGCACCTGGTAGGCTTCCTGAGCCAAGATGTCTGATAGAAGCCGCAAATTTTGGGGAGTGTCGTCAACAATAAGGATGTCACCGCGAATGACCTTAACCGGATGGTCACTCATAGGGGTTGTCTGGCTGCCTTGAGAATCGATCATCCTTAGCACTGAAAGATTTGAAGGATAAACGGAGACTGATCACTGTAATAGTTGCGATGTTCCGCTGCTGTATCGCTGTTATCCAGTATGCCCAGTCATTCACGGGAGTGATCGGCTACCAGCGATTCTTGCTGGGATCGGGCAGTTGTGATGGCCCACAGACATCAGGCGAGCAGACGTGAGGCAACGGGCAGAGCACCAATAGCATTAACAAACCATCACCACGCGACCCATCACTGCACGTTGTCGATCGCGTTGCTTTGCGTTTCGCGCGATCGCAGGATCGATCGTTTACACGTTGAACCGGAACAGCAGCACGTCTCCTTCCTGCACAATATACTCCTTCCCTTCACTGCGAACCAGACCTTTTTCTTTTGCAGCGCTCATTGAGCCAGTCGTCGTGAGGTCTTTGTAAGCAACGGTCTCCGCCCGAATGAAGCCCCGCTCGAAGTCACTGTGGATAACCCCCGCCGCTTGAGGAGCGAGCATACCAGCGTGGATCGTCCAGGCACGCGTTTCTTTAGGGCCAGTTGTGAAGTAAGTCCGCAGACCAAGCAGCGCGTAAGTAGCGCGAATGAGTGACCGCAGTCCCCCTTCTTGAACGCCGAGAGATTCTAGAAAATCAGCGCGTTCGGCTTCGGGTAGCTCGACCAGCTCTGATTCTACCTGGGCCGAAATGATCACCACTTGCGCATTCTCGGCTGCCGCGACTGTCCGCACCTGATCGACCCATTGATTGCCAGTTGCCAGGTCATCTTCCGACACGTTTGTGGCATAGATGATGGGTTTGCGGGTCAGCAGTCCCAGCGGTTTGATGGCCGCTTCTTCGTCTTCGTTTAAGCTGACCTGACGGGCAGGCTTACCGTCATTCAGCACGACCGTCAGCTTTTCCAGAGCATCCACTTCCACCTGAAGCTCTTTGTTTCCACGGGCCTGCTTCCGCGCGCGATCGATCCGTTTTTCAATCTGCCCCAGGTCAGCCAGTGCCAGTTCAAGATTGATCACTTCAATATCGCGTACTGGATCCACAGAACCAGAAACGTGAATGATGTCATCATTCTCGAAGCAGCGCACGACATGGACGATCGCATCAACTTCCCGGATGTTGGCTAGAAACTGATTGCCCAGGCCTTCACCTTTGCTGGCACCTTTGACCAGTCCAGCAATGTCTACAAATTCGACGCGGGTAGGCACAATTTCCGCTGAATTTGAGATCTTGGCCAGCACTTGTAGCCGCTCATCAGGAACGGCAACCACACCAACGTTGGGTTCGATCGTGCAGAAGGGGAAGTTGGCAGCTTGCGCCTTGGCATTGGCGACCAGAGCGTTAAATAAAGTTGATTTTCCGACGTTGGGCAGTCCAACAATCCCGGCTCTCAGCATCGATTTTTGAATTTGAATGGGTCATTTGAGGGGTGCCAGTCCATCAGATTGGCGCAGACACTATTCACCATTCTAAGTTTCCGGTCGATTTTTCGTTCGATCGCGCTGATCAAAAATCTTTAGGGAGCCACCAACCGTCATCCATCCTGACCTAGACTGGCGCAGGCACCGTCTGTGGAATAGGCGCAGGCACCGTTTGCGGGATGGGACTGGGCACCGTTTCGGGAACAGGCTCAGGAATCGGTTCTGGTACAGGGCCAGGAATCGGTTCCAAAGGCCCTGGGTCAGGAATGGGTGGTTCCGGCATGGGAAGGGGCGGATCCGTATAAATCATAATGACGGCTCAGCGTGTGCATTTAACCAACCATAGAGAGCGAGCTGCGGAATTGCATCTACCCAACTGAGCACGACTAATGGCACAGTCGGGATGGCCCCACAGGATTGGGATTGAATGCTAGGGTGAAGGGCACACAATCAAGGCGGAGACATGCAGGCGGGTTTTGGTGACGGTTCAGACGTTCAAATGGCCATTCCTTTACTCAATGCCGTGCGATCGCGCATCGAGCAGGCCCACGCACCGTTTTACACACCCGGTCACAAGCATGGCCGTGGGGCTGCCATACCGTTGACGGATCTGTTCGGGGCACGGGTGTTTCAGGCAGATTTACCCGAACTGCCTGAACTCGACAACTTGTTCGCGCCGCAGGGAGTGATTCAGCAGGCGCAGGCCTTGGCCGCAGAAGCGTTTGGAGCCGATCGCACCTGGTTTCTTGTCAACGGCTCCACGGCTGGCATGATCGCCACCATCCTGGCAACCTGTGGCCCTGGTGATCGGCTCATCTTGTCGCGAAATGTCCACCAATCGGCAATATCAGGACTCATTCTAGCGGGGGCAACACCAATTTTTGTTCAGCCAGAGTATGACGCGGCCTGGGACATGGTGCACAGTATGACCCCAACAGCCGTTGCTGCCACGCTGAAGCAGCATCCTGACGCAAAAGCCATCCTGATGGTTTGTCCTACTTATCACGGTGTCTGTGGTGATGTCACCGCGATCGCTCAACTGGCCCATCAGTACGGCATCCCGCTACTGGTGGACGAAGCCCACGGCCCCCACTTTGCCTTTCATCCCGGTTTGCCCACAGCGGCACTGGCTGCAGGAGCCGATCTGGTCGTGCAGTCTACCCACAAAGTGCTGTCGGCGATGACCCAGGCGGCAATGCTGCATCTCCAGGGCGAGCGCGTCCAGCCCGATCGCGTCAGCAAAGCCCTTCAGCTTGTACAGTCCAGCAGCCCCAGCTATCTGCTGTTAGCGTCTTTAGATGCGGCACGACACCAGATGGCAACCGAAGGTCAGGCGTTGCTGGAGCACACGTTAACCCTGGCCGACACTGCGCGATCGCGCCTTGGCCAAATTTCTGGACTTGCTGTGCTGTCATCGGCACAGGCTGGGCAGACCGCTGGATTTGTGGCCCTCGATCGCACCCGGTTGACTGTCAATGTGAGTGGGCTGGGCATCGATGGTTTCACCGCTGATACCATCCTTAATGAGCAGCTTGGCGTCACGGCTGAATTGCCATCACTGCAACATTTGACGTTTATTATCAGCGTGGGCAATACGGCTGCTGATGTCGAACAGTTAGTACAGGCATGGACGCTATTAGCAAGACGCTGTCGTGAAACTCCAGCAACGCCGGGGCGGGACTGGGACAAGAGGACAACGCTCCCCCTCTCCACCCTTGCCGCTGCCCCCCTTACTCCTCGTGATGCGTTCTTTGCGACCAGCGAGACAGTGGCAATCGCCCAGGCCGCCGGTCGCATCAGCGCTGAATTAATCTGTCCATATCCACCGGGAATTCCCGTCCTAATGCCAGGGGAGATCATTACGAAAGACGCGATCGCCTATTTGCAGAAGATTCTCGCGATCGGTGGCACTATTAGCGGCTGCGCCGACCCCAGCCTGGAAACACTGCGAGCAGTTGTGCCATGATCATGTCGCATTCAAACAATCTGCCAACGGAAGGGAGTGAACCGTCAGGGCCACGGTTCCGCCGTCCGCAAGCGTCCACAACGACTGGCAGATGGATTCGATGTGATGGCTGGGTCACGGGCCATGATTTCGGTACTCAATGCGCCTGGAAGCCATCTGGTTTCTTCAAATTTAGATTGCGATCGCCCGGACTTTCGACTACGTTGACAGGAGTTACCGCGATCGACGTTCAGGCTCGATCACCACGGCCAACAGCTCAGCCGGTTCGATACGCCGCAATACGACTCCAACGTTCCAACGGCCTAATTTCCCTGGCGTCATTGGATCGCTGGCGCGTTGTCACCAGTCACTCGACTGTCTGCCCCTGACTCCTGATTGCTCCCTTCACCTCCTCACCCCTTGCTTTAATGCCTTCTTCCCTCTGGCCTTACGTTACTCCCGGCATTCCTGATGACCTGTTTGAGCGGTTGCCGGGGATTCCCATGAGTCCACGAGAAGTGCGCGTGCTGATCCTTTCGGCCCTGAGACTAAAAGCGGATTCAATCCTTTGGGACATAGGCGCTGGCACAGGCACCATCTCCGTGGAAGCCGGACTGCTTTGTCCCAAAGGTCGGATCATCGCGATCGAGCGCGATGAGGAAGTTGCTAGCTTGATCCGCCGCAACTGCGATCGCTTTGATATTGCCAATGTTGAAATTATTGAAGGCAGCGCACCCGACTGTTTAGCGGGGCTGACGCAAGCACCGCACTGCGTTTGTATCGAGGGTGGGCGTTCCGTAAAAGCCATTCTGAACGAAGTCTGGCAACGGTTACAGCCACGAGGGCGGGTAGTGGCGACAGCCGCCACCCTGGAAGGGCTTTATCAAATTTCGGAGAGCTTTGCCGAACTGCAGGCCCGCCAGATCGAAGTCGTGCAATCCGCCGTGAATCGGTTAGAAAAGCGGGGTATCAATCAAACATTTGCCGCGATCGATCCAATTTTTGTTTTAAGCGGAGAAAAACTAGACTAGAAGCGTGAGTGGGTGGCAGATTAACCGTACCAACGGGAGCAATTAGCGGTTGTATGTTACTTGCTGATTGGTTCAGCATTAAGAAAATGTAAACGCTGAAATCCATCTGTAATTTTTGCCATTGGTATCAAGAAGCTGCAAAGAATTACTGTGAGAGCACGCCAGATTCAGCTAAAGTGTTCCAAAGGATTCTTAACCTTCTTAATCTTTAGCTAACCTCAATACCTGATTGCCATTCTGTAGTCAGGTAGCGGCGGACTAGACCTCGAGTGCTCTTCAGCATTGTTCAGGCATCACCCAGCATGGTTAGTGAGTGGAATCGAGTCTGAGCAGTCCAACCTGACAGCATTTCCTGTCGTCGCTGTGATATAGGGTCAGCCCATGACATTGGATCATTCAACGAAGTCGTTGTCAACCGAAACCAAGTCAACCCAAACGCGTCTCATGCCCTGGGCTCGTGTCGTCAGCGGCGTGGTCGCGATCGCCCTTGCACTGGGCATGATTGTGCTGGGAGGATGGTACTTCACCCTTGGTTTTGGCATCATCATCTACCTGGGGCAGTTGGAATATTTTCAACTGGTACATGCCAAAGGGATTGCACCAGCCGCTAAGACCACCCTGGTTCTCAGCCAAATGTTGTTGATTATTTCAACCGTGTCGCCCACGCTGGCAGATGCCGTATTTCCAGTCGCCGGAACGTTCATTTGCTTTTACCTGCTGTTTCAGCCCAAACTGGCCACGATCGCCGATATTTCAACGTCCATCCTGGGCCTGTTCTACGGTGGGTACCTGCCAAGCTACTGGGTACGCTTGCGATCGTTAGGGCAGTCTGCCGTCAGTAACTTACCGCTGGATGGGTATTTCCCCCACTCCTGGACGGATATTCATGCAATGCCGCAAGGATTGACGAATACGCTGCTGGCGTTTAGCTGTATCTGGGCTGCCGATATTGGCGCATACATTGTGGGTAAATTTTTTGGACGGACACGCCTTTCCAACATCAGCCCCAAAAAAACAGTGGAAGGAGCCGTGTTCGGTGTGTTTGGCAGTGTGGCAGTAGCGGTGGCCGGTTCCTGGTACTTAAATTGGCCTGGTTGGCCTTTGACAGGTGTGGCGCTTGGCCTCCTCATTGGCATCGCGAGCCTGCTGGGTGATTTGACCGAGTCAATGATGAAGCGCGATGCAGGTGTCAAAGATTCTGGTCAGCTTATTCCCGGACATGGCGGCATTCTCGATCGCGCCGATAGCTACGTTTTTACAGCCCCGCTTGTCTACTACTTTGTCATTCTCGTGCTGCCATTACTGCCATGATGAGAGACGTAAGGATTACGGCGTGAGGCGATCGCGCGGCATCCCTCTGCGATCACTCAGCAACAGCCTGACTGTTGGGGACAGCTCAGACAGTCTGCTCAGCCATCAGTATCCCCCTTCCCAGTTTTCGTCTCCGGCTCCTCCACAGCCGCCGGTATCACGGTGATTTGTCCCTGGCAGAACAGTTGCCCTGGTTCCAGCGCCAGTTTTTGAATGGAGACATCCGAACCGAGGTCAAAGGCAAAGCCGTCCAGATCTCGGAGGGGCAAACCCTGACGCGCTTTCGCATGGGGTAGCCACTGAGGGCGATCGAGGTGAAGCTGGTTGCCCATACTCAAGCGTAATCCAGTGCGAATGACGACAGCCGTAGGCTCGCTACTCTGCGGTACGAGTGTCGCGATCAACGTCACGTGTCCATCCCCCAACACAATCTGTGGATCTTGCAGGCAAATCTCGTCGGGTGCGTGCGTCAGTTCATCGCCGGTGGCATCGCTTGATCGCAACAGCGTCAGCAGAAACTCAATCACGGCATTGGCCAGCAGCGGCGCACGGAGCGAGTGGTTTAAATCGGCTTCATGGAGCAATAAATCGCCCGCGATCGGAAACGCTTCCAGCAGACGCAGCGGTTTACCCCGCAAAACCTGAGCAAAGTTAGTGCGAATCTGCTCCCCCACCAAACTGACCTGACTGAGATGCAACCCCCGGTAGATGGCATTGCGGGCAGATACCGATACACGATTGATGCGTCCACCCAGGAGTTGTCGATCGCCGGCCTCAATGTCCAGATGGAGATCATCAACATGTTCAAGCTGCGATCGCAGCCAAAACCGAATGGCCGGAGAGAGTACCGTGCTGATAATTCGGCTTGGGTTAGACATAGTCAGAGTAGGCAGGCGTGGGGTGTGATGGGTTCAGGATGGGCGCGATCGCGGGATGACAGCCATCGCGATTAGCCACCTCAGCGTATACTGCCGGGGCGTATTCTGTCGATCCGATAGCGGTGAGTCACACGACCTCCCATTGAGTGGGGATCACCATCCGCCGATCTTGACGAAGCTGATCCCATCACGCCCACAATGTCATGATATTCTGACATTACGATCCCCGTTTTGCCCGGGAATACGTACATATGCCTAAAATTCGCGGTTTTGATCCCTTGACCCACCTTTTGGATTACTGCAACATAAACGTAACCAAACGATCCCGGATGCCGTGAGGCCAGCGATCGCCAGGACTATTAAGAGCAACCATTTGAACTGGGTATAACGAATCAGCCAATGCTTACTCCAGAGAGGAAACCGCCATGACCAAAGAACGTCCCCCCCTTGAAGACATGACATTACGGCAACTTCGCCGAGTTGCCAGTGAGTATGGCGTCTCTCGCTACAGCCGTATGCGTAAAGACCAGCTTTTAGCAGCAATTCAGGACATACAACAACGCAGTCAGGGTGTATCGGCTCCGACTGCCCCATTGGAGGCGCAAGCAGAAGTGGAAGCAGCAAAATTTGATCTGGGTCAAGATGATCGGTCGGGCGGTTCTCTAGCCGCGGTGGATGAAGGACTGGCAGACCTGCCCGCCGGGTATGGTGAAAGCCGAATTGTATTGATGCCTCGTGATCCGCAGTGGGCCTACACCTATTGGGATATT
>JAJPKC010000153.1 GCA_021323955.1 Oscillatoriales cyanobacterium Centralia_MAG_596 | reverse complement strand
TTACCCATTGCCAACATTTGCCGCTCACCGCCCGAAAGAGTGCCCGCCCGCTGTTTCCGCCGATTCGCTAAGACTGGAAAGGTTGCAAAAATCTCGTCTTTGAGCGGCTGTAGCGGCACATCGCGCACAAACGCCCCCATCTCCAAATTTTCCTCCACCGTCAGGGAGCGAAACACGTTCGCAATTTGAGGGATATACCCCAAGCCAAGCTGCACAATCTGATCAGACTTCAGCCCTGCAATACTCTTGCCATTAAAGACAATGGTGCCCGTATGCGGGGTCAGCAAGCCAAAAATGGTCTTTGCTAAAGTCGATTTTCCCGCTCCATTGGGACCAATCACCGCCACCAACTCACCAGGATAAATCTTGAAATTCACGCCCTGCAAAATATCCAGGTCTTTGATGTACCCGGCATAGACGTTTTGAACTTCCAGGAGCGGAGAGGATTCGGGCATTAGCGGGAAAAGAAGAAGGGAGAAATCAAGGGCCAGAGGGAGAGAGAATTTAAGCGTCAGGCCTCAGACCCAACGCAACGAGACACAGCATTACTGCGGGGTTTTTTGCAGGTCAGGACGTTCTTCCGGCACGATCGCCCCTTCGACAGGACACACCTGTAAGCAGATGCCGCAATCGATGCAGGTGGCGAAGTCAATCCAGTACCAGTCGGTACCTTTAGTATTTTTGCTGGGACCAGGGTGGATGCAGGCAACGGGGCAGGCATCAACACAGTCAGCGATGCCTTCGCAGGTATTGGTAACGATCGTATGCGACACAGTAGTTTCTCTTGAACGTGTTATTTCTCTTGAACGGATTAGCTGTTTGTGGCTGGTTGTTAGGGTTGCGTCTGGTTCACAACTAAAAACTAACAACTAATCACTTTATTATCATTGGTTTACAGTTTCAATCACAGCTTTACCATCCGCCTTGACCCAGGCAATTTGGGCAATACGGCGATGATGAGCGTAGTCGTGAATCTCTGCTGTGGTTCGTTTTCCGAGATCCAGCTCAACGCGGAGGGGCGCGTCAGAGTCGCGTAGGGTTTGGGCATAAGCCAAGGCCGCCGGATAGGACTGAGCGTCTTCAGGAACGACAAGCCAATCGCTACTGGGTGTTTGCTGGGGCAGTTGTCCAGTGGGCAGTAAGGTCTGATGCAGATGTTCGATCTGAAGCGAGAAACCGATCCCAGGGTACGTTTGCCCTTGCGGGTGATACAGACCCAGAAGTTGGTCATAGCGTCCACCCTGCCCTAACACCTGTTGTCCGGCCTCACTTGTGCTGACCACTTCAAACACGACGCCAGTGTAGTAGTCAAAGGTGCGAATCAGGCTCAGATCGAGGATCAACGGCGGGGGCGAGTGCAGAGAGTGAGCGGTTGGGGGCGGTGTTGTTTGGATCAGATCGATGAGCGCTTTGAGGTTGTCAAGGGTTCGCTGCTGATAGCCATCCAGCTTGAGGCTGGCGACACGTTGCAATACATCGGCTGGGTGGCCGCGTAGATCCAGCAGCAGCAGCGCTTGATCGCGCAGTTGTGCGGATAGTGGCATCGTTTCCAATGTCACGCGATCGATGTGGGCGATCGCCCGTCGTACCTGATTGCGGACAGCCATTGGGAAACCGGCCAGGAGCGATCGTGTTAGTCCGGCTTCGCCCAGCACCAGCGACCACTGTTGTAACCCCAGACTGTACAGACAGTCTCGCAGCAGCAGCAGAATCTCGGCATCCGCCAACAAGCCGCTGGCACCAACAAGCTCAACACCAGACTGGTAGAACTCCTGCTGACGGCTATGGTTTCCTTCCTGCGCCCGACGAAACACATTGGCGTTGTAATACAGGCGGAGCGGATGCGTCGAACCAGCCATCCGAGTCACAGCGGCACGGGCGATCGATGCTGTCAGCTCAGGGCGTAACCCCAGATTTTCGTCATCTGCTTCTTGCAGTTGAATTACCGTCGAGCGCTGAATCGCACCGCCAGCCATCAATGTATCCAGACGCTCTAACGTGGACGTGATGATGCGGTGGTAGCCCCAGCGATGGAATACTTGCTGAAGGCGATCTTCAATCCAGCGTTTTTGGGCAACATCCAGGGGCAGCAGGTCCCTGGCACCGGCTGGGGGTTGATATACCATTACTTCTTCTTCCCGCCAAATAGGCCAAATAAGCCGCCACCGGACTTATCATCTGGTTTTTTAGCAGCAGACGCTTTCGGTGGCGCTGTCTTCGTGCTGCCAGCCTTTTGCAGTTGCTCAAGCTGCTGTTTTCCTTCTTGCGCCATTGGGTCTTGCGGATTGAGCTGCAACGCCTTGTTGAAATGGATCTTGGCCATTGTTCCTTGATTTTGCTTCAGGTAAATCATGCCCATCAGGCTATGGCAGCGGCTGTTGTTCGGGTCGGCCTGCAGCGCATCGCGGAGTTCCAAAATTGCCTGAGCAAAATTGTTTTTAGCGACAAATCCTTCGGCACGGCGGTAGTACTGATCTGCTTGCGATTCCCGTGGTGGGGGTGGAGATGGGGCAGGCGCTTTCGATCGCGCTGGAGCCTGGGTAGAGTCGGGAATGTTGCTGCCGGTATAGAGCAGCTTCTTTTCACCGCCACCGACCTCACCTTTTGATTCTCGGCGGATGAGATAGACCAGATTTAGCTCGCTGAGCTGCGCGGTTAACTCCAGTGATTGGTCTAAATGGGCATACTGCTTGTCGGCCAGGTCTTTAATTGCGGTGATATAAAAATGATCAGGATTAGTAGAGGCCAAAAGCTGCTTGGCCAAATTGCCGAACTCAATCGTATCTCGCTGTCTCGCGCCCTGCTGACCTTTAAGCTTTAGCATCACGATATAGTCGGCGCGATCGCGCTCTTGCGAGAGCTTTTCCCAGGCGGGATTGACCAGCTTTGAGAGTAACTCGCTCGCGCGTTGCTGATCGAGTTCACCCTCAGCCGCCGCACTGTCTGGATGCAGCCGCCGCGCAATTTTGAGGTATCGCTTGCGGATGTCCTTAATTTCGGCATCCACTGGCACTCCCAAGATGGCGTGATGATCGGTGAAATCTAAACGAAAAAGTCCTCGCTCAATTTGGAAAGACATGGTATGACCCGCTTGCCTGCCGTTTGAAGTTCATTCTAGTGTAATACCCACAGAGCAAGCTATACGCTCACGCTGCTGATACTCATTCAATTTTGGTATTGCCTCAGGCAGCCGTCAGTCAGCAGTGGACAGTGGTTCCAGCTAACGCATACAGCCATCGCTATCCAACGAATGACAGCGGCGAGACAGAAAGCCGACTCCAATTCGGTTGTGACTCCAATTCGGTGGTTCCCCCCCGGCGGTGTCCTCAATGCTTGCTCTGAGCAACACGATCATTCATACCGTTCCCTGGTGCCCCAGTGCCCGCTGTTTGCTCTACACCCTGGTTCCCCTGCCCATGTCTGCTCCCCAGTCCGACAATGGCGGCACCGACTGCAGCGCTTGACTCAGGCTGGCATGAATCGGCCCATTTGTGGCTAAAATCCGTCCAGAACTGATGTCGATCGGGCGACGATCGTAAGCGGTAACGTAGCCCCCGGCTTCTTCGACCATCACAATTCCCGCTGTAATATCCCAGGGGGAAAGTCCCCGTTCCCAGTAGCCGTCAAAACGACCGCACGCAACGTAAGCCAGGTCTAAAGCCGCAGAACCACTACGCCGCACCCCCTGTGTGAGGTGGGTGAGATAGCAAAACTCCGCATAATTATTGTCCGTTGTCTGACGGCGATCGTAGGCAAAGCCTGTCACCAGTAAGCTCTTTCCCAGATCAGCCGTCTTCGATACTCGCATTGGGCGTCGGTTGCGCGTTGCTCCCAACCCCTTAGCCGCACGAAATAGCTCCTGCCGAGAGGGATCAAAGATCGCGCCCACCTGCGGTACCCCATCGATTATCAGCCCTACGGAAACAGCGGAGACTGGATATTGGTGTGCATAGTTGGTCGTGCCATCAAGGGGGTCGATCGCCCACAAAAAGGGGCTGTCTTGATTGCCGAGCTGTCCCGATTCTTCAGTCAAGATGTTGTGGTCGGGCACGTGCTGCTGCAAAACCTGCAAAATCGTTACTTCTGCCGCTTTATCGGCTGCCGTCACCAGATCACCCGGTCGCCCTTTTTCTTCGATCGAGTCCAGGTTGCCCCAATAGTCCTGCAAAACGGCACCCGCTGCTAAAACGGCTTCTGTTGCAATGTCAAGGAAGATTTGGAGTTGGCTAGAGTCAATCATGAGCGTTAGAGACTATGGAGAACAAGGAAAGGGATTTTTGAGAGCACTTTAGTGCCCCCGAAAGCGCGTTACGTAAATTTCACCCGAATTCTGTTTTCTGGCTACGGCCTCCCATTCCCCTTCGACGTTGATCGCTTACCTGACCGCCTCACCCTTTCCCCACTGCTGACGGCGAAACTCTGCTGGACTTTGCCGCATCGGTTGCGTTGGGTTCCAGATGCCCAACCCCAAAATCCGGGCGCGGTCTTGAGCGTGGGCAAGGCGCTGGTCATACCGGCTGTTTGGGACATGCGGCGCGACGACAGCATAGCCTTCGGCCACCAGCAGTTCATTCAAAAGCCGATCGCCCAGCCACACATACGCCAGCCGTCGCCCGATTGCATCGTGCGGTTCGGCATCCGTCTCCAATCGTACCGTTTTACCGCGCAGATGCTTCTCCAAAAGGCTTTTAGCGGTTGCTCCCCAGGGCTGCTGACTGACATCGGGGACATCAACGCCTTCAAGTCGTACGCGCTCTGTCAACTCCGGCTGGGCCGCTACTCCGGCAACCTCAAAGTCTCGCCCGCTGACGACCTGAGCCACCGCAACAGACAGATCGGATGTTGATACAGCCGATTGACAGCCAACCAGTAACCACAATAGGGCTATGCATACAGCTAAACGTCTCAGCCTCACCGTGGGGATCGACTTCGAATATTCCATGTCTACTCATCATCCAGCGGCAGTCCTGCTTTTATTTTGCCCTTACCAAAATAGCGACCGAACTGAAGTTCGTAAACTTCATCCTCATCCTGAGTTTCAACCTCCAGGTCAGAGCGAGGGTAGCTGACACACAGAAGGGCATATCCCTGCTCTCGCAGCTTAGGCGAGAGTCCCATCGCTTCAGGCTGGTCGATCGTGCCCGACAGGATACGTACAGCACAGGTGGTACACGCTCCATTGCGGCAGGCAAACGGCAGCGCCGCCCCCTGGACTTCGGCAGACTGCAAAATGTAGCGGTTTTCGGGCACCCGAACGGTATGAACGCGGTTGGCTTGGCGATCGTGGATGCGAACAGTGTAAGAACGTAGCATGAGTTAAATTCGAGTGTGCCAGGAATAGAGGTTTGGCGACGGAACGGAACAGTGGCGCTAGCCTCTAAAACGTTACCGCGTGTTTTTTGCCTTTTACCTTTTGTCTTCTGCCTAAAGTCTACCTGGTTCTGCTAATATAATTTTTCTGTGGCAAGTGACACAGTCCAAACCTGGAGAGATGGCCGAGTGGTTGAAGGCGCAGCACTGGAAATGCTGTTTACGGGTAACTGTAACGAGGGTTCGAATCCCTCTCTCTCCGTTCTCCCGCTTGTTTGGGCGGTGAGCCGTAATTAATAAGTTGTCGCGGGTGGCAGCTTAGCCTCAGCGGTGATGACATTCGTGTCATTGCGCCAATTTGCTCAGATCCTGCACTTTGCATGGGTTAGTCGTCCCATTGCACCTCATGCCAAACGGCTCTCAACGTTTTTGCGGCACATTGGGAAGGTAGATAATTCATGGCGTCCGGGACTGGAAACCTGTGGCGGCAGACCAACTTATAGCCAATTTCCCAGCAGAATTAAGGGAGCCCAATAGCGAGGATAGGCGTATTGTTCACTATTGATGAGTGCTAACTGGGCCTGACGCAGCGCTTTCGCACGGGAAATGTTGCCTTGACTCAACTGTTGATAGAACTGCTTCATCAGTTCGACGCTGGATTCATCGTCCAGGCTCCAGAGGGACGCGATCGCGCTTCTGGCACCCGCCCGCACCGTCGTTCCAGCGATACCCAGGGTCGCACGGTTGTCACCCGATGCGGTTTCACAGGCACTCAGGACGAGTAATTCGATTTCGTCTGTGCGGTTCAAGCCGCGCGTCCGAAAGAGACTGCCCAGGTCATCCACTTTAATGCTGCCGCTGGCAGTGAGAAGGAAGGTCTTTTGCGGGTCTGAGCTAAATTGACCGTGAGTGGCGAGATGCACGATCGAAAACGATAATTGATTAATTTTTTGGTTGAATGCCTGCGTTGTAAATTGGTTGTCTTGAATGGGAATGACGGTAATACCGGCGTTGGCGATCGCCGTCAGCTCCTTGTTTACATTTTCCAGTCTGGCAAAGTTCGCAAAGGTAGCGGGTGGATCGGTCAGGCTGGCTGCCAGTACCCTTAATTGTTTGGGTAAGGGTTTTGGGTTCTGGAGCTGCAGGTTGAGGGCAACCGTTGTGGCAAAGTTCTCGACCAGAAACTGTTTCCCATCATAGAGCGCTGACATTGGTACATTGCGCAGCTTACTGTCGGGGACGAAGACTAGCGTGTCGATCCTGGCAGCGTCTAGCTGCGTTCTAGCCGGGGCCAGCAGCCAATCGTAAACGGCTTTTGCTTCCACTTTGACGGTTTCAAAGCCGTAATCTAACTGCAATTTCTGGTGAAATTGCTCAATAGTATCGCTCACCTGGGCTTCCGGGACGGCATAGCTGTAGTGAATTAAATCCTTTTGCCGAGGCAACTTGAGGATGACTTCAATCCGGTCTTTGAGAATAATCGGAAACAGGGCAGCAGTCGTGGAAGTGGCTTCATCGGCAACGCGATCGATTGACTCCGAGTTTGATGCCACACAGGGTTCCTGCAAAAAGTTTTCCAATTCTGCAATTTGCAGCGACTCAATGACCGCTCGCGCCTGCACCAGATTGTCTTGACTCGGTGTTTTGGGTCGTAGCAGCAGATCGACAAATTCGCGGTAAATCGGTTCTTCTGTCTGCTCCTGAAAGTTAAATTGGGCGTCTGCATTCCCTGCTGCCAGGTCTCGACGGAGACTTTGAAGCGTCGCAAAGGCAGCTTTATAGGCGGCGATCGCGTTTTGATACGCTGGACTGGTTGCGATCGCCTGTTTGTCACGGTTCGCGATTTGGGTTGTGGCGAGATCCCGGTACAACCGCCCCGTCTGCCATTCCCAGCGGTAAGCAATGTCGAGCGCTTTATGGCTTTGGGCCAGTGACAGTGCCTGACGGGTGAGAGAAAGGGCGTCCGAACAGCGTCCATCGGTCTCATAGGCATGTCCCAAGTAACCTAACGCAAATGATTTTGCCTGCCAGTCTTGCACGGCACTGCTTTGCTGAATCGCGTCCGCCAGGATATAAGCCGCTGTCGTTAAGGGTGAGAAGGGCCTGGTGATTTGATCGAGTGCCATGGTTTGATCAAGACTCTTTGCGTTGTCGATCGTCACAGCCTTTCCTTGCGTGTCGTTTCCCTGGGTGTCGTTTCCCTGGGTATAGACTGTGGGGCGATCAAGGGCTGTCTGCTCCTGACAGACTCTGCCGTACCCCGATGGCGCATCCTTTGCCGCCAGTTGAATGAGATTACTGGCATAGCTAATCTGGGCATAGGTTTTGGTGCGGCTGGCAGGGAGACCCGGAAGCTGTGACAAAAGCTGTTGAGCCAGGGTCTGAGCGTCTTGCCAGGACTTGTTTTCGATCAGGAGGCTGAGTCGATTTAACTGCGCTTGAACTTTGACGGTGGGGTTGGGCGCGATGTCTGCGGCCTGCTGGTAGTAATGCAGGGCCGCATCCGTTAGCTGAGAGGAGGCGCTATTCCCGGATCGGATCTGCGCACGAGCTGTATTGCCTAAACTCAAATAAGCAGCGGCAGTATCCGCGATCGCCCGCTGCTGTTGCGCCAGTTTGAGCCCGTTTTCCAGAACAGCCTGAGACTGTTGCAGGTTGCCCATCCGCCGCAGGGCGTCACCGTAGCTGATGAGTCCAGAGAGTTTGATGGTCGGATCCGCTTGTTTTTCTAACGTCTGGTTGATCGATTGCAATAAGGCTTCCGCTCGACGGTACAGTCCCCCTGCCTGGAGTGCCTGTGCCTGATTGATTTGAGTCCGCACGACTCCAGCCTGGTCGTTCACCTGCTGGTAGCGATCGCCTGCTTGCTGCCAGGTGGCAAAGGCTTGTTCCGCCTGCCCTTGCGCTAGCTGCAATCTGCCCAATGTGGTGAGTGCCTGTGCCAGCACTTTGGTTGAGCTGTTGCCAGAGACCTGACACGCCACACCAGAGGCGGAACAGCCCAAACGTTGCAGGCTTTTTTCGATCGCCTGTTGCGCCTGTTGCATCTGCCCCAATTGTTGATACGCAAGTGCCAAATTACTCAGTACCATTGCCTGATTGAGAGTGTCATGCGCTGCTTCAAACCCGGCAGCGGCCTTTTGCCATAGGATGACCGCTTCAGCAAATTGTCCATTCTCATACTGTCTGCGACCGTCCTGGGTCAATTGCAGCGGCGTTGTGCTTGCAGGAGCGGCGATCGGGCTGGGCAGCACTGCTTTCTGGATCGCCGGAGACGGTGCAATACTTGCAAGGCAAATGATGAGCAGAGTCGTGCTGATGCTTAAACCCAATGACCGGAGCAAGGTTGCCAACCGCATAAGACCCCCTGAAGAAACATAAAATGGCTTAAAGCTGCAATGGTTGCGTGATTGGGACAGACGTTGGACGGGTGCGGCGATCGCACCGTTTTCGCTTTAGAGTTGCGCTGACACGTCTGGCTGTCATTGGCAAACTCCTAACGCTGCGGGCATTGTACAGGCGGTGACGGCGTTCCATCGATAGGGGCACTGGTTGACTGACTGACCAGATAAAGTTTGCCCTTGGCGTCTTTCACCCAGCCCTGGGCTTCGACCATGGGGGTTGGGGATGTGGACGTTAGTGGGGGTGGAAGAGGCTCACTGGTAGCGATGGCGACATTGGTTGCGGGACTACCCAGATCGTCCAGCACGGCGGTACCGCCAAAGGGATCATTAGGACTGGCCGTCAACCCGCCGCGACCGAGCACCACAAACTTGCTCTCGCCTTCCACCACTTTACGACCGCTGTTGCAGCCCTGCGCTACCAGTCTGGAGGGGTCAACGGGAGTAAGATTCAGTTCTTGCAAGCCCTGGCTGGGGTCAAGGTTGAGCGTGTTGAGGATCACGCTTCCACTCAAGTTGGGGTTGCCTTGAGAAATGGCAGCAATGTCATTCGTTTGCAGTAGCATAGTGGGTTCAATTTGGGATGAAACCTTGCTACCCAATAACTGCACCAAGTCTTGCCGACTGCGGGGAGTAAACCCAAAAATTCCCTGAGCATTGATTGTGACTCGTCCACCCCTGCTGCTGAAGGAATTAGCACTAATGTCATTATTCTCATTGGGAGCCGTCACTAAAAACCCTTTAGGTGCATTGATCGTAATGTTGCCAGCATCGCCATCAGCTTGAGCAATGCCGGCAGTAGCAGAAATCTTACTGCCACCGCGCATGATCAGTAAGTCTCTTACATTTAGAGTGATGTTGCCACCCTGGGCTCTGCTAGTGCCTGCAGCAATGGTACCACCCTGTCTTAATTCCAATCTGCCAGCCTGAAGAAAGATACTGCCGCCAGCGCCGACACCGCTATTGGTTAATAGCTGATCGACAGACGGCAGGGAAAGAGCCGAGTCCTGACCTGTGAAGCCTTGCGCCAAGTCTTGAGCGAAAGAGGCAAATGAATTTGCAAAACTCAAAAACTCACTTAGAAAACTCAACACCTCAGGAGGAAGCACCGTATTGAAATCGATACTGCTTGCATCGATAGTTGAATTCTCGACAACCACTGAGCCATTTACCTGAATCTTGACACTGCCCGCATTCCCCTTTCCCTCAGTCCCCGATGCCACTTGCGCCCCATTCGTGAGAACGAGGGTGCTTGCCGTCAGTTCGATATTGCCACCATTGCCATCGCCACCAGCCTGACTGGATAACCCACTCCCTCGACCATCAAACCGCGCCCCACCCTGAACTGTTACCTTGAGATCCCCTGCATTTCCACTGCCGTTTGTATCAGCTGCTAGAGCGGCCTCATTAGTGAGAGCGAGGGCACCCGCTGTCAATTCAATGTTGCCGCCTTGGCCACTGGCACCTGTTCCGACCGAACTAGAGGCACCACCAGAGGATCCATCAAAGGTCGCGGTACCACTGACAGTCAGTTTGATATTCCCTGCCTTTTGACTACCATTCGTATCGGTCGCCAAGGCTTCGCCAACACTTGCCAGACCCAGGAGTGGATCAGTATTATCACCACTATTCAGTAGTTGTTGGGCATTGTTGACGACCGTAAGCGTACCGGTCGTGATTTGAATATCTCCTCCTCCGGAAGTTTGAATATATCCGTTACGAAGGACAACAGAAGTCCCTTGAGTGTTTTGGGTAGGAGTCCCCGTCTGCTGAGTGGTGTCTAAGATAATATTGCCAGCCCCCAACTGACTAATAACAGCATTGGTGACGGCGATATCATGCGCCTGGAGGTTTAAAGCATTGGGACTGTTAGCGTCTACACTTCCCGTAACGTTGATCGCATTGGTCGCCATTAAAGTGATTTCACTGGTATTGAGATTATTGGCCAGTGTGGTTGGATTAATCAGGGTATCGCCAGGAATGGTGGACGTTGAGCCAATGGTGATGTTATCGGGGTCAAGCAGTAGGGTGCCTGTGTTGCCTGCTGGGGCTGAAGTTTTCACCGAACCTTGAAAAGACAATTGGGAGCCACTGATCTCTACCAGGCCGCCCTTGCCTGTTTGACTTTGAGCGCTGATACTGCCAGCAAAATCAGTATTCTCTTTGGCTCGGACAATCACCGCACCGCCATTTCCAGTACTTGTAGCATCGGCATTAATCGTAGCGGTAGGCGCAACGTAAGTTTGAACGGCATTGGGTACGGTTCCCTGACCTTTGTAGTCACCACCGACTAAGACGGTGCCGCCCCCTGTGGGCCCGGAGACATCCACACGGGCATTGTCGAGGATGGCTACGCGATCGCCCAATACCTGCACCGTGCCCCCCGGCGCTGTCAACGTTCCCGTACTGGTGGTGGTGCCACCCAGCAGCGTGATACGTTGCCCTGCTGTCACGGCCAGATTGCCCGCACTCGAGATCATTGATTCTGGTGCTCTTGCCCCTGTCTGCACCCCCGGTGCCACATTTACCGTCAGCAACGGCGGAGCTTGGGGATTGGTCGCACTGAACTCACTGCCGTCTGAAAACTTCACGCTATTCGCAGTGGTGGCAAAAAACGAGCCGCCCAACTGCAACCGGGCATTCGGGCCAAACACAATCCCATTAGGATTCAGCAAAAACAGATTCGCCGT
>JAJPKC010000261.1 GCA_021323955.1 Oscillatoriales cyanobacterium Centralia_MAG_596 | reverse complement strand
TCAAGTGTCGTCTGCCCTATCGCAACAGCTTTTGGCAAAGGACGACACGCGGGTGAAACGGTTTGAGCAACTCAGCCAGCAGGGAATTATTTCAGGGATCCAGTCCGAAGACGCACAACGGGCCTTAATTGAAACCCAGCAACGCTTAAAGAAGAATCAGTCAGATCTGCAACAGTCTCAATCCGAACTTGAGAAACAACACAGCACGTATGAAAAAACAAAACGCGAAGGTGAACTCAGCCTGATTGAAAGCGAAAAACAGCTCCAGGAACTGCACGCGCAAATTACCGATGTGGAATCTGAAATCGCACAGACGAATAAACAACTGATTTCATTGCGATTTCAACTGCAACAGCGTGTCATTAAAGCGCCGATCGATGGCACCGTCTTTCAACTGCCAATTAAAACGGCTGGATCGGTAGTGCAGCCCGGTGTGCTGATCGCGCAGATTGCGCCTCAAAAGACCCCCTTTGTCCTGAGGGCGCAAATGACCAGCCAGGAAAGTGGATTTTTGCGGGTCGGGATGCCCGTCAAGATCAAGTTTGATGCCTATCCGTTTCAGGACTATGGCATTGTGGAAGGCCGTCTCAACTGGATATCGCCTGACTCTAAGATCCTGGAAACCAAACAAGGACAGGCCGAAGTATTTGAACTGGAGATCGCGATCGATCGCCCCTATATTCACACGCCAACGCGTACCATTCCCCTTACTCCTGGCCAAACGGCGACGGCAGAAGTCATTACCCGTCAGCGTCGGGTGATTGATTTCCTCCTCGATCCATTCAAGAAGCTCCAGGAGGGTGGGCTGAAGCTCTAGTGTTCTGATTTTGCTGCTTTTGTGGCTTCTATAGCCGTAGCCGTTCTTATCCCAATTCAAACAATGAATGCTACACATTCTCACCAAGATCCCCATCAGTCCCCCTGAATCAGCTACTGTGTCTGCACAAATCTAGGCATCCGACCCTTGGGGGCCAGCCCCCAAACCCCCAATCTGAGGGACGGCTGCGTCCCCCAGACCCCCTCCAGACGGAATTAATGTGAGGTGGCATTACAGCGCTTCGCATTGCTGGGGTGATCAGGTCCTCATTACCAGGGATTGCCCACCAATGTGAAGCTGGCCCAGTAATAGGGATGGGATAAATCGGCATCGGTAGGTAGACCCGGAGGCAGGGGTTGATCGCCGCCGGTCCAACGCAGTTGTCCATGTTGGATGGTCACTTGCTTACTCAACATCGCCACTTGTGCTTGTCGTAGGGCTTCAGCTTTGATGGGAGCATTCCTGAGCCGTTGATAAAACTCGATCACGAGGCCCAGGGTTCCCGTATCGCTGACATACCAAAGGCTGGCGATCGCCGATTTTACGCCAAATTGGACGGCGAGACCGGCAAAGCCTAGCTCCGTATCCGTGTCTCCCAGGGCGGTGCGGCAAGCGCTGAGGACGAGCAATTCCACGGGTGGATTGTCCAGCTTGAGCTGCCTCAACTGGCTGGGGCGCAATTTAGTATCCCAAAATTGAATGTAAGAATGGTCCACGACGGGTGATTGAACATTCTGTTTGGCCACGGTTTCAGATTTGACGACGGAAGATACCTTTGTCAGGCCCGATGGATCAGGCTGAAATTCGCCGTGCGTGGCCAGATGGATAATCCCAAAATGGTTTTGCTGGTGTTGTCTGACTAAGTTTGGCAACGTGAATTCCTGGTTGAGAAAGCGTTTGCCTGACCAGAGTTTGGTGGTGATCAGAAACAGCTCGATCGGCACAGCAGGCAGCGCCGACTGATTACGGTCAGTAAAGATCGATCGCCCCATTGCCAGCACTTGAGTTCGCCGGATGTCTGTGTAACGAGTATCCGTCAGGCTCCAGTTGGGCATTAACCCAATGCTGTATTTCTGGATCAAGAACTGGCGATGAATACCGTCATAAAGTGCAGCCAGGGGCATGGAACTGAGTTCGGTGTCCAGAATGAAGGTAATGTTTTGAATGCCCCGTGTCTTTAGATCGGCCTCGATCGGTGCGATTAACCATTGATAGAGCTGCTGCGCCGAGTCCTTGTAGCGATCGCTATCCGTTTGACTGGGATCTGAAACTTCATGCCGAAAGGTCTTTGCTAACCCGACCATTTTGTTACGGGTCGCAGCGGAAATACGCTGGCGGATGGGGCGACCATCGCTACTGACCAGCACAAGCTCTAGCTGATCTTGATCTGGGTCAACAGTGAGTGATACAGGGACAAACGTGGCATAGAGAATAGCCGTTTTGATACCTGTTTTTTTCTGCACGGCGTTGAGAATTTTGCAGTTATCCGGTACTGTGCGATCGGTGCTGATGCCCAGATAGTGCTGATAAAACTGGGAGAGGTGCACCTCTGTTGCCGCGACACCTGCATCCATGCAGGACGGCATAGGAAGCCGCACTGCGCCCGATGTTATAGGTAAAAGCCGCGCCGCCGAATCGCTCTGCTTGTCCGCCTCACGGTTATTCGCCTCACGGTTATCCGCCTCACGGTTAATGGGGGCGATGGATTCGATCGGGGCAGGCGCAAGAGCGTCTGTAGAAGAATGAATGATTGATCCAGCGTGAATTACGGCAAGGCCCGCCGTAGAACCGATGAGCTGAACCGTGCCCTGGGTTACAACAATCGTTGTCGCATGTTGTTCATTGCCGCCTGTCAGGAGTTGGGGAAGGGAGAGGGGCGATATAGCTGCGAGGGAAAATGGCGAAACCTGCGCCCCATTCAGCGCACCGACAGGTATCTTGCGTTCCCCAGATTGAGTATCGATCGCCGGAATTTCTAGCTGCAGCAGGCTTCCAGGCTGACTCAGACGCACCAGATTTTGTTCTGGTAGAGCCGTAACCGCTATTTGCCCGTTCCAGCCCCACGTACCATTTATCCTGTCGCGATCAAAAGGCGATGGTGGCGGTTGAGCGATCCCATTCAGCCACTCTGGAGTCACCGAGAGCGCATTCGGGCTGTTATTGCGCGTACCGATCCCATCACCAAACGCTGTAGAGCGCAGCGAGCTGGATTGGAAGGCCGCTGGGACATTCAGACTGGAATTTAATCTCAATACAGTGCCGGTCGAGGTGAACAAAAATGAATTGGCGTTACCGTTGGTTATTTGAAGCAACCCATTGACGACAGAAACATTACTGCTCCCTGCAGTGACTAAAATGTGCTGCACCAATCCTGGTAGATCAAGATGGGTGATCACGTCGGCAGCGCTGGTCTGATTGTTTGGTAATGCCTGGGTCAAATTGTTGCCGACACCGTTTTGGGTGGCTGGAATGGACTGTGCCCCTAGAGGCGCGATCGCGATCAGGCTAACCACCGCAGTTGTCGCCAGTTGCAGTCCAATCTGACTCGTAGCGCGGGTTCTTGAACAGAGTCCGCCACCGATTTTGAAAGTGGAATGGGGAATGTCGAGGGGAACTATATTCACGTTGCAGGACTTCCAATAGCATTGGTTGTTGCGATCGAGCCACAATCGCCCGCTTTTTTGCGTCCAATCTTCCAGAGGAGGTCTGAAAGGGTGAAAATGGCCATTTTGGGTGGAGCAAAGTACGGCGTTTCCTGGCTGCCGCAGGCTTGAAGATCTAGGTTTCGGCGATCAACCAGGATGCTTCACAACGGTTCAGGCGGTTCAGTATGACAAGTTAGAGACGGTTCCGATCTGTGGTCAGGGCGCGGTTCCCGGACTTTGCACGATCGCCTTTGCAACAAGGTCATCGAGTCCAACGCTTTCCAGCAAGGAATTCCATTCCTGGGACAGCGCCACATCGCTGGGCTGGCTATATCGATGGGCGGCTAAGACCGTCAGCATGTCGTACCAGAGACCGGAGCGAGCGTAAAGCGCGGCACGATCCCAGAACTGGGCGTGCTTCAATTGCTGTACCAGAGATGGGTCGGGTGCGATACGCTGAACGGCTGCTTTGACAAACTGATTGGCCGATGCATCGTTTAAATCACACAGAACCACAAAACTCCAGGTGTATAGTTGGTTTTTTGCTAACGCGTGGCCCGATGGCAGGCGAATGCCAATCACGCCCGGTGAGGTGCCTGTAATTTGAGCGATCGCGGTATTGACCTGATTACCGCTGGTATCCGTCTCGCGGAGTCGGAGTTCCCCAGGAAGGTGCGGCGTCAGCGCGTAAGGGACATAGACCCAGATGGTTGGCCGTGCCTCCAATGTTTTCCCCCCAAAGAAGGTACTGCGGGCCGTTTGAGCTTTTGGGACAAGCGCGGTGAGCGGCGTTTCCACCGCAGGACAGTTGCCAATGCCGCCGCGACTGCCAGCGCCGCTGGTTTGGGTGGGATTTCCGGTTGGCGGTGGTTCCTTCAGTTCGTAATGAATGCGGCGGTTGGCGGGGTTTGAATTCGGCTGCTTTTGTGCCAAGGCTCGGCTGCTGACCAGGACAACCAGCAGCCCAAGCAGCACTGATGGAACGAATAATCGCGGCTGGCGGGATGGGTTCATCATGAGGGCTCCGTTTTAAGTGCAATGATTGGGGTATTGACCGGAGCGATGGGGACAACC
>JAJPKC010000424.1 GCA_021323955.1 Oscillatoriales cyanobacterium Centralia_MAG_596 | reverse complement strand
TAGGGGCTTAGCATGCGGGCAAAAACCGCTACCATCACCGGAAGCATACCTGCCGCATGCTAAGCCCTTACGATTGGATTTGCCGATGTGATTTAATTCACGATCCTTACCTTAGAACTCTATCGAACAACTCCGCTGCAATCCAGAGCGTTCCAACCTGAAATTTGAACGCATACCGAGACTGAAAGGGGTTTCGAGTGACGCTTCCGCCTCCAAATACTTTCCGAAATCAAACCGGATCTCGATACCGCCATTTTCATTTGCGTGGGCCACATCGCTCGACGGAGTGCTGTTCAGCAGAGTGCTCACCTCGAAGCGCCTGTCAAAGCCCAGACCCACCACTCGGCTCCAGACGTCGGTGGCTGACCCACCTGGGAACAGGTGTAATTCGCGCACTTGCTGTAACGCTTCGCCAACACGCACCTGATCCACTTGGGAATGGGTATAATTCTTCTCGGCATTTAAATCTACCAAGTATGTTGGTAATCTATTGATAAAATACAATCCGATCCATAGATTTGTCGCCCAATTACGGTGAGTGGCCCTACAAACCTTTACGGTGGAACTTCAGCTCTATGAAACGACGTGTGATGATTTTTCTGGGTGGTTTGCTTATCGCCCTGCTGGTGTCAGTTGGGTTCAAGATTGATGCCCCACAGCCAGCCGATGCTCAGTCAAACAGGCTTTTAGTGGCGGCAGCGGCCAGCTTACAGGATGCACTGCAGGCGATCGATCCCATTTTCAAGCAGACACATGCAGGCGTGACGCTCAACTATAACTTCGCCGCGTCGGGGCCGCTACAGCAGCAGATTGCACAGGGCGCACCGGTTGATGTCTTTATCTCGGCGGCGGCCAAGCAAATGGACGCCCTACAGACTCAACATCTAATTCTGAATGATACCCGTCGAAATCTTTTGACCAATGACCTTGCGCTAGTTGTGCCTGTCAACGCATCGCTGGGATTGACCAGCTTCCGGCAGTTAGCGAATGCCAATGTTCGGCGCATTTCTGTCGGTGAACCCCGCAGTGTTCCGGCTGGACAATATGCAGCGGAGCTATTTCGTAACCTGGGACTACTGCAACCGTTGCGATCGAAATTTGTGTATGGCAACTCTGTACGCAGCGTTTTAGGGACTGTGGAGAGCGGCAACGCAGATGCTGGGGTTGTTTACGTAACTGATGCCAAAATTTCCAGCCAGGTCAAGCAAGTGGCGACGGCACCCAGAAACCTGCACTCGCCGATCGTATATCCCATTGCGGTTATTCGTTCCAGCCGGAACCAGCAGGCCGCCCGCGCTTACGCCCAGTTCTTGAGTGGTGGGCAGGCACAGGCCATCTTCAAGAAATATGGATTTGGCATTGCTCAATAAGAGTCACGCGTATGCCCACCGACTTATCACCCCTATGGATTTCGCTTAAAACAGCCGCACTGTCCACAATCGCCACTTCCATTGTTGGTACCGCAACCGCCTACTGGATGCTGGGCTATCGGGGGCGATGGAAATCCGTCATAGAAGGAGTTCTCATTTCGCCCCTGATTTTGCCGCCCACAGTAGTTGGGTTTCTGCTGCTGCTGCTGTTTGGCAAAAATGGGCCGCTGGGAACCGTGATGGATCGATTTGACTTTACCATTATTTTCACCTGGTATGCGGCTGTTGTCGCGGCGGTGGTCGTCTCTTTCCCACTCATGTACAGGACTGCTCTGGGCGCATTTGAGCAGATTGATCCCAGCCTGCTACAGGTCGCCAGAACCCTGGGTGCGTCGGAACGGCGCGTGTTTGCTCGGGTTCTCTTGCCGCTGGCGATGCCCGGACTGTTGGCAGGCGTGACTCTGGCGTTTGCGCGGGCACTGGGCGAATTTGGTGCCACGCTGATGCTGGCGGGCAATATTCCCGGTGAAACGCAAACGATGCCGATGGCAATCTACTTTGCGGTGGAAGCGGGAGACTTGCAGGAGGCATGGCTATGGGCGATCGTGATCATGGCCATTTCACTGTCGGGGCTGTTGGCGGTGAACCTCTGGCAGCAGCGGTATGAGCATAAGCGACAGGGGCAGCCCGAATTGATTGAAGCGGATGAGCCAGTCGATCGAGGGGGCAAACAAACCCCGGTCGCCGCTCTCGGCCAGCGGACGCAGCCACCTCTCATGGAAACCAGCACCGGACTGCTGGTCGATTTCAAACAGCAGCGATCGCGCTTTACCTTGAATACAGCGTTCACTGCACGGCAGGAAACGCTCGGTATTCTGGGTGGCTCGGGTTCGGGAAAGAGTATGACCCTCCGCTGCATTGCGGGTGTGGAAACGCCTACGAGCGGGCGGATTGTCCTGAATGGACGCATTTTGTTTGATGCCGACAAGCGTATCAATCTGCCCAGCCACCAGCGCAACGTGGGTCTGGTGTTTCAAAACTATGCCCTGTTTCCCCACATGACGATCGCCCAAAATATTGCCTTTGGCCTCCACAAGCGTCCCCGGGCTCTGCGTCGTCAGCACGTGGCAGCACAGCTGGCGCTGGTGCAGCTCCAGGGGATGGGCGATCGCTATCCCCATCAACTTTCTGGTGGGCAGCAGCAGCGGGTGGCGCTGGCGAGAGCAATGGCAACCGAACCCGAAGCACTGCTGCTTGACGAGCCATTCTCAGCGCTGGACACATACCTGCGTAGCCAGATGGAACGGCAGCTACTGGATGTCCTGGCTACCTATCGTGGGGTGACGCTGTTTGTCACGCACAATTTAGAGGAGGCGTACCGGGTGTGCGAAAACCTTATGGTGATGTCAAGCGGGACGCCGATCGCCTACGGCGCTAAGCATCAAATTTTTGAACATCCGCAAACGGTACGGGTGGCCCAGTTAACGGGCTGTAAAAACTTCTCGCGGGCCGTGGTGCAGGGGGCTGGACTCGTAGCCGCGATCGATTGGGGGATTACGTTACGCGTGCTGGAAACCGTTCCCGATCGCCTCACCGATATTGGTATTCGGGCACACCAGATCAGCCTTACCACCGAGCCGCATGGCGAGAACACCTACCCCTGCTGGTTAGCCGCTACCAGCGAGACGCCTCACCGGATGACACTATTCCTCAAGTTCAAGGCAGCCCCCACCGACGTGCAGGACTATCACGTACAGGCAGAAGTTTTTAAGGAACGGTGGTATGCCATCAAAGATCAGCCGTTTCCCTGGTCTGTGCAGCTTGACCCGACACGGCTGATGCTGATGGTAGACTAGCGCGTTGCCCCCATTCAGTACTCTGGCCCATAGACGAAGGATCGTGGGTTAGATCAGCGCCGAGTTTGTCAGCGCTCTCATCGCCCTTCTCCCTACCCGCGCTCAGTTCTGAAAACAGGCGCTAGAAGGCGTGTCCCCTGCCCTACAGCGATCATCTGTGAGGCTATTTTTTAACCCGGTGCAGTCGATCGCTGTCAATCAGCACGCTGAGGCCGCAGCCAGCGGTTGCAGCACTCCACCTGCGTAGACGTTCTCAGGGTTCACCTGGCGTTGGCAGCGTGAAGTAAAACGTACTGCCTTTTCCGATCTGGCTTTCAACCCAGATCCGTCCACCGTGCTGTTGCACAATATTGCGGCAGATAGCCAACCCCAGGCCGGTACCGTCCTGATTGCGAGAGTCCGAGCTGTCTACCTGCTGAAAGCGTTCAAAAATCGTCTCCCGCTTTTCCGTCGGGATGCCCCGTCCCTGGTCTTTGACTTGAAATAAAATGCAATCATCCTGCGGCACTGCCGATAGCCAGACGGTGCTGCCACTGGGCGAAAACTTAATGGCATTGCTTAACAGATTGGTGATGGTCTGAATCAGGCGATCGCTATCGGCCCAGACTCTGGCTGACAGCGGTGCCACAGACAACGCCACCCCAAACTTCTCGGCCATTGCCTGCATCACGTTTGCAGCGTTTGCCATGAGGTCGGCAACATTGCAGTTTTCCTTGGCCATCGTGACCTTTCCCGATTCGATCCGTTCCACATCAAGAACGTCATTGATGAGTCGGATCAAGCGCTCGGTACTGTTCACGGCAATTTCCAGAAGGCGTTTTCCGGTGTCGGGGTCGGCATCGAGCAAGCCACTAGCCAGCATTCCCAGCGAACCGTGAATGGAGGTCAACGGGGTGCGGAGTTCGTGGCTCACGATCGAGATGAATTCATCCTTCATCCGTTCAATCACTTTGCGTTCGCTGGTGTCACGCAGGATCACCGTGAAGATCGTTTCGCCCCGGAGTTGCAGCTTCGAGATCGAGGCTTCAGCCGGGAACTCTTCACCATTTTTGCGGCGACCAAAAATCTCGCGCCGTTCGCCCATGCGGCGAGCCTCGCTGGGCGACCCACCAAAATCAACCACATGCTGTCGGTGCTGCTTGGCAAAGCGTGCTGGCAGGAGTAACTCCAACGGTTGCCCGATCGCCTCCTGGGCTGTGTACCCGAAAATCTTCTCTGCCCCCTGGTTAAACAGCGTAATTCGTTGCTTCTGGTCAAGCGAAATCACGGCATCGTCGGCAATGTCGAGAATGCCCGAAAATCGAACCTGGGATACCCGTAGCGCTTCTTCAATTTGCTTTCGCTCATTAAGCTCAGACCGCAGGCGTTCATTGACGCTAACCAACTCAGCCGTTCGCTCTGCCACCCGCATCTCCAATTCATCTTTCACTTTCAGGAGCGCCGTCTCGGCGTTCTGCCGCCCATTGACCTCATTTTGATGGAGCGTTGCTACGCTTTTCAGGAGCTTGACCCGCTCCAGGCGGTGCAATAGGCGAGCCACCAGTTCCGGCCCCACGATCGGCTTGCTGATGAAGTCATCGGCACCCGCGGCAAACACCTGATTCACGATAGTGGCATCGGTATAGGCGGTGAGCACAATGATCGGCAGACCGCTCCAGCGAGCATCATTGCGTAC
>JAJPKC010000608.1 GCA_021323955.1 Oscillatoriales cyanobacterium Centralia_MAG_596 | reverse complement strand
TTCTACCAAACCGCATATCAAGTCCATCTTGACCCGTTACAGTCAGATGGATGCGCGGATCAAAGTCGTTTTTCGTACTGAAAACGGTCAGATTGCGACGGCCAGCAACTCTGCTCTAGAACTTGCCACGGGTGACTACATTGCGCTACTGGATCACGATGATGAGCTGTCGGCTGATGCGCTCTTTGAAAACGCCAAGCTGATCAACCAATACCCCGACACTGACTTCATCTACAGCGACGAAGACAAGATTACACCTCAGGGAAAACGGATCGACCCATTTTTCAAGCCTGACTGGTCGCCAGATTATTTTCACGCCTGCATGTACACGTGTCATCTGGGCGTCTACCGTACCAGCCTCATTCGCGCGATCGGTGGATTTCGACCCGGCTACGATGGCTCTCAGGACTATGATCTGGTGCTGCGCGTGGTCGAAAAGACCCAAAATATTCGTCACATTCCCAAAATTCTCTACCACTGGCGCATTATTCCGGCGTCCGTCACGGCAGGTGGCGAGCAGGCCAAGCCCTGGGCGTATATCGCCGCTCGCAGAGCGTTGGAAGACATGCTGGCACGCAGTCCCTATGCTGGTTGGGTCGAAGAAACCCCCGATCGCCCCGGCTTTTGGCGCGTGCGACGTCACATTCAGGGTGAGCCGCTGATCAGTATTGTCATTCCCAGCGCTGGGAAGGCGATCGAAACGGCTGACGGGTTGCAGGTCGCGATCGAAACCTGTATCCGCAGCATCCAGGAGCGCAGCACGTATCGCAAGTTTGAGATTGTGGTTGTGGATGGGTTTGATATTCCCGATGCAACGTTAACGGCGATCGCGGCTCCTAATGTGCGTCTGGTGCGCTGTGCTGAGCCGTTTAACTTTGCGAATCGCATTAATCAAGGAGCTGCCAGCGCAACTGGTCAAGTCCTGCTGTTGCTGAATGATGATACTGAGGTCATCACTCCAGACTGGCTGGAATCGATGCTGGAGTTTGCCCAGCAGGATGATATTGGTGCGGTTGGCGCAAAGCTCCTATTTCCGGACGGCACCATTCAGCATGGGGGAGTCATGGTGCTGGACGGCAACCCTGGTCATGCGTTTCATGGGTTTGATGGCAATCATCCGGGCTATTTCTGCTCCAACATTGTGAATCGAAACTACCTGGCCGTGACGGCGGCATGTCTGATGATGCGTCGCGATTTGTTTCAACAGCTTGGCGGTATGGATGAAATCTTCCCGCTGAACTATAACGATGTTGATCTGTGCCTAAAGGCGCACCAGGCAGGTTATCGCAATGTCGTGACGCCTCACGCTCAGTTAACTCACCACGAATCGGTCAGCCGTCCGAAGGGGCTGCAACCGCGGGAATGGGAAACGCTGAACACCAAATGGAAGTCCTATTTTGAGACGTTGCAGGGAGACCCTTACTACAACCCAAACCTGTCCCATCGGGCAGTCACGTTTGAGCTTTAGTGCCCTTAATGCGCCACATTCCGATCCGCTTACTGCTGAACCTTACACAATCTTTGAGTTCAAAAGCGCTGAGGCAGGCCACAATAGGCACAGTTCTCCACAGCCAACGCTCCTTTTTCTATGACACGTATCTTGCTGACAGGCATTACTGGACAGGTAGGACAGGAACTCCAGAAAACACTGGTTCCCTTTGGTGAAGTAATTAGCATGGGGCGCGATCGCGTTGATTTCTCTCAGCCAGATGCCGTGCAGCAGGTCATGGAGACTGTGAAGCCCGCGATCGTCATCAATGCCGCCGCTTACACAGCCGTAGACAAAGCTGAGAGCGAACCAGACCTCGCCAAGTTGGTGAATGCCGTCTCGCCGGGAGTCCTTGCCAAAGCCGCCAAGAGCATCGACGCAGGCTTGATTCACATCTCTACGGACTATGTGTTTGATGGCACCCAGAGTTCGCCGTACCTGGAAACCGATGCGACAAATCCATTAGGCGTTTACGGCGCAACCAAACTGGCAGGCGAAGCAGCCGTACGTGCCGCGTGCGATCGCCACTTCATCATCCGCACAGCCTGGGTCTACGGTGCCAAGGGCAAAGGTAATTTTGTGAAAACGATGCTGCGCCTGGGAGCCGAGCGAGAGGAACTCCGCGTCGTGACCGATCAGATTGGTGCGCCGACATGGGCACACGATCTGGCCGTGGCGATTGCCCAACTGGTACCCCAACTTTCTGCCGATACTGCTGGCACCTACCACTACACCAACAGCGGTGTCTGTAGCTGGTACGATTTCGCCGTTGCCATTTTTGAAGAGGCTGAACGACTCGGCTTCCCGCTCAAAATCCAGCGCGTCGTCCCCATTACGACGCCCGAATATCCCACCCCTGCCAGACGCCCCGCCTTTTCCGTCCTTTCCCTAAAGAAAGTCTCGGCGCTGCTGGGAACGCACCCTCCCTATTGGCGACATAGCTTACGAAAAATGTTGACGGAATTGAGAGCCGCCACTAGTTGACGGATCAACGTCCTCTTTCAAAAGCGTCTAATCGAATGAATAGGTATTTTGTTCGTTAGAACGGCATTTAGTGGACTATCGACCTCACCCCAAAAATTACGAGCCAGCAACGTTTTTTTCACGCGTTCAGCTCTTGAACTGGTGGCGCGATCGCCCGACTTCAGATTCTTACCGCCAAAGATGTTTACGCCAGATTGATCGACTGGTGCGATCACGTTCCGCCGATGGCATGTCTACTGAATACTCTGAACCTCTAAAACTGGTTTGGACAGAATTTCGTTGCGATCGCGATCACCCAGCAGCGAAGAGACGGGTTGAGCCGTCGTTGGCGATAGGGTTAATGGTCTAGTAGAGACGGTTCCCCACTGTTTTACCAGCGTTTGCAGGAGTTTGTCCTGGCGATCGCGCAGGTCTTCAAGGTTAGTGCCCCGGTTGATAATGGCAAACCAGATGAGGCCACGATTGTGGGTGGGCAGTACGCCTGCCAGGGAACTGACATCATTCAGTGTTCCTGTCTTGACAACGGCTGCCTGCGGAATTTTGCGATCGTCAATTGTGCCTGGATCAACGCCAGCAATGGGAAAAAGGTCAGCGATCGTCAGGCTGCGAAACTGGAGATAGTGCTGAATTGCGGCAAACATGGCGCAGATGGCTCTAGGGGAAATTTGATTTTCGGTACCCAGGCCGGAGCCGTTCTTCATTCGAATTTCGTCCTGGGGAACCCCCGCCGCGATCGCGGCTTGTTGCGCCACTACTGGCCCCCCACCGAGCGAATTCGCTAAAGACTCGGCAATCACATTGTTGCTGTAAATATTCATCAGCTTGAGAATGTGGGCCAGCGGTAGTGACCGATGGCGCAGCAGCAAAATCTGCTTAGGCAGAAGGTCGGTACCGTAGGTAACAACCTGTACCGTGCCGGCGATCGCCACCTGGGGCCGTGGTGTGCCTTGCGGCAAATTCTGGTATTCAGTCTCCACCTCGCCCGACCAGGTTTTAGCATTCAAGGCTTGCTTGAACAACGCCCCAGATTTATCAGGCGCAGTCTCAAAGTTCATAGCAAAGTTGCCCGTGATGACCAGGTTGCCTGCCACTTTTGTGATGCCAATGCGGTTGAGGGCATTACCCATCGCGATCGCCTCTTCCCACACAATGACTGGATCGCCTCCACCTTGTAGAACGAGATCCCCTTGCAGCACCCCATTCTGGATCGGGCCTGTTGCACTCAGCAGCGTTTCAAACTGATGGTCTGGCCCCCAGGTCTCTAATGATGCGAGAGAGGTCGCGATCTTTGTCAGCGATGCCGCGGGCAAGGGTTTTGTGCCTTCGTTGCTGGCAAGAAACTGAAGCCCCGACTGGAGCCAAACGCCCTGCGCTGTTTCGGACAAACCTTGCCGCGCTAACCCCGCCAAATACTGCTGCAGCGTTCGTTCGGTGGCCGGGTTGGGCGTCCCTGGCAACACAACCCAGGGTGTGTCCTGCCATGACAACGCGCTGGTTACGCCTTCCCCAACGGCATTGATGGGACGCGATATCCCCGCCATGTGAAACCAGAGCGACATCAACCCAGAGCTAAATAATTCCAGCAATCTCTGCCTCCTAGACAGTGCCAAACGAGCTGTGACTTTGCGAATCGATCGAACCGTCCATACCCGTTCATTCATGCTCCCACTGCATGCAGTCAAGTTTTGGAACGGTTCCAAATAGAATGAATATAAAGGCTTTTCGTGAAATGGGATGACTAAATCAGACCGGGATCAAGTTTTACGACTGCTGCCCATCGCGGTTGGTGGCCTTGGTGGATGTTTACTATTTGTGAATCGGTTGCTAACGCCTGATCTTACCGACTCACAGGCGCGATCGGACGTGCTTGGAGTCATTCTGAGCGCCGTTCTGATTTTAGCGGGTTTGCTCTGGCAACAGGTGCAGCCTCGTTTACCAGAACAGGTGAATTTGTTGGGCGAAGAGGGCTTTGAGCTGGACTCAGACGTGTCCGATCGCGTGAGAACCGAACTTGCCTGGGCCTCGCACCTGTTGTTGACAAACACGGTCACGCGATCGCTCGTGGTTTGGTACGACGGCAAAGTGCTGTTGCGACGCGGTATTTTGTCGGCCAAGCGGGAAGTGACGCTCGGCCCAATTCTCCAGCGCGTTCTCGATAAACAGGCACCTGTGTATCTAGTCGCATTAAAGACTTACCCTGGACGTATTGAGTTTGATTATTTGCCGGAAAACACACAGGGAATTATCTGTCAGCCGCTAGGTAAGCAAGGTGCCATGATCCTGGGCGCAAACGCTCCGCGCAGCTATACACGCCAGGACGAAGCCTGGATTAGCGCGATCGCGGACAAACTGGAAAACACGTTGAGGCAGGCTAAGGATGAGGGATAAAGGCTAAAGGATAAAGGATGAAGGATGAGGGATGAAGGGTGAGGGATGAAAGAGAAGGCTAAAGGATGAGGGATGAGGGATGAGGGATGAAGGGTGAGGGATGGAGGATGAGGATATAGCGGATGCTTGCGCTTTACTGGATACTTGTTGCTGTCATGGTAGTTGGCATTGTTGGTGCTGTAGTCCCTGCCATCCCTGGGATTAGCCTGATTGCGATCGCCATTTTCATCTGGGGACTGGTCAAAGGCTTTGGGAGCGTAAGCATTGCGCTGGCTGTAGCGCTTGTGCTGCTGCTCGCGAGCGTTGGGATCGATTTTCTAGCCACCTATTACGGGGCGAAGCGAGCCGGCGCGAGCAAGTGGGGACAGATTGGTGCTCTCGTTGGGCTAATCGTCGGTTTTCTGGGATTGCTGCCAGCGTTGCCGGTGGGCGGCCCCATTCTGGGAATGCTGGTTGGCCCACTGCTGGGCGCATTGCTGGGTGAGTTTCTTTATCGCCGCGATTTGGGGTTGGCTGCAAAGGCCGCGCTGGGTATTGTGGTGGGTTCGCTCGTGGGCAATCTGATCCAGGGGGTGCTGGCGATCGCGACCGTCGCCATTTTCCTATGGACGACGCTGCCCAATGCTGGCTAAGTGCGCTCCCGGCCAAAAATCAAAATATGCTGCTGCGGTAACACATGCTTGGTTTCGAGCCAGGTAAGACCGACGGCTGCCATTTCTTTGCGAACCTGCCGTTGCGTCATCTTGTGTAACCCTTTAATCAGCACCAGCGGATTTTCGCCACGGTACTCGACCAGCACAACCCGTCCATTGGGTTTGAGTGCCCGCACGATCGCTTGCATCATCTCGCGGGGATAGTCAAATTCGTGATAAGCATCCACCATCAGTGCCAGGTCGATCGACGCGTCCGCCAAATTCGGGTTTGTGGCACTTCCCAGTACGGGTTCTACATTGAAGGCCTGCTTCGCTTGCTGAATGGCCGTCAGCATTTCCAGCATCTCTGGCTGAATATCAACTGCAAACACCTTTCCCTGGGGAACCAGGGGACTGATCCGAAAGCTGAAGTAGCCTGTACCGGCACCAATATCTGCGACAGCATCAGTTGGCTTTAGATCCAGCGCGGCCAGTAGTTTCTGGGGCTGTTCTTCGCGATCGCGGCTGGGCCGTTCCAACCAACCCGCGCCTAAGTGACCCATGACTTCAGCAATTTCTCGATCAAGGTAGAACTTGCCAATGCCATCCCGGCTGGGTGTTCGCTGCTGATAAACAGCATCGCTGGTGGCCGCCGCAGAGGCCGCAATCGCAGGCATGACGCTTGCTGCCATTAGAACTATTAAGCTGATCGGGACGATCAGCAGGATGCGTAACCACCGTGATTGCCACCCGATCGTGCATGGATTACTCGCTGGCTTCACGGGTGCGATCGCTCCTTCAAATCATCCGCCAGCAGACCGCGTCGTTCAATCAGCCCTGTTGTCATGATTTAGTAGTTGTCATGATTTAGCGATTCTCTCATCAGCCAGTGTTTCGCATTCCAGCAGCGATGCCGTTAATGGTGAGCAACGCCCCCCGCAGCAGTTCGCCTTTGCTATAGCGCGATCGCACAACGCCTGTCACCGCCTCTGTGTTGTGCTGCCGCAACCGTTTGAGCAGCGACACTTGCAGAAAGCCCAGGGGGACGATCGTGCCGTTCCGCAACTGCACCGATCGCTGCAAATCAGGATCACCGTCTAGCAGGCGCTTGTGTCCGGTGATGGCCAGCACCATATCGCGCGTGAGGTAATACTCATTGGCAATCTGGTCAAAGACGGGTTCCAGTCGCTCCTTATCTTCTGGTTTAGCCAACTCGTGCACGTAGTGTCCAGCAATCTGGAGATCCACTTTGGATAACGTCATCTCCACTTTAGAGATCGCCATCTTGAAGAAGGGCCACTTGAAGTAAAAATAGCGGAGGAGTTTCAAGTGCTCTTCGGGGTGTTCCGTCAAAAAGTCACGCAGAGCGGTACCCACGCCATACCAGGCAGGGAGTAGAAAACGGCTCTGTGTCCAGCTAAACACCCAGGGAATGGCGCGCAGACCGCTCAGGTCTTTTTTGCCACCGCCCCGTCGTGCCGGACGAGAACTAATCTGAAGCTGACTGATTTCTTCGATCGGCGTTACTTGCAAGAAGAAATCCAAAAAGTCTGGCTGCTCATAGATCAGCGCCCGGTAGTGAGTGCGCGATCGGGCTGCCAACTCTTCCATAATTTCGTGCCAGGGCTGAATATCATCAAATCCAGTCCGCAGCAGGCTTCCCTGAATGACGGCTGTAGTGACCGTCTCCAGGTTATATAGTGCTAGCTCCGGTAGCGAATACTTGGACGCCAGCACCTCGCCCTGCTCTGTAATCTTGATGCGTCCGTTTACGCTCCGACCGGGCTGTGCCAAAATCGCCTCATAGGCAGGACCGCCGCCCCGACCCACCGAGCCACCCCGACCGTGGAAAATTCGCAGAACCACGCCATAGCTCTCCGCAATTTTTTGCAGCGCCTGCTGTGCCTTGTGAATTTCCCAGTTGCTGCTTAAGAAGCCGGAGTCTTTATTGCTATCGGAATAGCCCAACATCACCTCTTGTA
>JAJPKC010000103.1 GCA_021323955.1 Oscillatoriales cyanobacterium Centralia_MAG_596 | reverse complement strand
GCCGGAGGGAGTGCCATATCAGCTCGATCGCAGTTTCGATCAAAGCATTGCCTACCGGACACGATCGGTGCTGGTGCTGCCAATGCAAAATCAAGACCGGGAAATGATTGGTGTTTTGCAGCTCATCAATCGCAAACGACAGTCTGACCTGGTGGTGACGGCTGAAAATGCGCTGACGGTCACCCAACCCTACATGGACTGGGAAAAGCGTGTGCTTCAGTCCCTTGCCAGTCAGGCAGCCATCTGCATTGAGCGCAACCAACTCCAGGAGAGCATCGAAAATCTGTTTGAGGGCTTTGTGAAAGCATCGGTGCAGATCATCGAAGCCCGCGATCCCTGCACGTCTGGACACTCAGAGCGTGTGGCTGATCTGACGGTGCGGCTGAGCCAGGAAGCAAATGCCATCACAGCCGGGCCACTCCAGACAATTTATTTCAGCGATCGCCAGATTCAGGAGATTCGGTATGCAGCGCTGCTGCATGATTTTGGTAAGGTAGGTGTCCCTGAAGCGATTTTAGGCAAGCAGAAAAAGCTGTTTCCAATGCAGCTTGAGGTGGTACGCAGTCGGTTTGCACTGGCACGACGCACCTTAGAAATGGAGTGTGCAGAAGCCAAGTTTCGGCATCTGATCGAACATCCCAGCCATCGGGCAACGCAGGACGCGGGTACATTTACATGTGCCCACTGTCAGGCGATCGCCGCACTGGATGACAAATTGACAGCGGCGATCGCCCAACTCGATCGCTACTGGACGCTGCTGTTAGAAACCAATGAGCCCCGCATTCTGGCAGAAGAACCGCTGACACAGTTGCGAGAACTGGCGCAGTACACCTACCGTGACATTGATGGAACGCTACAACCGCTGATCTCAGACGCCGAAATGATGCAGCTCATGGTACCGCGCGGCACGTTGACGCCCGTAGAGCGCGACGCGATTCAATCGCATGTCACCCATACCTATGAGTTTTTGAAGCGCATTCCCTGGACGAAACAGCTCCAAAATGTACCATCGATCGCCTACGGACACCACGAAAAGCTCGATGGCAGCGGTTATCCGTTGGGCTTAAAGCAGATCGATATCCCGATTCAGTCACAGATCATGGCGATCGCAGACATTTATGATGCGCTCACGGCGGGCGATCGACCCTACAAACGCAGTCTGGCGGTGCCCATCGCGCTTAAAATTCTCAGACAAGAGGCGACGCAATCAAAGCTGAATAGCGAATTAGTGGATCTGTTTGAGCAGCGTCAGGTTTTTGCCGTATTGGGGCACTCAGCGGCTGAGGTGAAGTAAAGGAGTCGGGGTGAGGGGTCAAGAGCCAGCCGTCAGCCGTCAGCAGCCAGACAATCGAGATGCCGAGCGGCGATCGCGATCGCCCCATCGTTGCTGGCGTTCGGTATGGAGCCGATGGGCAGAATCACCGGAGCACACCACGTTTATCCGCCTGGGTAAGATGGCGCTGAAAACCGCGATCGCGGCGGCAATTGCGTTTGTGATGGCTCAGGCGTTGCACTGGAAATATCCCTTCTATGCGGTGATTGCAGCCATAATTGTGATGGGATCAACGGCGGGTAGTACACTGACGTTGAGCGGGCAGCGGATGATTGGTACCGCAATTGGCGCGATCGGTGGGGCGCTGATGGCCTCCATCTTTGGGAGCAATCCCTGGTCGTTGGCGGGGAGTGTATTTCTCACGATCTTTCTGTCTTCTGTCTGGAAGTTCAATGAAGCGGCGAAGCTGTCAGGCTACATCTCAGCCATCGTGATCTTGAACTATCACCATTCACCCTGGCTTTATGCGTGGGGGCGATCGCTCGAAACGCTGCTGGGAATTAGTGCGGCCCTGGTGGTCAATCAGGTGCTGTTTCCCTCGCGAGCAGACGCTGAGCTTAGACGTTGCCTTGCTGAAACGCTGGTTGGTTTGCAACAGTTTTACCAGTTGGTGATCGATGGTGCGCTTACCGGCGACTACGATCGCGCCGCCGTTGATCCGCTGAAATTAACCATTATTGGTTCGTTGCAAAAAGGCCGGGAGCTGTGGAAAGAAGTGCACCAGGGACAGTTGGGTGTTCTGCCCGAAATGCGGGTGAATGAAACCTGGGAATTCCTTGTCCGTCGCATCTGGGAGCACATTTTGACGATGGAGCACACCATTTTGGCACGACAGCAAGACACCTACTGGCAAATGCTGTCGCCTTACCTGATGCAGCTATCACAGCAGAGCGCGATCGCCATGCTTGACCTGGCAACTGCCGTGAAGTCCGGCAAATCCAATCTTCTCTTTCCTGACTTAGAAACCAGTCTGGCTAAGGCAACTGACCAGGTACAGCATCTCCACAATGTCGGACAGGCTGACCATCCAATGGACGAACTTCTGCGCTTTTTCACCTTCTTCTACACGATGGAAGAAGTCGGCAGAAAGTTGCAACGCCTGGCAAGCACATTGGAGTCGACCTGAACTGGGGTTCACTCCTACTGCTATTGTGGCGTTGGTCAGCACCCCATGGCTCGGGGCTGAAACAGTGCTGAATTTTAATGCCGCAGAGAATGAAAGGAGCACCGGGTAAGGGCTATTTGCTCCGCAGTATCTGGTAATGTTCTTTTGGGCACCCAATACCAGCCTGCTACCGTCGATCGCTGTCCAGGCATGATTACTGTTTATGGTTGATGCGTCCGTTTTTGAGTTTGAGATTCTTACTGTTGATCCATGTGGACAACCTTGTGACTCACGCCGTCAGTCCGCTTTGCATCGCATCAAAGATTTGGGACACGGTATTGGACTCGAACTGGTAGCGATCCCTGGTGGTGAATTTGTCATGGGGGCACCTATGACCGAAGAAGGTTGGCACCCCAGTCAGAGTCCACAACACCTCGTTACAATTGCGCCGTTCTGGATGGGGAAATACCCGATTACCCAGGCTCAGTGGCAGGTTGTCGCCGCACTCCCTAAAGTCAACCATCCGCTACCGCCCAACCCATCTTGCTTTGCGGGTGCCAATCGGCCTGTGGAGCAAGTCTCCTGGCAAGACGCGATCGAATTTTGCGATCGCCTATCGGTCAACACAGGAGATACGTACCGCCTGCCGAGTGAAGCCGAATGGGAGTATGCCTGTCGTGCTCACACCTCTACACCTTTTTGGACGGGCAAAACGATTACCACTGAGTTGGCTAACTACTCTGGCGTTGACTGGGAATACGAAGGCCGGATTTGTAGCAAGGGTTCTTACGGTGAAGGCCCCCTCGGTAGCGATCGACGCGAAACAACCGATGTGGGAAGTTTTGCGATCGCGAACCCTTTTGGCCTGTATGACATGCATGGCCTGGTGCGTGAATGGTGCCTTGACCTCTGGCACGACAACTACGAAGGCGCGCCCGCCGATGGTACGGCCTGGATCGATAGCCATCACAATCAACGCCTGCTCAGAGGCGGTTCCTGGAACAGTGGCCCTCGAGCCTGCCGTTCTGCCTCACGCAGCAAACTCAATCCAGAGACGCATCTATACGACGTTGGCTTTCGGGTTGTTTTAGAGCGCTGAAGCCAGTTGGACTGATGCAGAAATAGTCTCGTCACCGTCTGCCGTTTTATTGCCAGACTGTGCCCTGAGCTTGATTGCCCGGAATGGGATCGTTAGCGGTCTCGGATTTCATCGAGTTTTGCCCGGACAGCCTGAATGTCCTGCCACATCAACCACTTGGGCTGTCCTCGTTCACGCGACTGGTTACGCAACAGGTAAGCCGGGTGAAAGATCGGCATGTAGAGGCGATCGCCCTGCTCGTACCACTGGCCCCGTACTTTTGTAATCCCCTGTTTGACGCCCAGCAATCCTTTAAGCGCTGTTGCGCCCGTCAACAAAATAATTTTGGGGTCAACAATGCGAATTTGCTCTAGCAGATAGCCTTTGCAGGCTTCTGCTTCATCGGTAGTGGGCGTGCGGTTTTCGGGCGGACGGCATTTCACCACATTACAGATGAACACATCCTCCTCAATACTGAGGTTTACCGATTGCAGGATCTTGTCCAGCAGTTGCCCCGATTTGCCGACAAACGGCTTTCCCTGTTCATCTTCATTCTGCCCCGGCCCTTCACCCACAATCATGATCGGAGCGTTCACGCTGCCCCGCGAAATGACGGCATTAGTGCGGCTGTGGCCTAAATCACAGCGGAAACAGCGACTACAGTGCGCGTGCATCTGCGCCATTGTTTGATAGGTGCCCGCTGGAATTGGAACCTTGGCAGACGTTGGAATTTGTTCGGGGTCAAAATCTGGGGGAGACGAGGCTTCGTTCGGCGTCGGAAGATTAAACAGGCTAATCTGATCGTCAATGGCCATGAATCTAAAACAGCGTGTCGAGCGGTTTGGTAAATGCGTTTAGAAAAAGGAATCTTCAGCTGAGATTGTCTATCTAGACCTTCTAAATTCTAGGGTAATCATTCTCAGTTCAGCCATTGCTGGCGAAAATGTCCGGCAATGGATGGCGTTGGTCAGTACGCTGAGAATGTGGCCAACGGGCCAAGTATGCAGTCGGGGTCGGTGGCCTGACTAGTTAGCGACGGGCATCTCGCGATCGCTCCGGTTTCGGCAAGAAAGATGTACGACGTGTGCTGCTTGAGGAAAATCAGTCATGATGAAGGGAGTTCCTGCAACTAGCTGGAGGCCGTGATGACCTCATCCTTACCGTTTCCAGAGGCTGATGCCAGTGTTCGTTTTATCGATCGCCGCGATGCGGGTGAGCAATTAGCACAGGCTGTCATCGATGACGTGAGGCACCATCCAGAACTGGAGTCTCTGCCATTTGTTGTATATGCGTTGCCCAAAGGCGGTTTACCGATTGCCGCGCCGATTGCTCAGCGGTTGGGATGCCCGTTAGATGTCATTGTGGCCAAGAAAATCACACGCCCAGATAATCCGGAGCTGGCGATCGGGGCCGTTACGGCTGAAGGGCACGTCGTGTGGGACACCCAACGCCACAAACTGCCTACTACAGCGTTCCAGCGTATGGCGTCAGACGCTACGCCCCGTGCGCTAGAGCGCGATCGACAGTCCGTGGAGCCCTATGATGTCGCACTGCAGCAGGCCCATGCCCACGCTCAAACCCAGCTAGCAGACCTGGTGCCGGATCGGCCCGGAATCAGTGTACGCGGTGCCGTTGCAATTTTGGTGGATGATGGGGTGGCAACGGGAATGACACTGGCCGCCGCCCTGCAAGCCGTGCGATCGCAACAACCAGCCCAAGTCTGGATCTGTGCGCCCGTTGCCCCCCTTGAGCTAATGCCGTTTCTCCGATCGCGGGCCGAACGTGTCATCGTACTGGCAACGCCTCACCCGTTTTATAGCGTCAGTCGGTTCTACAAAGAATTTCCGCAGGTGACAATGGCTGAAGCCATCGCGTATCTAGAGCAGACGAGAATGCCGTAGACGTGGGCTTATCGATCGCTTCCTGCAGGCAATGATTTGACTGTAAACCGGCCCGTACATTTCTCCGGATTCCTTTTTGGGGTTCACCGTCTACGCCTGTATGGACGATCGACCGCTGGCCTTTGTCCCTTATCATCACTGGCCAAATTCACCGCTTTGGCCTATCCTACAAATAAATTTTGGGAATGAGGGCATGAGACAGTGGCAACGTTGGTGGCGGAGCACGACGATCATCGTTCGGCAATGCCCACCGCGCTTTGTTGAGGCCGTGATGCTGCTCCTGGCGGCGGCGCTGTGTGCAATCTGGTTTTTTATGCCGGAATGGCAGTTCCTCATCCTGTGGTTGAGCTATATGGTCGGCGCGATCGCCTCGATCCTGGTGCGTGAAGCAATCACGCCGTCCATACACACCAAACAGGTTCGTTTGACTGCCGTATCGTCGCTTCTGTTGCTGCTTTCGTTGACGCTTGTGTATGTGACTAGAGCGGCGCATGTCAAAGCGCTGGGATTTTAGGCAGCCTCCGGAATTGCCTGTACTGATAGCGTAGTTGCTTAATATCAAAACACGTCGTTGGCCCTTCCAAACGCGATACATATAGCCAACTAACGGTGCTCCCTGCGTTTTAACATTCCTATGTGGCGACCATCTCAAACTGTGATTCGTTGGATTCCTTCGGCGCTGGCGTTGGTGCTGCTGGCGGCCTGCTCGCAAGCAAATGCACCTCAGAGCCAGGGGCCGGATGCAGCTGGCCCAATCGCGGCCCAACCAGAAACTTCACCCTCCCTATCGGCAACACCCACACCCACGCCATCAGCCACGGCTACCAACGGTAAAGTGCCTGCTACAGGAGGTTCTGACAGTCAATCAAAACCGTCTACAGCAGCCGGTAAATCGCCTGACGGCGCGATCGCCTCGCAATCGACTGCCAGCCCATTGCCGCTTGAGCGCACGCCGACCGTTCGGGCCACGCCGCGCATGGCCGGGTTCTCGCCCGACGGTAGCTACTTTGTTTACTTAGAAAGCTCTCGGGATACGGGAGCAGGGGTGCCAAAATCGGCGTTGCAACTGGTCAATATGGCGTCAAACCGCTGTGTTGAAAACGGTTGTGTAGAGACTCATTACGGCGAAAAAGCGGCCGGAACCGATACCACCGATGCCGAAGCTGAGCTACTGAAACAAACCTGGAAGGTGCGGCAAGACTTAAAGCTTACGCCACCCGTATCCGGAACGGCGGTGCCGATCGTGTCGCGATCGCGAGCGGCTGATGGCAGCGAAACGGTGACGATTCGGCTCTCGGATACGGGGCAACCGCTACGGCTCCATCTTCGCCAAAAGATTGCCGCCGATAAAGCGGCGATGCAGCTCGATGTGGTTTACAACGGGCAGCAGCGATCGCTGGACTCCCTCAGTCATTTCAGGGATTACGTGCTGGACTATTCCATTCGGGAGGTGAAGCTTTCACCCGATGGCAAACGGGTTGCGGTCTTGATCACCGCCACAAAACCAACATTTGAAGGAACCCTGGGAACAACGCTGGTACAAGGCTTTGAGCTGTAGTGCGTGACCCCGCGGTTCATGCTCTCTTCCTTCAGGCTAATATCTGATGGTAGAAGGAAAACTTGCAGCGTCACGCTACGATGCAATCAATTGCGAGTCGGTCATCAGCTCCTATACAGAACACCTTATATGTATCTCAGAGCCTCCAGCAACCAGTTGGAGGCTTTATCGTGTCTAGGGTTTT
>JAJPKC010000064.1 GCA_021323955.1 Oscillatoriales cyanobacterium Centralia_MAG_596 | reverse complement strand
TGCGTGTCTAGAGAAAGCGAGTGTCTCTCTCAAAGATTCCCTCAGACCCAGTTTGATCATCATGATTGAGCAAGCTTGGCTGTCCTTCATGGTTGGTTTGTCTACAAAAGCAGTGCTGTAAGCCCTTACCTTTGAGCTTGATGGCTGATCGCTATTATTCCAGCGCCACTGGGCGTGACGGCTGCCCGCCGCCGCACACTGGTGTCCGGCTTCAGATCCTTGCCCGTTAGCCACCAGCAAGAACTAATGCATGAGGCAACGTGTCGCACACCCCAAAAACTGCCAGGAACCCCCGGAGATGTGTCGCTTTACCGGTTACGGTTAATGATTTCCTGGCACAACCGGCAATTCAACGGTGAAGCAAGTGTTCTGAGCGGTACTGATCACATGGATGCTGCCGCCTAAATGAACGACCAGCTTTTGGACTAAGGCCAAACCAAGGCCAGTGCCCCCTTGTTTCCAGCGATCACCACCGGGCACGCGGTAAAACTTGTCAAAAAGATGCTCCACGGCCTCAGGCGGAATTTCCACACCTGAATTGCAAACAGAGAGCGCCAAAAGTGGACTGTTGGGAAGCGGGGAGTGAGCCGGGGCGGCCGCGTCTGTCGTTCCATTGGCAGGATTGATTGTTCTGGCAGAAACTTTAATCTGCTCACCGGGGGGCGTATATTTACAGGCGTTATGCACCAATTCAGTTAGAATGCGTTCCAAACAGGCCGCATCGGAGGTGATGATTGGTAGCTCAGACGGCAGCTCGATCTGCAAGGTTTGCTGACGCTGACGTGTACGTTCTTGAAACGATTCCACAATGTGCGCGACCCAGTCCTTGACAGCAATGGGTTCCAGGTTGAGCAATTGTGTTCCCGAAGCGAGTCGTTGTAAGTCCAACAGATCGTTGATCAGACCCGCTTCACGCTCGCACTCTTGTTGCAAAATCGTGACGTACCGCTCTCGTTGTTCCTCTCGTTCGGCTAGCTGTAGCATTTTGATCGCCATCTTGATGTTCGTCAGCGGTGTCCGCAGTTCATGGGAAACCGTACTCAGGAAATCATCCTTGAGCGCATTGAGTTCTTCCAGAGCCTTGACCTGAATTTGCGCTGCCTGAAAGAGGCGTGCCTGCCGGAGGGCGATCGCACACTGATTCGCGACCTGTTGCGCCAGTCGTACTTCGGCGCGACTAAAGACGGTTGCTGGCGGCTTAAAGAGCCACAAATCGCCCAGCACCTCCTGATCGTCTACAATCGGGCAGGCAAGAATGGTCGTACCTTGAGCCAGAGGACGCAGCAGATGGGGGGTGATAAAACAACATTGACAGTGTTGACCCTTCAACAGTCTTGAGTGGATGTCCGGTAACTCCTTGGGGATGGGAAAGACTGCCCCTCGTGCTGACGGCAGTGCGGTGGTGTATTCGTAACAAATGGTGGCTGTTGTCTGTTCGGCGTTGTAGAGGGCCGCATCGCAGCAGAGTACAGACAGCCCTTGCCCTAAAGCCTGCACCGCCGTTTGCAAAATCTGGTCTTCATCCAGGCTGTCGCGCACTTTGTCTGTAATCCGCTTCAGTAGGGCTTCATAGTCTAGCCCCTGTTGCAGCTCCTGAAATTGTTGCGTCAAGGTGGCACCCATCGTGCGAAAGTTTTGCACCAGAAAAGCAATTTCGGTGATTTGACTATCGGTCCAGGTGATAGCTTGTTGGTTCAGCAGTTTATCCGGTAGGTTGGTGGTCACAACTGCCAATTGGGCGAGTGGCCGCACTAACTGCCGACTAATCAATGCTGAAAAGAGCAGTGCTAACACCGCGATCGCGAGAATGATGGCTAAGTTGCGGGTATAAAGCCTTTGAATATCGCTCACACTTGGCGTGGCGGATAATTCAGCCACAAGTGTCCAGGGTAAACCAGAGCCCAGGGGCACCTCTTGCACAAAAAAGGAATTCATCCAGCGCACCATGATCAACTGGCTGCCCTGCGTGGGGAACCATTGATAGGTCTGGGGAGCCAGCCAATGCACTTCCCCCTCTTGGCGGCGGTCGAAGTGCTGTCCCGGTGTGTGGTCGTCGTTAGTGCTGGCAATGATGACCTGTTGATGCCCTACCAGCGTCATCGCGACTGGTGCATCCGCCCCATTCTGCTCAAGCAGTGTCGCCAGCGTGTTGAGGGTAACCTCAGCCAGAATAAACCCGCGCAACTCATTCCCCTGCAGCACTGGCACACTCCAAACGATGCTGGCACGCGTTGATCCCGGTAAGACATTTGAAAAAAAGGGCTGTCGTCGCTTTTGAGCACTTTGTAAAGCTACTTGATTAGCTGTCGTGATGACTTCCCCCGGACTACCGCTCGTACTAGCTAGAACCGTGGTGGCATCAGCAGCCACAACCATGAGCTGGGCAAAATCTGGCAATAACCGCTGGGTTGATTCGACCTGCTGCTGCAATTGACTGAGTGTGGCTAAGTTGGGGGCTGTTATTTGACGAGCCAACTCGTTCATCGATCGGCGGTGCTCCTGATACCAGGCGCGCAGTTCGGTAGCAGTATGACCTGCAACGCGACTGAGTTCGGCTTGGGCAGATGTTTGGATGTTACCGACTACGTCACGGCTACCGAGCACAATCAACCACAACGTGGGCAGAAACACAAAGGCCACTAACAGGTTCAGCAAGGTTTGTTGAAACGAGAGTGTGTTCACAGCCTGAGGCCGCTTAACCCATTGATGAATGGGCAAGTACGTGACCAGCAAACTGGCCATGAGCGCATTAAAAAGGCCATTGATCGGTTGCTTCAGCAAAATAATCTGTGCTTGTACGGGGTCAACCTGCAGGAGGATGGCGTAAAACAACCAGACTAGCGGCATCCCAAGCACCAGCCAGAACAGACCATCCAGCAGCACCAGGTTCTGGCGGTAGCGCTGAAAGAGCCAGCTTACAAGCAACGTTTCACACGTGAACGTGATGACGGTATAGGGATGATGCCAGAGCACATAAGTACACAGGCCGCTAATAAAGCCTGCTAATGTGCCCCACCGGAGGCCATAAAAATAGACCACCAGCCAAACGGCGATCGGGCCAAAGATAAAATCAATATCAAAAAACAGCGTCCACCGCGCCAGATTACCCACATAACTAGCAGCAAGTAGCAGCAGCAGACCCAGTAGAGACCGATATGGCATCGATCCCTTGCCTAATTGCCTCAGCCAACGCAGCGATCGCATACCCTCTTACCCTTTTGATTGGGACGGGATTGAAGGATCCGGTGAGACCATGGCACAGCATCTTAGCTCAGCCGATCTCAGTCAGCAGCGGACGGAAAGTACTGAACGCTCGTTCAATAGCTCTCTAAGAGGCATTAAACGACTAGTTGAGACGACTGATTCGGAGTGAAAAGTGCTCCCTGGACTGCTTGCCCTGTAAACCCTTCCGCCTCAGCGTACCCGATTTACTGCCCTTTACAACTTAAGTCTTAAGACGCCAGACTGCACCTTAAAGCTTTTGACCAACACGAACCATCAGCCGCTTGCGGCTGATGATCAGGGTGAAGGGGTGAAGGATATACGGAAAGAGTGCTGAAGCACTCTCGCAGCGCGTCCAGACGATGGAGCGCGGCGTCGAGACACTCAACCGGGCTGAAACTACCCTGCTCCATCAACGTGATAGCGGCCACATTCGTGTGAGTCAGCAAGCAAAGCTGGGTTGAGGGCTAAGATGAAAAAACAAACTCCAGCCTAAAGGTGGTTTGTCCACTGCCACTATCAACGTGGATCTGACCGCCTAAGCGTTCCACGAGTTTTTTCACTAGCGCCAACCCCAGCCCGGTGCCACCGTGTTTCCATGGGTCATTGTTGGGAACACGATAGAATTTGTCGAAGATGCGCTCGCCTTCGGTTGCCGGAATTTCGACCCCCGTATTGCTGACGCAAAGCGCCAGACCGTTTGCAGTGGCTTGAGCCGACACGGTAATGGTTTCCCCCGCCGGGGTGTATTTGCAGGCATTGTGCAGCAGCTCGGTGAGAATCCGCTCCAGGTAAGGCAAAGCGGTGGTGAAAGGCGGTAGCTGATCCGATATGTGGAGCACTAAGTGTTGCTGCTGCTGTTGTATGCGTTGGCAAAACGACTCCGTCAGATGCGGCACATAGTGCTGGAGCGCTATGGTCGTGAGCGTGAGTGGCTCGGTATCAGCGTCCAGGCGTGTCACCTCCAGTAGATCATTGATCAAAGTCAACTCACGTTGACCTTCCTCATGGAGGATGCCGACATAGCGATGAAGCACCGACGCGGCATCATCCAGAACACCCAAGCGGCGCAAGCTAATTTCCAACATGTGGGCCGCCATTTTGATGTTTGCCAGGGGCGTACGCAGTTCGTGGGAGACCGTACTGAGGAAGCTGAGCTTGAGTCGGTCGAGATCGCGGAGCCGGCGCACGGTCTCCTGCTCGCGCGAGTACAGCTGGGCGTTGCCGAGGGCGGCGGCGAGGAGGTCGGCGACAGCGCGGATCGACCGCAGCTGACCCTGGTCGAGCGAGCGCCGGCCGCGCGC
>JAJPKC010000180.1 GCA_021323955.1 Oscillatoriales cyanobacterium Centralia_MAG_596 | reverse complement strand
TGCGTGTCTAGAGAAAGCGAGTGTCTCTCTCAAAGATTCCCTCAGACCCAGTTTGATCATCATGATTGAGCAAGCTTGGCTGTCCTTCATGGTTGGTTTGTCTACAAGAGCAGTGCTGTAAGCCCTTACCTTTGAGCTTGATGACTGCTCGCGGTTGTTCCAGCGCCACAGGACGTGACGGCCTCCCCACTCAGGGGCTGTGACAGTGATGAACCATCTATCCTCAAGCACGATGACTCCCGAAGAGTAACCCGGACAAGCCACCCAACAGCAGAAGCGTATCAGCACTAACGGCCATATACCCAAGCCATGAGGCCATAGACCCGATACGATAGGGGCAACTCTGCGTGGTCAGTTGTATGCCTTCCTTATTCAGCGCTGGTGACTTCATCCCGCATGGGCACTGCTACCTCTGGCGGCCCACACTGGTCTGGCTCCATCTCCTGTCTGATAGCGTGATTGCGCTGTCGTATTACACGATTCCGCTGTTGCTGTTGTCTTTTGCCCGTCAGCGGCCTGACATTCCCTTTCGTCAGGTGTTCTGGCTGTTTGGCGCGTTCATTATCGCGTGTGGATCCATCCACCTGATGGACGTCTGGACGCTCTGGCACCCAACTTATTGGGTAGCGGGTGGACTGAAAGCCACCACGGGACTGATTTCCATCATCACGGCGGTGACGCTGTTTCGCCTCCTGCCCCACGCTCTGGCAATGCCCAGTACAGCGCAACTGGCGGCAGCCAACGAGCGGTTGCAGCAGGAAATTGCGCAGCACAAACGCACGGAAGCCGACCTGCGGCAGCGCAAAGCTGGCTTACGCGAGGCGCAGCGGTTAGCGCGATTGGGCAACTGGGAGTTTGACATGGCGACCCAGTCCCGCCGATGGTCAGAAGAACTCTATCGCCTGTTTGGGCTGGATCCGCAGGCCCCCTTGCCGTCGGTTGAGGCGATGTGGCAGCGATTCACGGCTGCATCACGCGCCCAACTCCAGCAAGCAATAGCGCGGGCCACAACAGACGGGATAGGCTTTGAACTTGAGGTCGAATATATCCAGGCTGATGGCAGCCTGGGGTGGCTCCAGGCACAAGGGCAAGCCCTGCGGGACGAAGCGGGACAGGTCACGAAGCTGGTCGGCAACCTGCAGGAGATCACCCCCCGCAAGCAAGCGGCACAGCAGCTCCAGGCCCTCTCTCAACGCCTGACCCTGGCCCTCAGATCCGGCGCGATCGGCACCTGGGACTGGGATCTGACCACCAACAGTCTGACCTGGGATGAGCGGATGTATGAACTGTACGGCCTGACGCCAGACCAGTTCAGTAACGTCTATGAGGGGTGGGCGCACAGCTTACACCCCGATGACCGGGCAGCGACCGAAGCAGCCATTCAGCAAGCCCTGCGCGGTGAGCAGGACTATAACCCCGAGTTTCGCGTGATCCATCCCGATGGGAGTGTCCGCTACCTCAAAGCCCATGCCCTGATCCAGCGTCATGCTCAAGGCGAGCCGCAGCACATGATTGGGATTAATTACGACATTACGGAGCGCAAACAGGCCGAGCAGCAGTTAGAACTCCACGCCATCATCATTCGCAACATGGCCGAGGGGGTATGTCTGGTGCGCGTGGCCGACGAACGGATTGTCTACGCAAACCCCAAGTTCGAAGCGTTGTTTGGGTACGCCGTGGGTGAACTGGCTGGACAGCCGGTGTCGGTTGTGAATTATGGCGATGACACCACGTATCCCGCCGCCGTGCATCAGTCAATTGCCGCCACGATTCTGGAACACGGCGAGGCCACCTATTAAGTGCGTAACGTCACCAAAGCCGGTCAGCCGCTCTGGTGTCAGGCCACCACTGCGCTCTTTGAGCACCCTGACTATGGCCCTGTCCTGGTCGCTGTACAGCAGGACATCACGGCACGCAAAGCCGCCGAACAGACGATCCGGGCATCCTTGAGCGAAAAAGAGGTACTCCTCCAGGAGATCCACCACCGGGTCAAGAATAACCTCCAGATTGTCTATAGCCTGCTGCGCTTACAGTGGCGGCAACTCAAGGACAAACAGGCCGCAGCAGCGCTTTGGGAGAGCCAGAACCGGATTGCGGCCATCGCGCTGGTGCATGAGAAGCTCTATCGAGCGGGCGACCTGGCCCACATCAATGCCCGCGAGTACATCACCAGTCTCGTCTCAAATCTGGTCGGCACCTATAGCCTGATCGTCAACCAGGTCGAGCTTCAGCTTGAAATTGACCCTTTAGCGCTGGATGTTGACCAGGCGGTTCCCTGCGGCCTCATCATCAATGAACTGGTCTCAAATGTCCTCAAGTACGCCTTCCCCAACCAGGAGCCGGGGTTGCTCACAGTCCAGCTCTACGCGACCGCGATGGCCCCAGCCGCCGCACGGGCGTCCGGTCTTTGTGCCTGTCCGGCAATCGAGTGTGGCCACCAACTCGTTACCCTGGTCGTGGCGGATAATGGGGTGGGGTTACCGGATACGGTGCCTGTCGGAGAGGCGGCCAACACGCTGGGACTGCAACTGGTCGCTGACTTCACCGCCCAGCTCAAAGGCACGCTACAGATCGGTAGCCAGCAGATTAACGGTCAGCACGGTACCCACATTCGGGTGATGTTTCCCGCTCATGTCAAAGGGTGATAATCAGACCGCACCACCCGTCCCTCTGACTTGGGATGTGGAACGGTTGATCTAACAATCATTGTTATGGTCACAATGTCCAGCGTCAGATGGCGGTAATTTTACCCCTGGCATGGGTATTATGGCTTAAACTATTAGTCACTTATACTGCTAGCACTTTCACCTGATGTGGCAATCAATCGCTCGCGGCTCTATAACGCAGGGAAATCTTTGTGAGTCCTAGTCCTCTTGAACCGCTACGGTCGCTCACGTTACGATTACTCATCGTGGAAGACGAACGCGTCGTCGCCCGCGACCTGAAAGCCTGTCTGGAAGGTTTAGGCTATGACGTGGTGGGCCTGGTGACGAGCGGCGAGGCCGCCATTGCCCAGGCCCATGATTTACGGCCTGACCTGATCATGATGGATATCCGCTTAGAAGGGGCGATGGACGGCATCACAGCCGCCCAACAGATCTGGACGGCACTGCAGATCCCCAGCATCTTCACGACGGGGTATTCTGACCAGGCCACCGTTGACCGGGCGATTGCGAGTGCGGGCATGTTTGGCTACATCCTGAAGCCAGTCCGTGAACGTGACCTGTATATTGCCATCAAGGCCGCCCGCCAGCGACAGGCCGAATCGCAGACGCACACCCAAGACGCCAGTATTTCCGCCGAAGCATTGCGGGTGCTCAGCGCGATCGGGGATGGCGTGATCGTGACCGATGCTCAGGGACGGGTGAAGTTCCTCAATGAAGTGGCGATCGCGCTCACGGGATGGTCGCTCACTGAGGCGCAGAATCAGCCCTCCACCGATGTGTTTCGACTTATTCATTTACAGACGCAGGTACCCATTGCCGACCCGGTGCAGCAGGTTTTAGAAACCGAGCGCTCCGTTTACATCATCGAGCCTGTCCTGCTGCTCCGCGCCGATGGGCAACACCTGCCAGTGGCGGATAGTGCGGCCCCCTTGCGCGATCGGGACGGCACCCTGGTGGGTGTGGTGGTCGTCTTTCGGGATGTGGCCGACCGGGAACTGGTCAAAACCCTTGCCTCCTCCCAGCAGCGCTTACAGCTCTTAGAGCAGCAGCTCCAGGAAGTGCAGGCGCTCCAGACACAACGGGAAGAGTTCTTGAGTGAGGCATCCCATGAACTGCGCACGCCGTTGACCAGTATCAAGCTGGCCGTTCACATGCTGGAACTGAACCTGGATCGGCGGTTGTTCCTGTCCAGTACGATTGACCGGGCGATGGCACCCAGCGATCGTGACCAGGTAGTTGACCGGGAGTTAGGGGCCGCGGATGATGAGTACGCCGCGAACCTGTCGCGCTATCTGCACATTCTGCGGACGGAATGTGACCGCGAACTGAAGCTGGTGAATGAACTCTTAGCGATGCAGCACTTAGAGTCCGGTCGCTTCGCGGTGCAGTGGGAAACCTTATACCTCCTGCCCTGGTTACGCGATCAACTGGTGCCGTATGAAGTGAGAGCGGCCGTACGGGAACAGCACCTGCTGTGGTTGGTCAATGGGCTGCCGTTCACCGATTTACTGGCCGAGTCGATCATGTTAATCACTGACCCTGACCTGCTGGGGCACATTGTGGGGGAACTGCTGACCAACGCCTGCAAGTATACGCCGCCGGGCGGTGACATTACCGTCAATGTGGTGCCTGAGTTTGGCAACCAGATTATGATCTGGTTACACATCAGTAACACCGGCACGCCGATCCCACCGGCGGTGTTACCCCGACTCTTTGATAAGTTCTATCGGGTACCGGGTCGTGACCAGTGGCAGCAAGGGGGGGCCGGGTTAGGGCTGGCGCTGGTCAAACGACAGGTCGAATATCTGGGCGGCAGCATCACCGTGACCAGTGACGACGACCTGACAACGTTCACAGTGGCCCTGAGTACGGTACCGTCGGTCAGTAACTGAAACCAGCGTGACGGACTGAACACCGTTGGAGGCTATGAGAGTCGAACTGCAGGCGGACTGGGTAAGGCAGCCAATGGATCTAGCGGGGCGGGTGGGTTTGGGGGGTGATGCTCAACGCTTCACAGTCGCGATCGCTGGGAGGGGTCTTCCCTCCCAGCGTTGAGTCAATTCCCGTTGTAGTAACTCAATATCAGCTGGTCGTTGGACAAACGAGTAGCCAACGATATCGGCATGCGTTGCCACAAAATCCAGGTCGTGTAAATCTTTTGCGGTGATCGGACTCAGTGGTAAGACCGTATGGGGGAAAATTCAAGCCTTTTTCGAGGCGAAGTTTAACACCTTTAGGGCTGGCATGCGTCACCTGTAGCAATAGTCCTGTTTGCCCGCTGGGCAAGGCATACTGGGTATCCACCACACGGGTGCG
>JAJPKC010000487.1 GCA_021323955.1 Oscillatoriales cyanobacterium Centralia_MAG_596 | reverse complement strand
TTGCGATCGCCGCCCAACAGTCATCTAGCCATGAAAATTTAGACATAAAAACCTATCACCCAGGCAAATTAATGTTAAGGACATTGTGGCTTCTTCAGCCGCCTTTAAGCATTAATCTCGCAACACAAACCTGGCTAATCGATTATAATCAGCCAGGTTTATGCCTCAATATTGTAATTACGGGATGCGCCGGACGGGGATCTTATACCCACTTATAGAATGCCGTGAACATTTGGAGTCTCAGCCATTTGCCAGTAGCTATAAACCTCGCTATTTGCTAAGAAGCTCAAGCATGTGCGCCATTCGTCTCGCCTTTACCGCCATCTAACTGAATCAGATGAATGTGCTTGTAGCCGAGTTTAATCTCAAACTCATCGCCGGGTTTCAAGCCCATCGCTTGAGTGTAAGCTGCGCCAATTACAATCTGCCCATTCTTGTGAACGCTAACCCGATACGTTGGCTCGCGGCCACGACCATCCTTAGACCCTTCAGGGCTTAAGGGAATGCCTCTTGCCGCAAGTACGGCGTCGTAGAAATCAGTTAGATTAACGCGAGTCTGGTTGTTTTTTGTTACCGTGTAGTATCCACAGCGCTTTGCTGTTTCTCGGCGCGGCAAGTGCGAAAGTTCTTTTACTTTTTGAAGTAGTGCTTTTCCAGTCAGTGGAGCCGTTGCAGTATCAGTCATCTCTCTCTATCCTGAGCATTCCAGGGCGATGAAGCAGGTTTAAACCAGTATTCTGGCGATATAAGAAATATAGCCTTAAATCCCTGAAGTCTGACATTTTTTTGTAATTTCACTATTAACCGATCGCTTTTTCTTCCCGTTTTCGTATGCGTCGATTCAGCCGAACTGAACTGCGGTAATCATCCAGTTTATAGAGCGATCGTCACTTTACTGATAAGTTTTCATGGATTAATCGTGGCCGTAAGTTTGCTGCATTCGAGCAGTTTGCGGGACTGGCGAAGTGATTCAGTCTATCAATTGGCAATCAGCGCGATCAGTGGCTACTCTGTCTGGCGATTCGGTTCGTTTATTTCTGTGCTCAGGCAGCGGCGCTACAGCAATGGGAGTCTTTTCTAAAGGTATTTGGTCTGAATGCGTTTAAGGGTTACCATCCAGTCTCACTCCAATTCTGCGTTCGTTCATCGCCTTGGGAACGTCAGCACCGACATGCCAAAAACGCGAAATCTGTAGCAAGCGCACTCGATGGCAACAACAAAACATTATCCTAGCGGCACCGATGCTGGTGCATCAGAAATCATGTGACAGTGAGTACGTGTTGAACGTGCTGACTTAGGATTGACACAGCAGCGTTGCTTGCGATTTGTAACTTAATACCTGATTCCTGTAAAACAAACGGTCGCACAGTTTGGAATGAGCCGCATTGCAGTGTAAGATGCAGTGCAGGAATTTTACATTTGCGGCTTGATATTTAAACCGAACGAGTTGAACTCAGTGAGGAGTGTCATCAATGGTAGAAATGACCCAAAAAATCAGTCGTCTTGATCGGGCTGCTGGCGTTTTCGCCGCTGTCGCGATCGTGACCACCGGGATCAGCATCCCCGCGTTTGCTCAATCAACCCCTAGTCAACCCAGCCAATCAGCCCCCAGTTCCCTGATTGGGCAGTGCCGTGCTGTGAACAAGGTGGTTTCTGTCTATAAGCAGGCAGCCGCCACGAGCCCCGTTGTCAGCACGCTTAAGGCAAACACCCAGGTGACCCTGGCTGACAATGGCAGCGGTGGGTTCATTGGCATCAGCAGCCCAGTGAGTGGTTACGTACAGACCGCAAACCTGAAATCGTGTGGGAAACCGCCAGCCCCGACGCCAACGCCAACGCCAACGCCGACCCCAACTCCAACACCCGGCAGCACGTGCCGTCGTGTCGTCCAACCGCTGGGTCTAGCGATTCGCAAGGAAGCGTCCTCAGACTCGGTGACGGTCGGTGGGGCAGCTTATCTGGATCAGGTCTATCTAACCACCACGCCTCCGACGGTGAAGACAGGTGCCGATGGACGGAACTGGGTACAGATTTCCAAGCCAGCTGCGGGGTGGGTGTCTAACGGCTTTAAAGGTGGCAACAGCAATCTCATCATGTGTCCGTAGGACTGAGCGGTTGTAGCCATACCAAACCGTTCTACTGGGGTATGAACGACGGTTAACCGACCCAATTAAAGACCGATCAAGAAGGATGGGCAGCATAGGCGTGTTCATCCTTCTTATGTGTTTCAAGGGCGATCGACCGACTGAGCGGCAGCTAGCCACCTGGATGGCGTGCAAAGGGATGCCGTAGGAACGTCTTGATCGAATGGTGGCTGACTCGATGGAGACTGGCTATACAAGTGGTTTTATCATCCTGTTTTTATCATCCCATGTAGAGCACAGCGTCACATAAATAGCGGCTGTAGGCGTTAGAATGCAGGGTCTCAGCCTGTGATCAGGATACGTCACGGCGTTCATGCGGCATCGCCTTGAGTAAACCATTGATAGCCTGACATTTTGGGACGGCTCAAATATTCTCTAAAGGTTAATCTGGGGAAAGGTAAGACTACCCGTGCCGAGTGAGCGATATGAAATCAAGATTATTAGAGGCGATCGAAGCTTTTTCTGGTGTTTATAGCGGTTGGATTCTCTGGAATTTGTTTCTCGCCGTGATCCCATTAGTCTTAAGCTTTTGGTTATTTCGCCGGAAAACCGATCGCCGCTCATTGATTTGGTGGGTGATTTGGGTGGTGTTTATTGCATTCCTGCCGAATGCGCCCTATCTGTTAACCGACATCATCCATCTGATTCGTGGCACTCGCATGGGGTACGCTACCTGGATCATTGCGCTCGTGTTTATTCCCATTCACTTAATCGCAATTCTGGGTGGATTTGAAGCATACGTTGTCTCACTGATTAATCAGGGCTACTATTTGAAACGCCTGGGCTTCCGGCAATACGTCTTGTGGTCTGAATTAGCGGTGCACGCCCTGTGCGCGATCGGCATTTATCTAGGACGATTCCGGCGCTTGAACAGTTGGGATTTGGTCACATCACCGGGAAATGTGTTGGTGATCACAATTAACGATTTAACCGCCAAACGGCCACTGCTGGTTATTCTAATTACCTTTGGCATTCTCGCCGCGTTCTACTGGATTATGAAGCAGGTCACGTTAGGCTTGCTGCTGCGTTTCCGGGACACCCACTCTAGTAGCGGTCTGGAGTCTGATTAGGCTGGCCGTAGCCGTGGCACTGTCCTCCCTCAATTCGCGTCTCTGTGCGGCCTCGCCAATTAGCTGATTAAAGCTACCATTCCATGCGTATAGACGGGCCACCATTGCAATGTCTGCCAGCGGTGGGCGAGAACGCTGGGTTAATTACTTGGCATTGTCTTGAGCTGTTTGACCCGCACGACCCAAACACAATTCGTCCAGACTCGTCGATCGCGCACTCGCGACGTAGGCACAGATTCGAGTAAATGCTGGCCCATTGCCCAAAAACACACTTAATTGTGGTTGGATAAAATCAGGTGAGCAAGGTCAGGGGGCGATCGGGTGCATTGGCTCTGGGTCAATTGTCGCTGTTACCAGTTCACTACAACTTCTGCGGACCGTTAACTTCTGCGAACCGTTAACTTCTGCGAACCGTTCCTCACCCTCATGTTTGATTGGAAATAGGGAACTATGGTTTGGGCACCGCTTGTAGTAAGAGTCAGACAATGCCCCACAGGATTTCAATGAATCGCCATTTGACAAGGTTGCATTGGGGAGCAGGCCTGCTTGTTGCCTCAAGCGTGCTGCATCCACATCCACTGCTGGCTGAGGTGATCAGTCCAGTACCGTCGCCACAATTCTTGCGGCAGGCTGTGACCAATACGGATCGATCGATCCGAACGCCAGCTCCCTCCCCCCAGTTACCGGATCCGAACACCACCAATGGTGTTACAGCGCAACTGAGCATTCCCGCCCAGGGGCCAGTGCAAAACTCACTCCCCCGGGAACTGCAGCCGCCCTCTACCCAACCGCCAACGGTACCCCCGCCAACCCCCCTCCCGCCCCCGAATCAACTGCTGCCCCAACCAACGGTACCGACGCCGTCTGAGCCGCCAGGTGAGGCACCGGAGACAATTACCGTCGAACGATTCGAAGTCGTTGGCAGCACTGTTTTTAGTGCCGCTGACTTTGACAAGGTGACCCAGCCCTTTACCAGACATCCAATTTCGATCGCCGAGTTATTTCAAGTCCGCACTGCAATTACGCAGCTCTATATTGACAAGGGCTACATTACTTCTGGCGCTTACATTCCGCCACAAAAGCTTCAGAATGGGGTCGTGACCATCCGGGTCGTTGAAGGCAGGCTGGAAGATATCACGATAACGGGCACCCGTCGGCTCAATCCCAATTACGTCCGATCGCGGCTGGCAATTGCAACGGGTGCACCGCTTAATCGTAATCGATTGCTCGAAGCGCTCCAGTTGCTACAGCTTGACCCACTGATTCAATCGGTTTCCGCCGAACTTGCGGCAGGCACCCGTCCCGGCGAGAGTCTGCTGTCAGTTAACGTGACCGAGGCTAAGAGTCTGGGTGCGCAGGTGACCTTCGATAATGCACGCGCGCCCAGTGTCGGTACCGATCGCCGTCAGGTGCAGCTTAGCGAGGGGAATGTAACTGGACTGGGCGATCGACTGAGCGTTGCCTACACCAATACGAACGGCAGCAATACCGTGGACTTGAGCTACACCCTTCCCATCAATCCGCGTAACGGTACGCTTAGCTTTAACTATGGCAACTCTTCCAGTACGGTCATTGAGGCACCGTTTGACACGCTGGATATTGAATCCAAATCGCGCTACTACGAATTTACGTTTCGACAGCCGATCGTGCAGACCCCAACCCGTGAATTTGCGCTTGGGATCACCGCCACGCGGCGCGAAAGCGAGGCCACGCTGCTCAACGGACTCATTCCCTTTCCGGCTTTAGGAGCCGACAACAGTGGGAGGACACGCCTGACAGCCCTGCGGTTTTTCCAAGAAATGACCTGGCGGAGCAGTGTCGAAGTGATTGCACTGCGCTCTCAGTTCACAGTGGGACTCAGTGCACTCAATGCCACCGTCAATCCCGATCCGCCCGACAGTCGCTTTTTTGCGTGGCGTGGGCAGGCCCAGTGGGTGCGCCTGCTGGCACCCGATACCCTGCTGCTTGTGCGTGGCGACTTACAGGTAGCCGATCGACCGATTCTACCCCTGGAGCAGTTTGCGCTGGGTGGGCAGGATAGCGTGCGTGGCTACCGTCAGGATGCTTTGCTCACCGATAACGGTTTATTTGCGTCTGCCGAAGTTCGCATTCCCATTTTGCGGCTGCCGCAGATCAGCAGCTTGCTGCAGCTAACGCCGTTTGTAGACATTGGGACAGGCTGGAACTTAGGCAACAATCCCAACCCCAATCCCAACACGCTGGCAGCAGTCGGACTGGGACTGCGATTTCAATTTAGCGATCGTGTGACGGCTCGTTTCGATTGGGGCATTCCACTTCTCTCAATTGGTGGCGAAAAAAACACATGGCAAGAAAAAGGGCTTTATTTCTCCGTCATTGTGAATCCTTTTTAGGACAAAGGGTCGGCAGACAGCCGTGCTGCAGTCGTGATCGATCGCGGTGCATGAGCGCAGGAGCCTCGATCAGTCACGGGCGATCGCAACGCTGGATGGGCTGGATTTTAATTGCCGTTGTAGTCGCCTTCGGGTGCGTGGTGAACCCAATAGCCGGTGTGCCGGTCGCCGCAGTGCCCCCCGCGTTGCCGGGAACCGCACCTTTATCCCGCCAGCCCACGCCTATGGTCGATCGGGTGCAACAGGGGAGAGCGCTCTATGAGACTGGACGCTATGCCGAAGCGGTGACCGTGCTGAAGCAGGCGGTGGCAGACTATCGGGCGCAGGGAGACGATCTACGTCTGGCAATGGCGCTCAGTAATTTGGCACTGGCGTACCAACAGCTAGGGGACTGGTCAAATGCGACGCAGACCGTTACTCAAAGCCTAAACGTGCTGAACCATCAGCGATCCCCGGAGGCACTTTACGTGCTGGCGCAAACGCTCGATGTGCAGGGACGGCTCCAGCTCGCGATCGGTCAGCCTGAGCAAGCCGTGACCCTCTGGGAACAAGCTGCCGCGACCTACACTCAAGCCCGCGATCGCGTCAACGCCTCCAGTCCCTTAAAAGAGGGTGCGCGTCTGGGCGCAATCCGGAGCCAGATCAACCAGGCCCAGGCACTACAGGCTGCGGGCTTTTACCGACGATCGCTGGATGTACTGCTCAACCTGAACCAGACGCTACAGCCATTGCCCGATTCAATCACAAAAGCGGTGGGGCTGCGATCGCTGGGAGAGGCCTTGCAACTGGTGGGAAAACCAGACGAGTCCCGGCAGGCGCTGCAGCAAAGTCTGGCCATCACCCAACGGTCAGCGTTCGCCGCTGAAGAAAGTGCCACCCTGCTCAGTCTGGGTAACCTTGCTCACGCCCAGCAGCAGCCCGAGGCCGCCCTCGCCTTTTATCAGCAGGCTGCCGCACGATCACCGGACGCCATGCTCCAGATTCAGGCCCAGATCAATCGGCTGAGCTTACTCATCGATCGTGGACAGACCGCGACGGTTTTGCCGCTAAGCCGTCAGATCCAATCCCAACTGGACACGCTGCTAGCCAGTCGTGCGGTGATTTACGCTCGCATTCATCTCGCCCAGGGCCTGTTAACGGTGCAGCGTCAGCAGTCCGAAGCCCCTCCCGTGCTGTCCATTGCACAACTGCTGGCAGCCGCCGTGGAGCAGGCCCAACATCTGGGCGATCGTCAGGCGGAGTCCTATGCTCTGGGCAATTTAGGCGGACTGTATGAACAAACCCATCAGTGGGCAGAGTCGCGTGATCTGACCGAAAAAGCGTTGCTGATTGCCCAGGAACTGAATGCAACGGATATTGCCTACCGCTGGCAGTGGCAATTGGGGCGGTTGCTCAAGCAGCAGGGCGATGTGACCAGAGCGATCGCGGCCTATGAAGCGGCGGTCAGTTCCCTACAGTCGTTGCGAGGCGATCTGGTGGCGGTCGATCGTGAGGTACAGTTTAACTTTCGCGACAGCGTCGAACCCGTTTATCGCCAAACCGTTGAGCTGCTCTTGCAATCGCCAGAGACGGCGACAGCGCCAAACCTCGACAAGGCGCGTCGCCTGATTGAGTCGCTCCAGCTTGCCGAACTCGACAACTTCTTTCGCGAAGCCTGCCTGAACGCCCAATCCGTCCTGCTCGATAAAGTGGTTGACCAGGAAAATCCAACCACGGCGATCGTGTACCCTATCATCCTGGACAGCCGCCTGGAGGTCATCCTCAAGCTGCCGCATCAACCCCTGCTGCACCATACGGTGTCCTTACCGCGCCAAACCATCGAGCCGGTGCTTACCCAACTACAGCAGAAGCTGAAAGAGCCTGACTCTCCCCGCAAAACACAGGCGCTCTCGCAGCAGGTCTATAACTGGTTGCTGCAGCCGGTCGCGATCGCGCTGAAGCAGAGCGGCGTCAACACGCTGGTATTTGTGCTGGATGGAGCGTTGCGAAATATCCCCATGGCGGCTCTGTACGATGGCCAGCAGTATTTGGTGGAAAACTATGCGATCGCCCTCAGCCCGGGCCTACAGCTCTTTGCCCCACAACCACTTGCGTCGGTTAAGCTGACGGCATTAGCGGCGGGACTCACGCAACCGCCACCGGGTTACGCATTCGATCCACTCCCCGAAGTGAAGGCAGAGCTAGACTTGATCGAGCAAGCTGGCGTCACAACGACCAAACTGCTGGATCAGAATTTCACCCGGAGTGCTCTCCAGCAGCAAATGAATGCCTCCCCCTTTAGCGTGGTGCATCTGGCTACCCACGGGCAATTTAGCTCCCAGGCAAAAGATACCTTCATTCTGGCGGCGGATGGGCCAATTAACGTTAGCCAGTTTGACCAACTGTTGCGCAGTCGGGGCCAGACTCGCCCGGATGCCCTTGAACTGCTGGTACTGAGTGCGTGCGAAACGGCGGCTGGAGATAATCGAGCCACGTTAGGGTTGGCGGGTCTGGCGGTTCGGGCCGGTGCACGGAGTACACTGGCATCGCTCTGGTACGTAGACGATCGCTTTACAGCGCTGTTTATGAGCGCCTTTTACCGCGAACTCGTCCATGCCAACGTGAGCAAGGCAGAAGCCCTGCGCCGCGCCCAGATCACCATGCTCAAAACCACTGCCAGCAGCTACAGCCAGCCGTTATACTGGGCACCCTACGTGCTGGTGGGCAACTGGCTCTAGTGCAGGACGGTTCGATTCGAGCACAGCAGCATGACCCCATACCCCCTCCCGGCGCATTCCTCCAGTATGCCAACGCTGGATCGGTGTTACGTCTGGTTGACCTGATCTGCGATCGCCGTTTTGCCTGCCATCATCAATCCAATTTCGCTAACGACCACGTCTTCAGCGGCGATCGCGGGCGACAGTCGGCCCTTGTAGAGCACACAGATGCGATCGGACAGGGTGAGCAGTTCTTCCAGATCTTCGGAAATCAACAGGATACTTGCACCAGTGGCACGTGCATCCAGCAGACGTTGATGAACGTAGGTAACGGCTCCCAGGTCGAGGCCACGAGTCGGCTGGCTGGCTAAAATCAGTCGCGGACGACGAGAGAGTTCGCGCCCCAGGATCAGCTTCTGCATGTTGCCCCCAGACAGCAGGCGCACGATCGCGTTGGGAGAGGGACAGCGGACGTCAAATTCGGCAATCAGGCTGGCGGCATAGCGTTTGGCCGTACGGGGCTTGAGAAATCCGGCGTGGGAAAATTCGGCGTCCTGGTGCGTTTCTAAAATCAGGTTTTCCCAGATATTCATATCAGCCACCAGTCCTGTAGCGTGCCGATCTTCGGGAATCCGGGCAACCCTGGCTTTGACCATCGTGGCTGGTGAAAACTGGCGGAGGGGCTGTCCATAAAGCTGTACAGTGCCGTGGGTTGGTGCCAGCAGGCCGCTGAGGAGATCAAACAGCGCTGCCTGTCCATTTCCAGAGACGCCCGCAATGCCGACAATTTCTTGCTGATGCACGGTGAGATTGATGGACTCAAGCAGCGTACGATCGTCCCCCGTCTGAACCGTCACTTGATCCAGCACCAGCACTGGTGCGCCGGGGGGTAAGGGTTGGCGAATGGTCTGTGGCAGCGATCGGCCAACCATGTGTTCTGCTAACTGGGTGGGGGTGGTGTCAGCCGTCGGCACGTCAGCAACCACTTTGCCTGCCCGCAGGACGACTACGCGATCGCTCACCGCCATCACTTCCTGGAGCTTGTGAGAAAAAAAGACGATTGATAGCCCTGCCCCAGTGAGCTTGCGCAACGTGGCAAACAGCGATTCGGTTTCGGGCGGTGTCAGTACAGCGGTCGGTTCATCCAAGATCAGGATTTTAACGTCCCGATAGAGCGCTTTCAGAATCTCGACCCGCTGGCGTTCGCCAACAGACAAGTCGCTGATTCTGGCATCAGGGTTCACTAACAGCCCAAAGGTTTCAGAAAGATGGGCTAACCGCTGCCGTGCCGATCGCGTATCTCGCCAGAACTGCCACAGCGGTTCTGTCCCCAATGTGATGTTCTCCAGTACAGAAAGGTTGTCTGCCAGCGTGAAGTGCTGGTGCACCATGCCCAAACCTGCCGCGATCGCCGCTCTGGGTGAACTGGGTTTAAGCGGTTTGCTAAAAACAGCGATCGTGCCCTGGTCGGCACCATAGTGACCAAACAAGATATTCATCAGCGTGGTCTTACCCGCGCCATTTTCACCCAGCAGCGCCAGCACCTCACCCCGGTGTAAGTTCAGACTGACACCATCGTTTGCCAGCAGACTCCCGAATTGTTTGCTGATGTTAGTTAATTGAAGAACAACTTCTGAGTCTGGGTGCAATGTTAGAGGCGATGAAGACGTAATGTAGGGCATGAACCGAGAACTGACTGCCAAATGAAGCCATTGGCTCGATCAAAGCCTTGTTCGACTGGTTCAAATGGCCAGCTTTGTTGGCGATGAGCTGATTCTGTCATAAAAACTCCCAAACCGAAGAAGGGATGAAGCAGAATCGACATTCAGCATCTGTTTATGCCTGCCGCAACTGCTGCCAAGATTGAGAAAGAACTGAGCCTGCTGATTTCGCAAAAACAACGGCCAGGAAAATGCCAACTGCGATATCGGCTAGCGGTGAGTGCGTTAGATACACCAGCCCTGCCGCAATTAGTACTGAGGTGTTTGCAATGATGTCGTTGCGTGAGCAGAGCCACACCGAAGACATGTTGATGTTGTCATTGCGATGGTGTGTGAGGAGATAAAGACAGACCAGATTAGCGCAGAGAGCTAAAACTCCAATACCACTCATCACCTTCAGCTCTGGCGGTGTACTCAAGTTGAGTTGATAGACCGCTCTGGCAAATACAGCTACAGCCGAAAAAAACATGATGCCACCTTTGAGCATGGCCGATCGCGCTTGAGCCTGACTGCCCCTGTTGATAACGTACAAACTGCTGCCGTAGGCGATCGTGTCGCCCAGCATGTCCAATGAGTCACCGGTCAACGCCAATGAGTTTGCCCATATCCCTGAAATCAGCTCAATGCCAAACATGACCGCGTTGATGCTGAGTACAAACCAGAGAACCTTGCTTTGCCGCTTCGATAGCTTCTCCAGTGCATCCGATTTCTTTTGACAGCAGTGGTCAGACATCGTTTACCTCTCAAGCACATTGTCAATGCGGGTCTGTCGGTGTGGTCAGTCAGCCGCGATCTGAGTCTAGCGAAAAGCGGATGGCTGAACCTAACCAAGCCGTACCTAACCAAGCCGTTTCGATTGGGAGAATTAGGTTCATTGGCTTTTCTCATACGGCAGCATGTGAGTTATTCACTCAGACTCAAGGATGAAGGCGAAAGTCTTTATCCCTTATCCTTCATCCTTCATCCTTTCTACCTTACGCGGTTGCTTTTGGCTCGGCGTCGTCGATTTGAACAGCAAACTTTCCTGATTTAATGTCTTCCTGTTTTGCCGCCACTTTTTGCTTCAAATCCGCAGGGATTTTGCTGTCAAACGTGCCGAAGGGAGAAAGGCTGCTGCCACCGTACTTCATGTAGCTATATTGGCCGTAATCCTCGGCTTTGAAGGTGCCGTCTTTGACCGCTTTAATCGCGCGATCGATCGTCGGTTCCATGTGCCACAGGGCGCTGGCTACGACTGTGTTGGGGTAATCTTTTTGGGTGTCGATCACGTTACCGATCGCCAGCACTTTCTTTTCTTTGGCCGCGTCAGAAACGCCAAACCGCTCGGCGTACATCACATCAGCCCCTTTTCCAATCTGGGCGAATGCGGCTTCCTTGGCTTTCGGCGGATCAAACCAGCTACCAATAAAGGTCACCAAAAATTTCACATCTGGCTGGGTCTCTTTGGCACCGGCCATAAATGCGTGCATCAGCCGATTGACTTCGGGGATGGGATAGCCGCCCACCATCCCGATCACTTTGGATTTGGTCAACCCACCCGCGATCATGCCGGTCAGATAGGACGGCTCGTGGATATAGTTGTCAAACACAGAGAAGTTTGCGCCGTCGGGCTTACCGCTTGATCCCATCAGAAACGAGACTTTGGGATAGTCTTTTGCTACTGCCCGACAGGCTTTTTCAACCGCAAATGCTTCACCGACGATCAATTGATTGCCGCCTTCAGCGTACTGCCGCAGCACCCGTTCGTAGTCCGTGTTGGTCGTGTTTTCGGAATACACGTATTCAATATCGCCTCTCTCTTTGGCTGCCGATAGCGCCTTGTGAATGCGGCTGACCCACTGCTGCTCGATTGGTACGGTATAGACACTGGCAACCTTGATCTTGCCTGCTGCGGGTGCTGCCGATGGTGAACTTGCAGCGGGCGAGCTTTCGGGTGCCGGGGGAGAGGCACAGGCTTTGAGAAATAGGCTGGAGCCTAATGCTGCCGAGCCATAAATCAGGAACTTACGTCGATCGAAATGGTCTGTCATTCGTTTCCATGCCCAAACTCGTTAAGCCGAGGAAATTCGTTTCCTTGACTCGTATTACTAAACCATAAGTTAGAGCCGGAGCGGTATAGAGCATTACAGGCGGCAACAGATTTCTCGATCTTGCCAGCGCCGAAGCTGGTGCAATCATTCAATGAATGGCACACGTCTGTGACTGACCGCCGGTTTCATTGCATTCCCCACATCCGATACCCGATACTCAATCGCCGCGCCGACAAACAACGGCGGACTGATTGAAGTCCCGCTATACGCTTTGCATTGCGATCCAACCCACCTCTACGGCATGGGGTTACTGCTTTAAGCCAATGACCATCAGGTGCGCACTGGCTCCAATAAGTGACGGCTCTGATTCTAGCCAGCGCACGGTTTGCAGTAGCATTTCACGTCGGGATGGATCCTCCCATTGCTCTGGAAGGTTTTGCAGCAACCAGGCGGGCCCTTCGATCGGCAGGGTGGCTTGATGCTGCAAGCCCACCGCCTCGATTTCAGCTTTCAGCTCTTCGGGACGGTGCAGATAGGCCGTGGTGAAGTAGGACAGATTATCCGTTTGGTTGACATGGGTGCCCGCCGCTAAATCGGTTGCCACGATCGCGCGAAAGGCTGGATCGGCTGCAAATCCCTGTACCATGCCGTCTAGTGCCGATGCAAACCGAGAAATCCCCGCCGCGAAGACAACCCCGCCGATCCGCAGCACTCGCTGCGCTTCTTGCAGTGCTTGAATACGCTGTTTGCGTTCCAGCAGGTGATAGAGCGGACCAAAGAGCAGTACCACGTCTGCCGATGCATTTTCTCTGGGTAAGGCTCTCGCATCGCCGGATGTCAAGCTTGCGATCGGTGTGGCGGGTTGACGAGCAGAATTCTGTCTCGCCTGCGCTAACAGCAAGGGCACAGGTTCGATGAGATGAACCTCATAACCTTTTTGCGCCAGCCAGCAAGAATAGGGTCCTGAACCGCCGCCCACGTCGTAGATGACCGCAGACGACGGCAGGTAGCGCTCTACAATTTCCTGTGTGCGGACAAATTCTAACTGCCCCCAGCTATTGGTTAGCCGATTCGCTTCATCATGCGCTGTGTAGTAGGCCAGAATTTCGGGGCTGAGGTCAGGCGTCATTGGCGCTCAATAGTCGTAGGGATTTTTGGGCTCAGGAATGGGTGTCAGCGACCTGGCCGCGATCGCCAACTGCCGCTTTCCGGCGAGATCGGCAGTCATCATCTGACCCTCAACTTCAAGCCACGCATCTGGCTTGTAGGCGTCACGGCTCTGAGCGAGCTTCACAGGCAGACTAACCGGATAGGCATCGGCTGCACAGCACGTAATCACAAACCGCGACAGCAAAAGATAGTCCTGCGGCATGTCTTTGGGATAGACCACAAATCCCTGTACTTTTGCCTTCTGCCCGGTATACGCATCGGGTTCGGGGTAAACGGCCAGCGTCCGCACCCAGTCCACCAGCGTCTTGTCCTGGCTCTTCGTTTCAGCTCGAAATGCCTGGGGCTTCACCCGCGTCAGCGTCACGGTGTCATTCACGCCGCGATCGATCGCCGTCTGGCTCGCAAACGCCTGGGGCGAAATCAGCAACCCCAGTACAGCCGTGAGCAGCAGCAGTGCCGTACTCCATCCCGGTGGGAATAAGCTCAAGTGCTGGGCGGTCAGATTTCCCCGTATCGGTCGCCGCATTTGCTGCCGCAGCATTACGGCTCGCGTGCCGCTGACCAGTAGCAGGATCACCCCCACGGCGACGGTCAACGTCATGTAGTTGGGATGGATCAGCAGGAAGAGCTTTCCCGTCAGCCAGTACTTGATCAAAAGCACCCCCCAGGCCGCGATCGCCAGGACATCTAACCAGGGGAGAAAGAGCGAGGGAGAGCGAGGGGCACGGGGAGACATGGGGCAGAATAGGCGATGAGGGACAACGGGCGAGGGCGACAGAGAGACGCGGTTTGAGTTTGGAGTGATTTAGCGGGTTGATTGCGGGCGTCTGACTCCTGACTCTGCTTCAACTCACATACAAATTCACTACCAGCGTCAGTAGGAACGTCAGCAATGCCGCGAGTGCAAACAAATACACGACAGCCCGTGTTTTGAAAATCGACAGTAAAAGGCCAATGCCTTTGAGGTCGATCATGGGGCCAAAGACGAGAAACGACAGCAATGACCCTGTGGTAAACGTTGAGGCAAACGACAGCGCAAAGAACGAATCGACGGTAGAGCAGATCGACACGATACCTGCCAGCAGCATCATGGCCAGAATGGAGGTGACGGGGCTTTGACCCAGGTTGAGAATAATGTCGCGCGGAATGAAGACCTGGACGATCGCCGCGATCGCGCTGCCTAAAACCAGCACACCGCCCAATTCGCGCAGTTCTTGCACCGTGTTCTCTAACAGCAGCATGAGCTTATGCGACATCGGCTTTCCGGCGGTGTTTGCACCCATCATCCGTGCCTGCAGTTCAGCCGCATCAATTTGCAAGGACTTCGATGATTCTCCTAAAAAGTAAGTTCCTGGCTGCAAGAGTGGCGACGGTGCCTTTTCCGCTCGTCGATCGCCGCTCCTCCTACTCATCACCAGGTCGATCGGAATCGATCGCGCTACCGCCGGTTGCAACAGCGGGCGCAGATCAGCCTGAACGCTAAAGACCCAACCAATAATGGTGGCAATGACCAGCGAGAACCCTACCCGCATAAACACAATCTCGGGCTGGTCACGAAAGGCTGTCCAGGTGGCCCAAAACACGATCGGGTTGATGGTGGGTGCGGCGAGCAAAAAGCCGATCGCAACGGGGGAGGGTGCCCCCTGCATCAGTAACCGTCGGGCTACCGGCACATTGCCACACTCACAGACGGGAAAGAGAAACCCTACACAGCTACCCACCAGTGCACCCAGAAACGGATTTTTGGGCAACCACCGAATTAATGTCCGCTCATCCACAAAAAAGAGCAGTAAGCCCGAGAACAGCACCCCCAACAGCAGAAAGGGAATAGCCTCCACCAGCAGACTCAGGAAGAGCGTAAAAGCGCTGTTTAGTTGACTTAAGTTCATCCGTTTAGCGCTGAAGTGCGATCGCAACCTTCAGGTCATTCTACAGGAACGATTATTCGATTGGGGCGATCGAAAAACCGGTCGCCAGCCATCGCACGCACTGGCTGCAACCAACTGCGAAAAAAAACGATCAATGGCGTTACTGTAAAGCCGTTTGAAACGCTTGGTGCTTCGCGGTTTGGTCGAGAACGGTGCCTACCAGGCAGGCTCCCGTCAGATTGACCCCATCAAGATTTGTATTTTCTAACTCAGCGCACAGCAGATTGGCCCCCGCAAGATTAGCCCCCGCAAGATTGGCTCCCTGAAGGTCGGCTTCCTCAAGGTTTGCTTCCGTCAACAAAGCGCCCTGCAAATCGGCCCCATTGAGATTGGCCCCGTTGAGATTGGCCCCGCTGAGGTTCGCGCCCCGGAGATCCGCACCACGCAAATCAACCCCCTGGAGATTCACACCCATCAGGTTGGCACCACTCAGAAAAGCCCCCGCAAAAGTCGCACGGCTCAACCTCGACCGCATCAGGTTCGCCCCGCGCAAATTTGCCCCCCGCAGATCCGCTTCCGTCAAGTCAGCCTGCATCAGGTTCGCCCCGACTAAATTGGCGCGTAAATCGGCTCCTGTTAACTGGCACCCAACCAGATTTGCGCCCTCCAGGGATGCCCCCATCAGTTTGGCCCGACTGAGATTTGCGCCAATTAATCGCGCACCCGCTAAATTCAAACCCTGCAGATTTTGCCCAGATAGATCTTCGTCTTCCAAATCGGCACCAGGAAGCTGTTTAACGTTGCCAGAATGAATTGCGTTGATGTCCATTGCGGGAGGGGAGGTGTTGAGTATTGAGTGAACGGGAAGAGAGGAATCGGGGAGGAGGAACGGGAAACCGGGCGGGGGAGAGCCGTTAGGAGTGTCGAGTGTTAAGTGAAACCAGTGACCAACTGTTAGCCTTTAGCCTTCAGCCTTTAGCCTTCAGCCTTTAGCCTTCAGCCTTTAGCCTTTAGCCCTTCTGACTCCTAACTCCTGGCTTCTGCTGTACTCATGGCATCAAACAACTCATCAGCATAGTGAGAATCAATCAGCCAAAGTCCGGCTGAGATTTTGGGCGTATTCACAGGCAAACTCAGCCCTTGCTGGAAGCCGTTGACCAATAGCGCCAGTGCATCGACCAGTTTAGGATCCCAGCGATCGCCCTGCTCGCGCTGACATTCGCTGAGGGCTTTGGTCAAACTGTCACCGAAGCTGGCTGGTGTATGCGTACTGGCAACAGCACGGCGTTCGCTCACGAGGTACTGCTGGAAAGCGGCCACCAGTCCCAAAATGCGTGACTCTAACGGGATTTCGTCTCCCGCCAGTCCCGCCGGTTGTCCCGTGCCATTCCAGCATTCGGTGAGGTGGGTGATGATAGTCGCGATCGCTCGCAGGCGGGGCATGGTTCGCAAGACTTGAGCACCCGGTACCAGCGGACAACTGGGCGCTGAATTGCTACTACTGTCGTCCGCATAGCGGAACCCGCTGCCGGGACTCAGGACGGTTTCTGACCGTTGTAGCGGCGCGAGACGATGGAGCAATCCGGCCAGCTTGAGCCGATGCAGTTGCCAGACAGGAAGATCAAGCAGTTGGCCGAGTGCTTCCGCCAGTGCGGCCACTTCAGCCGCTGCGGTGGGGTTGGCGAGGTCGGCTTGGTCGGTCAGTTGTGCCATGCGAAGAAACGCCTGCACTTCATTGGAGATCAGGTTGTTATCCAGGTGATCGTGGTGCAATCGCAGGGCGCTGCGGTTTTGCACCTGTTCGTCCAGACTGTTCTGACCATCTTGCAGGTAGTCCACCACGCGGGACACGATTGCGCCTAGATCGTCACGTTCGGCAGTCTGTTCCGCCGCAATGGACTGTAGCTGGGCCGTCAGGGCTGCCGCTAATGTTGGGTTATAGCGCTCAACATGGGTGATTGCCAGTTCCATCGTTTCCAGCACCAGATTGGCCTCAAACGTCCAGAACCCGTAGAACTTGCGCTCCAGATCCTGTGCTGGCTGCCCCCCTGGCCCGTAGTCTGACGCCGATAGCTCCTGACAGAGCACCATTGCCGAGAAGGTTGGCCCAAAGATCATCAAATGCCACTCCTGGGCAACTGGATCGGCTGGGTCAAGTGCAACCAGTTCGACATTGGCTCTCTGGCTGGTAGGATGCTCGGCAAACCCGCCGTCAGGAGCCGCCATAATGACGACGTGCTGCGATCGCTCGGCCAGTTCAGCGTAGCGATCGGCCTCTTGCAGATACCACTTGCCGCGCTGAAACGCCGTAATGACGAGCGGCTTGCTCTTGCTAATCAGGATGCAATCTTCCAGGGCGTGGCACAGAGATACCAGCGTGTTTTTGTAATACACGCCAAAGTTGAGCGGTCGTTTACCCGGATGACCCGATTGGTGGCTGCTACCTAACTCTTGGAGAATGGAACCTTCTAGCATGCTCTCAAAGCGACGGTTAAGAATAACATCAGCGGACTGCGGACGATCGCGCGAGAAACCCCACGCTTTTGCAAACGGCGAGCGATAGATTCGATCACTGCGCCAACGGACTGGTAAGACACGGCCATTGCCTGCTAAGAGGCCGATAGCGCGAGCGGTTTTGATGCGGTGGGAAGGACTGGAGCCGTCAGTGCCGACTCTAAATCTGCCCGTCCCAACCGCTGCTCCAGAATCGCCATTACTTCACGACCAAAGTCGTTGGGATTCTGTCGCCACGCCTGGAGGCACACTTCACCGAATAGGGAACCCAATGGCTCCGGATTCCAGAGTAGCTTTCTGACCGTCCAGGGCGTGATATTCATGGGGTCGTACCCCGGCTTGAGTATGTTCTGCTCAAACGCATAGGTTTCCAGGTGAGTATGGGGCTGCAACCCGATGAAAAAGATCGCTGGTTCTACTTTATCAGCACCAAAAATACGCTCCAGTTCACGATGGTACGCGATCGTCTGCCGAATCGTTTCAGGGCGTTCGTCAATAACATTGAAGGAGTAATTGACCGATACCAGGTCGTTAAATCCGGCTGCTTTCAGGTCACGGCAGTTCTCCAGCACTGTCCGCAGGTTATACCCCATCCGCATCTTGCGCACCAGTTCTTGTGAACCGCTCGTGATGCCGATCTCAAAGTAATTCATGCCTGTTTTTACCATCAGGTCGCACAATTCAGGCGTTAAGTTATCGGCCCGAATGTAGGCGGCCCAGTGGATGTCTTGCATGCCAGCATCGAGTACTTTCTGCAGTAGCTCGATGACATCCGCCATGTATTTGCGCGCCGGAATCAGTTGGGCATCCGTAAACCAGAAGTTTCGCACACCGCGATCGTAGAGTTGACGCATCTCAGCAACCACTTCAGCCGCCGGATTGATCCGCACCTGTTTGCCTTCAATCACAGTGTAGATGCAGTAGCAGCAGTTGTGCGGACAGCCTCGCTTGGTCTGGACACCGACGTAAAAATCCTGCGCCTGGAGGTAATAGTCAAAGGTCGGCCAGATCGTCTCAATATAGCTATAGTCGCAAGCCGTTTTGTCGATCGGCGTTGGCGTTTCATGGATCAGGCGATCGCGCGCCCGGGTTTCACCGACCACATAGCAGCGCTCATCCAGGAAATCTTTGCCCTGCAAAATTTTCTCTAGCAGCGCTTCGCCTTCGCCCACCGAAATAATCGTACCCTTCGGTAAACTCCGCCCTAACTGCTCATAGAACACGCTGACCGCACCCCCACCGACCACCGATCGCACCGTTGGGTTGTACTTCTGGGCGCGTTTCATGCCGCGTTTGATCAGCCCCAGATTGCGCCAGAGTTCGCCGTAATAGCCCTGAGCTACACGCAGTAGACCGATCGCCCCCCGCAGCTTCACCAGCGGATTACGCGCGTAATAGAACTCAAATGTGTGTTGGAGTGGGTTGCCGCCCCGTCCGCCCACGGGGGCATAGATCTGGATATCGCGCCAGGAAAACACCAGCAGGGAAGGCCGAAATTCATCAATGCAGGCATCTAGAGCCGAAGCATAGTCCAGCGGTGGCACAGTCCCCAGATCAAAAATGCGCTGCTCAACCGCAGGGAATTGTTTGTGTACATGGTCTGCCAGATACACAACCCCGATCGGGAAAATCGGATTACAGGGAAGACGAACGTAGAGAATTCGGTTATCCATTGCAGCGTACTATTTGAAACACACTAATCGCAGGCACAGCGTTCACGCTATCAGACGAACGCACCCATGCGGTGCCCACCCGGATTGCCCGACGTGCGACCAGCATAAGGCGGCTCGACGTGAACGATCCAGTCCACGATCCCGATGGCATGGCATCGTATTGAGACAATTCTGAAAGCAATTTTCATATAACTTTACGATACCACTGACTTTCAGTTGCCGCATCGCCAATTTCTCATCAAAGGGGTGAAATCTGAGAAAAGCGCTGGTTTAGCCCACTTTAAATGCTGAAATCTGACGGGTGGGGTTCACACTCTAACCGCTGACATTGGTTCCAGGCAGGACATTGAGCGCATACTGTTGCAGTTGCTCTATCTTAGGGGGGAATTTTGGGCTAGATGGATGGTTGGTAATCGGGTTTACAACCAACGGGATCGCAGAGTGTTAGGGTCGATATATCCCTTTAATTTCGGCATAGGGTCTTCTTATGGCTCAAATCTTTGATGCGTTGCCCCCAGAAAGCGTAAATCCGATTCTGTGCTGCTACGTTAATGCCACGAGCCGCATTCAAATCGCTCGCATCGCCAATATCCCCAACTGGTACTTTGAACGGGTTGTGTTCCCAGGACAGCGATTGGTATTTGAGGCTTTGCCAGAAGCCCATCTGGAAATTCATTGCGGCATGATGGCAAGTGCAATTTTGTCCGACACGATCCCCTGCGATCGCCTCTGCATCCAGGAAGAGGTGAACCCCGTTTTTGACCATACTGAGCAGCAGCAGCGCGAACGACTCAACGAAGGCACCGATACCGATAGCGGCAAAGCGATCGCGCCAGTGATTGCGGCCTCATGAGCGTTTGGGGCAACGGCTCTAATCGGTTTTCCCAAAGAATAAGGTGGCAGCAGTCAGTGGGCATTTGCACTAGACCCTGGTGACCCATTCACTATTTTTACGGACTTTATTTACTGGTTTACAGACTTGATTGGCTGACGTTAAGTGATAAGGAGTGGAAATTGGTAGGGGCGAAGCCTGTGGGCAAATGCCCTATCACCCAGTCAGAGTTCACTACTGAATGCTGAGTGCAAAGCACACGCTAAAGCGAACGCCTGTACAAGCAAACTATTCGATTTTATTTAATGACGAGTTGTATTGAGCAGCCCCATTTGCTGGAGACTGTCCCGCAAACGTGCTCCTTCTGGTGAGTCCTGCTGCTCATAGAGCACGATCGCCCGCTGAAATGACTCCAGGCTATCGCTCACACGGCCAGCCTTGAGCAACGCTACACCCAGGTTTTGATGGGCCTCGGCATAGGTCGGGTTGAGCTGGATGGCACGCTCGTAATGCGCGATCGCCAAACCGAGATCCCCCATCGCTTTGAGGGTCAGGCCCAGATTGTAGTGCCCCACTGCCAAGTCAGGCTCGATCGCGAGCACCGTCTGATAAAGCGTCCTGGCTCGTACCAGTTCGCCACGGTCTTTGAGCATACTGCCCCAGTTGTTGTAAGCGCCCAGTTTGAGTCGCTGGGAGAGGGGTTGCTCAACCGCTTGCTGAAAATGGGCATCGGCCTGTGCCCAATCCTGCTGCTGACTATAGATGCTGCCGAGATGGTAGTGCAGTTCGTAGCGTACGGGGGCGGCGGTTGCCGTTTGCAGTCCTTGGTGTAGCAGGGCAATGCCCTGAGCCAGATCGCCCATATCGGCATAGAGTGCGCCCAATTTACTGCAAATGTAGCTGTCATCGGGATGCTCGTTCAGGTAACGTTCCATGGTGCGACGGGCGCGATCGTGCTTCTGGCGTTGTGCAATTACCGCCGTCTGATACCCCGTGTGTCGGATGGCAATTCCTGGCAGTTCTACCACCTGCCACTGGGGTGCTTGCGCCAGAATGGCGGTCACACTGTCATCGATCGACTCGTGGTAAGGTCGCGAGAAAACAATGTCAGGGCGATTCCGAAACAACCGTGAGAGAAGCGAGTAGGGGTAAGTTGTACCTGTTTCTTCGCGCCACAGCGTAATGGCGATGGCGTCGTCACGCTGAACTGCGGCCCGTAAAGTGGGCACAACGGCGGGCACCAGCATTTCATCCGCGTCCAGCACCAAAATCCAATCGCCTTTAGCATGCCGGAGCGACTCGTTACGGGCGGCGGCAAAGTCATCGTCCCAGGTAAAGCTGTGGACGTCTGCGCCTAAAGCTTTTGCGATGTCCACGGTGCGATCGACGGAACCCGTGTCCACCACGATGATCTCATCGGCTACCCCCTGAGCACTCTCAATGCAACGCTTAAGCGTGGCCGCTTCGTCCCGCACAATCATGCAAAGGCTTAACATTGCCTGAACTCCCGGCGATCGCTGACAGCATTTTACACAAATCAGCGTCTATCTAGCAGCAGCAGCAATTGCCATCAACGACCGATGGTTAGGGCTTCAGTACGCCGTCTTCAAGGTGGACGACCTGATCAGCAAAGTCCATGATGCGCGGGTCATGGGTCACCATCAACACAGTACGGTGCTGTTCTTTGGCCAGACGATACAGCAGCTCAATGACGGCATGACCGTTCTGTGAATCAAGAGCGGCGGTTGGTTCGTCTGCCATGATGAGCTGGGGGTCAGCGCTGAGTGCCCGCGCGATCGCCACCCGCTGTTTTTGCCCACCCGATAGATCGCGGGGAAGCTGTTTGGCTTTATCGGCCAGCCCGACCTGCTCCAGCAGCGCATAGGCTTGTTTGGTTGCGGCCTGTTTCCGAATCCCTTTGACATTCAACGCCACTTCGACATTTTCGAGGGCCGTCAGGGCTGGAAACAGGTTGAAGCCCTGAAAGATAAAGCCAATGTTGTCGAGCCGAAACTTCGCCAGTTGCGATCGTGTCATCGTGGTAATTTCCTGCCCCAGCAAGCGCACGCTGCCGCCTGTGGGGGTCATAATTCCAGCCAGAATTGATAGCAAGGTCGTTTTGCCTGAACCAGATGGCCCCATAAGAAGCTGCACATTACCGCCTTGCAAATCCAGATCAATGTTTTTTAATGCTTGGTAGCGTTCTGTCCCAGAACGAAAGGTCATGCTAACGCCTCGGGCCACAATTGCCTGAGGATAGAGTCGGGGTAGAACAATCGGGGCAACGGGGGCGATCGGCTCGGGATAGGCCGCTACAGGCAACTGATATGCAGTCATTGGCTGATAAACTTTGCGTACGTAGTTTTAGACGACAGCATCAGGGGAAAAGTTCAACTGACGTTAGAGATTGGCTTTTTTCAGCACCCGCAATTACAGAAAAGTTCAACGCTATGTTGAAGCTGCGCTTTTTTCGCTTTTTTCACCACCTTACGCCGACCACCTTACGCGAAATTCTGGTTCAGGCCGGGGAACAACGGTTACCTGGTCTGGCCGCAGAGATGGCGTACAATGCAATGCTGGCGCTTTTCCCCAGCATCCTGGCGCTGCTGACGGCGATCGGTCTATTGGGTATCTCGCAGAAAACGTTTCAGGAGCTAGCCGTTCAGGTCAGTCAAGTAGCACCGCAAGACGCTTTGACGCTTATTCAAAACTTTGTCGGGGAAATTGGGCACCAGCGCAATCAGGGCCTCTTTTCCGTGAGCTTTATTGTGGCACTGTGGGCTGCTTCCAGTGCCCTGAGCGCGGCGATGAATGCGCTCGACCAGATCTATCAAGTGCCACCGAGCCGGACGCGGCCCTTCTGGAAAGCAAAGCTCGTTTCACTGGGGTTGACCGTTGGTACGATTCAACTGCTGATTTTTGCGTCGCTGTTGATATTTATCAGTGATTTTTTCGTGCAAGTGGTCGCGCACAAAAGCGGTATGCTGCAGCCGGGGCTGCTGGCTCTCTGGCGACTACTGGCCTGGCCCGTGGCGCTGGGCATTATTGCGATCGCGTTTGCCTTTGTCTACCGCTATGGCCCGAGTCGTTGGCCAGCCGGTACGCCGATTCTGCCCGGTGCCATCCTGGCGGCCGTTTTCTGGGCAATTCTGTCGGGCTTATTTCGCTTCTATGTTTCCCACTTTGGCAGCTATAACCGGGCCTATGGCGCGATCGGCGCGGTGATTGTGTTGCTTCTGTGGCTGTATCTCAGCTCGCTCATGATGCTCATTGGTGCTCAACTGAATGTCACGGTGGGTAAGGCGATGGTACGAAAAACGGGAAAACCCTAGTATGGAGCCTTTGCGCTTTCTGGGCGTTGCTGTGTTCAACGAGCGGCGATGGGATGGGGACTGAGGACGATATGGCATTTGCAAACGCTTGTCTTGAATACACACCCGCTGCGTTCCATAAAATGGGGCTGTTGCCGAGTCATCAACAGGTAGGTCTTCTCATGCCAGGTCTGTTTCGCCGCTGGTTGTCGCTGTGTCTGTTAGGACTTTGCCTGATCGGGCTGCCGGGATGTCAGGCGACAGCCATTACACCACCCGGAGTTATCCGCCTGACGCTGTGGCAAGGCGTCAACCCACCTGCCAATCGAGCCGTTTTGCAACGGTTAGTGGAGACGTTTAATCGCGAGCACCCGACGATCCAGGTCGAGTCGCTCTATGTCGGGCAGAGTGACCAGCAGCTACCCAAAATTCTGGCGGCGATCGTGGGCAACGCGGCTCCCGATCTGCTCTGGTATTCGCCCTTGCTAACCGGACAACTGGTGGAACTGAATGCGCTGCGTCCGGTGGACGACTGGCTGAATGCATCACCGTTAAAGGCACAGCTCGATCCAGCGCTCGTTGAGAGTATGACGCTTGAAGGCCATCTGTGGTCTGTCCCCTTTGGAACGAACAATGTCGGTATTTTTTACCGCCCTAGTTTATTTGAGGCCGCAGGCATTACCGAACTACCGAAAACCTGGGCCGAGTTTCGCGCGGTGGCCCGTCAGCTGACGCGCGATCGCGATCGCGATGGTCGCATTGACCAGCATGGACTGCTGCTACCCCTGGGGAAGGGAGAGTGGACGGTGTTTATGTGGCTCCCGTTTTTGTGGAGCGGCGGCGGTGACCTGGGGCGCGTTGGGGCGCTTGGGGCAGAAGGGGCAGGTGGGAGTGGGCGGGAGCCGCAGAAGATTGAGGCGGGTGTTCCGGCCAATCGTCCGCGTCTGGCGGTGAGCAACCAGCGCTCACATCCCTCCATTCAACTGGTGAATGAGGGCGCGATCGCGGCGCTACAATTTTGGCGTGACCTGGTTGAGGATGGTTCGACGATCCTGTCAGCCCCGGAGCGGGGGTATGAGCTTGATAGCTTTGTGGCGGGAAAGGTGGCGATGCAGCTATCGGGGCCGTGGACGCTGGGAGCGCTACAGGCTACGGGGGTTGATTTTGGGGTGCTGCCGATTCCTGGTCAGATGACCCAGGCAACGGCGATCGGCGGCGAAAATCTGTTTTTGTTGAAAACGACACCAGAGCGCGAACGAGCGGCACAGACGTTTGCAGAATACGTGTTGAGTGAGCGGTTTCAGACGGAGTGGGCGATCGGCACGGGGTACTTACCGACCAACCTGCGATCGCGTGAGAGTGAAGCCTATCGGTCATACAAGGCAACGCTGCCGGTGGTGGATGTGTTTTTGACACAGGCAGCCTACGGACGATCACGCCCCATTTTACCCGGCTACAATCGCATTTCGGAGAACCTGGGACGCGCGATCGAGGCCGTATTGCTTGGTCGAAGTAGCGCGATCGAAGCCCTGACCGACGCTCAAAAACGCCTGGACTTAACGCTGAATCAGTAGACCTTGTTTTCCGTCCGCCTGGTGTCAGTTACCAATGCCCAGCCGTCCGGCAAGGCTGGGAGTGAGCGGCAGCAGAGTGGCGATCATCAGAAACAGGGCGAGTAAGCCAAGTGCTGCTCTCGTGTCGTCGGGTTCAGTGAGTTCGTTCTGGCTGGGACGTTCGAGTTCACGCTGCAGAAATAGCACGACGATCGCCCAGTACAGCGCCAACGGGTTCACAATCGACGCCAAACCCAGGACAATGAGCGACCCGATCGTTGTGCGTCCGGCAATCTTACGTCCGTAGATTGCCTGTACAATGCGCCCACCGTCCAGTTGTCCGGCTGGTAGCAAATTGAGCGCCGTGATGACCAGCCCCAGCCAGCCCAGGATCACGAGCGGATGGACATCGACGATCGGCTGCTGGAGCGATTCTCGTAGCACGACGCGCGTCAACGTACCTACCAGAATGGATCCCTGGAAAAACTCGGTTGGCAGTTGAAACAAGCTGCCCTGATGGGACAGCAGCAGTCCCGTTACCAGCATCACGAGTGAAACCACACCGCCTGCCGCAGGCCCCGCAACGGCAATATCAAACAGCACGCTGCGGTTGGGCAATACCGACTCAAAGCGGGTAACGGCACCAAATGACCCGATCTGCCAGGTTGGGATGAAGAAGGGTAGACTGAGCCGAACGTTATGGCGACGCGCCACGACCCAGTGCCCAATCTCGTGGGCGGCCAGAACACCCCAAATGCCTGCCGCGAGTGGCAGCACTTCAGCAAAGCGATTGGGTGCGGTGAAAAAGTCAAAGCCGAGCATCAGGCCGCCGCTCTCCAGGCTGGCCGCGATCGTCGCTAGTAGCAGCAGCCCTGCGACGACTTTTTGGACAGGTGTGCTTGGCTGCGGATCCCGTGTCGTTGGCAGCACAATCACTACGGGTTTACCATCCTGCCCTTCTACCAAAAATAGCCGATAGCGGGGTTGCTGCGGATTGGTTTCGCTCACTCCCACCTTTTCCTGTAGCCGTTCAGACAGTTGGGCGACGATCGCCTCCGCATCGCCGCGCAGATTGCCGCGCAGAATCACGCCTTCCTGGTAAGGGATGGTTTCCGTCACAAAAAAGGTGTCAATCCCAAAAATACTCTGGATCGCCTTCAAATCGTCGGCTGGAATGGGCACAAGGTCAGGAACCGTTGTGTCGGGGGTACTGGCCGCGCTCTCGGCTGTGGACTGAGTGGCGTCTGAACCCGCTGAATCGGTGCTGATGTCTAGCTTGCTCGCGTCTTGAGCGTCCGCAATGGCGGTGGCACGACGCGCAATGGCTTCATCCTGGGCCAGCGATCGCAACCGATTGCCCAGATAGATATACAGCCCAGTAGACAGCACAAACAAAAACAGCACGCCCACAATGTTGAGATAGATCCCAACCACCGACAGGCTAAAGAAGAGTAGCCAGGGCGCAATCAACACCACTGATTGGAACCAGGCAATCAGACCGAGTTTGCCAAACGGTCGGGCACGATAGAACCCCCAGCCCAAAAATCCCAGCGCAATCAGTACAGTTATCGCAGTAATCATCCCAAGCCTTTGTAAAACAGATTTAAATGGCTGAAAACGCAGCAAATTCGGTGAGAAATCAGGAGTTAAGCGCCCAAAGGAGCCATTTCATCCCGCGATGCAGCCCGCGGAGGGCCAACCACTGGTTTCAAACGGAGTTTAGTGCGTGTGATTTATTCTTTCTAATCTACCTGAATCGGGTACTGCTGCGACGGCTCTAACGACAGAGGCAGCCCAGTGAGCTGCCTCTCGCCTTAATTGAATGTGCAATCAAGCTACTTTTTGCCGCCCTTCTTGCCACCCTTGCTCTCTTTTATCTCGGCTTTAGGCGCAGCCTCAGCCGCAGGCGCTTCGGCGATCGGCGCGGGTGCGGCTGGCTCCGGTGCGGTGGTACCCATTTGGGCCGCAACTTCAGCAGCGAAATCGGATTCTTCTTTCTCGATGCCCTCACCCAGCACAAACCGCACAAAGCGACGCACCTGGATGTTTTCGCCCAATTGAGCGATGTTCTGCTTCACCAGCTCATCGACCGTGATGTTTTGGTCACGAATATACGGCTGATCGAGCAGACACAGCTCTTTCAGGCGCTTTTCGATCCGCCCCTGCACAATTTTTTCCTTAATGGCGTCTGGCTTACCTGACAGGTCATCACGCCCCATCTCGATCGCCTTTTCGCGCTCCACGATCGCGGCAGGAATGTCCGCAACCTTCACGTACTCAACTTGCTGCGATGCCACAATCTGCTTGGCAATGTCTTGTACAAGCTTCTTAAAGGCGTCGTTGCGCGCTACAAAGTCCGTCTGGCAATTGACTTCAACCAGTACACCAACGCGGCTACCGGTGTGAATGTAGCTATCGACAATGCCTTCAGCGGCAGTCTTACCCGCTTTCTTCTCAGCAGACGCGATCCCCTTCTTGCGCAGCCACTCGGCTGATTTTTCCAGATCGCCGCTATTTTCTGTGAGCGCTTTTTTGCAGTCCATCATGCCTGCGCCCGTTTTCTGGCGCAGTTCACCGACTAATTTTGCTGTGATTTCCGCCATTGCCTTTCCCACATTGAACGTGTTGAGTTTTGAATGTTGAGTGTTGAGCGATGAGTTTTGAATACAAGACTTGTTGCTCAACACTCACTACTGAAATTAGCTTTCGGTTTCTTCGTCGTCTTCGGGCAGGAACGAGGTGTCGTTATCCTCGTAATCGAACTCTTCCTCGCCGCCTTCATAGTCTTCGTACTCGTCGTCCGATTCAAGCTGACCGTGGCGACCCTCGTAGATCGCGTCTGCCAGCCGACCCACTATTAGCTTAATCGAACGAATTGCATCGTCGTTGGCTGGAATGGGAACATCCACCACGTCTGGATCACAATTTGTGTCGAGCAGCGCCACGATCGGCAGACTGAGCTTCTGGCATTCTTGAACCGCGTTGTATTCCCGACGTTGATCCACGATCAACACGATGTCTGGAACTTTCCGCATGCCTTTGATGCCACCCAGATATTTTTGCAGCTTTTCCAGTTCGCGCCGCAGCACAGACGCTTCTTTCTTGGGCAAAAGATCGAGTCCACCCGTTTCTTCGCGGCGTTCCAGCTCTTTCAAGCGATCGACGCGGGTTTTAATCGTCACCCAGTTGGTGAGCATACCGCCCAGCCAGCGCTGGTTGACGTAATACGCGCCACAGCGAGACGCTTCCTGGGCAATGATCCCGGCCGCCTGGCGCTTGGTGCCGATAAAGAGGAACTTTTTACCCTGTTCGGACGCGGTACGGACATAGTTGTAGGCTTCATCCATCAACCGGGCAGTCTGCACCAGGTCAATGATATGGACGCCATTCCGCGCGGTATAGATATACGGATCCATTTTGGGGTTCCAGCGGCGGGTTTGATGCCCAAAGTGAACCCCAGACTCCAGCAATTGAGCCAACGAAACAACTGGCATTTGGTTTTAACTCCTGATTCGGGTTAATCCTCCATCCAGGAGCATCTTTGGAGCTATTAGCGTTTCGCGGTTGGTTATTAAGATGAGAACCTTCTGTTTAACCGTGAATCCCTAACAACGACCTGAAGACACCCGAAATCCTGGATGTGTGATTTTAGACAACTTCTCTAGGGTAGCACGATGAGTACACTAGCTGTGAGCGTTTCTCGGCGATCGCCGCATCTCTGCATACGCCTCGTAGACACCCTGAACGTTATACCAGTTGAGAAAGATACGCGCGACTTCGAGGGCAAGTTGGGGTTTGCCGCGATCGATCAGCCATTGCAAAAACGGAGCCATCGTGCGTTCGTTGAGCCGTCCGCCGATCGACAGCACGCCCCACAACACCCGATGAATCCAGGTCATCTGGATCATCATCCGCACGTTCCAGGTCGGGTGTTTTTGATAGAACAGCACGCCCATCTTGCCGCGCTCGATCTCTTTACGGATCAGGTTGGGAAGCTGGTTGAGGGCAAAGGGCGGGTGCCAGTGGTAGCCAACCGCATCGGGACACTTGATCAACGTCAAGCCGAGCTGTTTCAAGCGAACGCCTAGCTCCAGATCCTCCCACCCGTAGAGCTGAAAGCGCGTGTCAAAGAGCCCTGCTTTTTCCAGCCAGACACGCGCGATCGCCACATTTCCGGTGGCAAAATACGCCGCTGAAAAATCGGTAATTTTGTAAGGCTCGGCAGTGGGATCGTCGAAGTTGGCAGTGTTGATAACGCGACCGTAGGTGAAGATGGGGGCGGGATTAGGGGATGGGGAGTGGGAAGTGGGGAGTGGGGAAGTTTTGAGTTTTGAGTTTTGAGTTTCGAGTTTCTCCTGGCTCCTGACTTCTGGCTTCTGACTCCTAGCTTCTGACTCCTGCCCTCGTTGCAAGCCGTCTGCATGTGCCTGAAGAAACCCATCGGTTACGACAAGATCGCTATCAATAAAAATAATGGTGTCGCCAGTAGCTTTCTCGACTCCCAGGTTACGGGCCGCGGCAGGGCCTTGATGGTCTTGCTGAAACAGGCGAATGTGAGGGAAGGTGCTGGCGTTTGCGTGTAGCCAGTCCACCGTGCCATCGGTGGAACCGTCATCGACGACGACAACCTCATAGCCCGCGATCGCGCCTGCATCAAACTGCTGATGCTCCAACGCTCTCAGGCATTTCTCTAAAATGGGTTTGCGGTTGTAGGTCGGAATGACCACACTGAAAAACACGGCGACTCCTAAATAGTTGATTAGTGATTGGTTGTAAAGCCCTTCAGGCACATAAGAAAAGTTGTTGAGTTAAAAGTTTTGAGTTGATTGAGCAGTCAGCTTTTTAGCCTTCATCCTTTAGCCTTTAGCCTTTAGCCTTTAGCCTTTAGCCCTCATCCCTCATCCCTCATCCCTAACTTGTTAGTTCGACAATCACACCGTGCACTCTAACAACGAACATCAACAACTCTCCTGCTGTGAGTAAACATATTCTGCTGTATGCGTCGCCTGCGATCGGCGGGCTTTTGCCGTATAACCATGCGCTTTTGTGTGCCTTAGCCACTCTAGGCTACCAGATGACGCATGTGCAGGATATTCCTGACGCCCTGGTAGAGCTATTTGGTTCCGCTGGCATGGAGCGAACACGGCAACGGGCGAAGTGGTTTGAGGCACAGCAGCGACAGGTGGGCATTCAGCAGCACGTCTGGCTGGAATCAGCAACGGCAGCAGACGCCGAGAAAATTATTGCTGAGGCCAAGCCCGATTTGCTGATTGTGAGTAACGGCGGGCCGATCGCCAACTTTTTCCCCAAGCGATCGGCCATCAAGCACGGCATTCCCTTCATCGTCGTGGAACATCTGGTGCATCCGGTTAAACCACAGGAAATTCCCGCTGCCTATGCGGAACTGGCGCAGCAGTATGTCGCAGCAAAAGCCGTGATCGCTGTGTCGCAAGATAATTTGCGGCTGCTGCGAAAGCTTTTTGGGCTGGCGGAGGATAAGGGACAGGTGATTTACTGTGGGCGACCGTCTACCTATTTTCAGCCGCCAGATTTAGCCGTGCGATCGCGTCTCCGTCAGCAGTGGGGCATTCCGGCTGATGCGGTTCTCTCCTTTACCGCTGCCCGCATGGACATTATCAAGGGCTATCAGTATCAGATCGGCGCAATCAAACAGCTCAAGCAAACGCCTGCCTGGGAAAAACTCTACTTTGCGTGGGCAGGCACGGGTACGCTGGCAGACCAGTTTAAACAGACGGTGAAGCAGGCGCGGGTGAGCGATCGCGTCAAGTTTTTGGGCGAACTGGATCAGATCAACGATTGGCTGGATGCCAGCGACATTTTTCTGCTGCCGTCTGAGTCGGAAGGGCTACCGCTGGCGATGATGGAAGCAATGGCGAAAGGATTGCCTGTGGCGGCATCGGCGGTGAGTGGAGTGCCGGAAGGGTTGGGCGACACGGGAAAACTGCTGACCTCCCCCATGTTTGGCAATTTTCAGTCCACGATTCAAGAATTGGTTGGAATTTTGAAGGACTGGGGAAGTGATGCAGCGCTCCGTCAACAGGTGGGACAGGCGTGTAAACAACGAGCAGAAAAAATGTTTCGCGAAGAACGCATGATTGAGGAAACCGTGGCGATCGTGCAAGCGATTCTGTAACCCACGCAGAAATCGAGTG
>JAJPKC010000359.1 GCA_021323955.1 Oscillatoriales cyanobacterium Centralia_MAG_596 | reverse complement strand
CGGAACAAGTTGAGCTGCAATAGGAGCTGCTGTTGTGAGCACGGCCTGATCAAACGTTGCGCAGTGACCGTTACTGAACTCAATATTCACTCGACCGCTCTGAGTTGATTCGATATGACGAGCCGTGTGCTCTAATCGAATGTCCACGCCCTCCTGCCGCAACACGTCAGCAAATCGCTCTAAGATGCGGGCATACCCACCGGGAAGATAGCCAAATAGCTCCTTCTTCAAGCCGGTGCGACGAGCCGCGTAGAGGCGGGCGATCGTAGACCAGATGAAGGAAGCAGACGCTTTCTTATAATTTTCGCCGAGCTTTGCTCGCAGTAACGGCAACCAAAATTTCTGAAAAGTCCGACTCCCAGACCATCGCTTAAGCCAGTCTACAACTGAAATTTTTTCTAATCGCTGCCAATTTCTAATTTTGGATCCATAGATGATTGTGAGCCCAAGCCGAATTTTATCCAGCCAACCGAGGGGTGGAAATTGCAGAAACTCAATGGCGTTCGAGACGGAATAGAGTTTACCATCCGCATAAACCCCCGTTTTTGTCTCCACCCACTCCATTTCCTGCTCTAAACCCAACTCGTCTAGCAGGGCGCGAAAGCGTAGATCAGATAACAGCGTGACATGGTAATGCCGATCCCAGACGACATCGCCTAAAGTCCAAGCACTGGCCAACCCGCCTAAGTGATCCGCGCCTTCAAACAACGTAACCTGTTTACCCTGCTGAGCCAGTCGATGGGCAAGCGTCATCCCTAAGATACCGCCGCCGATAATTGCCCAATGTTCTGATGATGCTGGCATGATTGCAATTTGCTATAGCGTATGAGCGGTGACTAACCCATAATCGTCTCTTCGTTGCGATTCAGCAAAATTTGTCGATTACAGGTTATGGCCACCACTGCTAGGTGAATCGTCTCAAACCGTATACTGGCTGCTATTAGGCTGGAGGTGTCAACTCAGCAACTTCTTGATTAGTCACAGCATATTTCAGACCGCAAGCGGAACACGCGATCTGCTCTGAAAATTCAGCTACGTCCGGAAATCGCATGAGCAATTGGCCACAACGACAGACACAACCAATTGATTTTGCTGGATGTCCGATCGCCAAATGAAAATCAGGCACAGACTTGGTGACTAAAGCACCCATGCCGACCATAGCGAAACGTCCAATTTCTAGATCATTGCCAATTGTACAACCTGCTCCAATAGTAGCCCCTTCCCGCACCAGCGTTGGCAGCGTATGCTCATCTGGATCAGACGGTCTTAACTGCTTTAGGTCTACTGTCGTTGCTCTGGGAAAGCGATCGTTGGTAAAGATTGTTCCAGCGCTGATCATTACACCATCGGCGATGGTGACAGCGTTGCAGATATAAACAAAAGCATTGATCTTGACGCGATTGCCGATTTTAACGCCGTAAGCGACATACGTCTTCTCACCAATAATACACTCTTCACCAATTTGAGTTGAATGCCGAATGTGAACGTTATCCCATACGGATGTATTTGGCCCGATTTCAACTCCATCTTCGATCAGAGCCGTAGGATGGATACGAACGCTCATAACTGTCTCCTCTTGTAAACTACACTGCAACAGCAGTTGCGGCTCCAACCGCGCCATTGGATCCCGAGTGAATTACGGTCCAACGGCTCTGATTCAGTGCAACATATGCTGCTTCAATGACTTCAACAGAAGCAATTGCGTCCTCGGGCGTAATCAATAGCGGCTCTTCCTTGCGAATCGCTTTCGAGAAATTGTCAATCTGGCTCTGAAATGCTTGCACTTTGTTGTAACCCTTGCCGAACACAGTCCAGTCCTGGCTAGACGCTTGACGATACTTCGATTCTTTCCAACCAACTGAGATCGTGCCGTTAGAACCGTAGATTCGCAGGTAATAGTCCAACTCTTTATTGATACTCCAGGACAAATCAATGTTGCCGACAACACCGAGGGCACTCTTTGCAAAGATTCGGACTGTATCTTCGACTGAAAGCCCCTGAATCCGTTTACCTTCTACAACTTGCACTTCGGCAACGGGGCCAAAGAAGTAACGCATGATATCCACAGAGTGGGTTCCATTATCGATCAGCACTCCACCACCGCTAACTGCTGGATTGGCATTCCAGCGGGAGGACATATCAACACGGGAAGTAAACGCGTTCTCGAAGAGCACAATGTCTCCCAAGATCCCGGAAGTAACAATGCTCTTTGCCTTTACAACATCCTCGGCATAGCGAAACTTGGATGCCATCGTCAGAATGACACCTGCCTGCTGCGCGGCTTCATGCATCTTTCTGGCACTACTGACGCTAACGCTAAAAGGCTTTTCGCAGAGAACGTTAATTTGGCGCTCCACAAAATACACACAGATTTCAGGATGTGTAGATGGTGGTGTGCAGACCACAACTGCATCCAGTTCAACACCATCGGCCATTGCCTGGAATGAATCGAAATGTTGGCACCTTGCACCTTCTGCCATAGCTTTTGCAGCTTCAGGGCGCACATCGGCAACGGCAACAAGCTCTGCTGTATTAGAAACGGCGAAAGCTTGAGCATACGCTTGGGCAATTCCTCCAGCACCAACCAGTCCAAATCTCACTTTCGGATATGACATATTTTCTTTGCTCATCTCATCATTTTGACTATGGGGTCGGATCAGGACAGGATGAACCTGCCCTGATTTCAATTGATCGATTCAACACAGGTTTGAATCTACATTTGACGGCTCACGCTTAGCTGTCTTGAGAGCGTTGTGGCTAGGAAAGCTGTGCTAACGCCTGCTTGATTGCATCGGCGATATAGTCAATGTGTTCATCTGTATAGGCCTCATTCCAAGGCAGTACCAGAACTTTCTCAAGTCCTTCAAACGTGCCAGGAAATTTAGCTGGAGTATAATCAACCGCTTCTGGACGTGCCAAGGTAAAGGGAAAACGAGAATTGCCAAATGTGCGCTGCTTCTCAAAGATTTCACATTGGAAGGCAGGCTTTTGAATGTAACGAGGGGCAGAGAAGATGCCCTTGTCTTCCTTCAGTTTCTTTGCTAAGCCCACTGCACCGTTTGTAACCACATTGCTATCTACGCGCAGGCAGTATTTCCAGTAGACGTGCACGTTACGTGAATCCACAGCAGGCGTTTCGATCCCTGGCAGCCCTTGCAGTTTTTCAGTTAACTTCGCTGCAGCCGCACGCCGTCTTTCGACTACTCCATTTAGCTTGGACAGTTGGGCAGTAGCAACAGCCCCTGTCAATTCATTCATCCGGTAGTTGAGTGCGATGAAGTAATGATCAGGGTTTGGATCACCGTATCCAAATGCTTTGTTGATAAAGAGGAACATGCGACGCGCGATCGCATCATCATTGGTGGCGACGATACCACCTTCACCCGTTGTGATGTGTTTACCTTGCTGCAGACTAAAGCAACCGATCGTGCCAATCGAACCAACATACTGGTCGTTATGCTGTGCCAAAAACGCTTGTGCCGTATCCTCGATCACAGGGATGCCACGAGCATTTGCTAAGGCCATGATATCGGTCATATTGCAGGGATTACCAAACAAATGGGTCACGATGATGGCTTTAGTGCGATCGGTCAAGCAGCGCTCAATCGTCTCGGCGGTGACGTTCCAGGTTTTTGGATCAACATCTGCGAATACAGGAATTGCGCCTTGGTAGAGAATGGGCGTCAATGCACCCATATCAGTAACCGAGGTTGTAATGATCTCATCGCCTGGTTCTGGGTCAATTGCAGCAACGGCTACGTGTACAGCGGCAGACCCCGAAGAACATGCGTAAGCGTACTTTACACCCAGCAGTTCTGCAAACTTTTGCTCCAGCGCCTTCACGAATTTGCCTTTAGTGCTGGTGAGGGTGCCGCTCTGAATGGCCTCGGTGACTAGAGCAATCTCCTCTGCTCCTAGAGTCCGTCCAGTTGCATCTTGATCAGATGGCAATTGCAGTACAGTTGGTTGAACAGCCGTTTGGTTTGGCAAAGTGTTGACCATTTTCTAATTCCTTATAGTTTGGGTGAACAAAGTTGTTGACGCCAACTGCCGCTGCAAACCGAGAGGCTGCCCGCCAGTTGAGTGGTCGTTAGAAAGCACAGACTCAAGGCTTGTCACGTGCCTGCTTCCGGGTTGACTTATAAATCGAATTACCCAGATAAAAAATCTCTTCAAAGTAACTCTTACTCTGCACTGCTAGAATTCCTAAGCTAAAAAGTTGAATCGAAAGCACTAAGGCAATACCACCAATGAAAAATGTATGCGGAGCTTGCTGAAACGCGATCGCAACGGCATCACTTGGATCAGGGATTTGAGTTGTTTGGGCCAGGTGTTGATAGCTTCTCAAGCAATGAATCAAAGCCCAGCCGTTGGCATAGCAGGACAGCAGGAAAAACAGTAGGCTCGGGATGAGAAAGAACATCACCGGGCGAAACAAGAAGCCATAGAATACGATCGCCCACGTATGACGCAAAATCTTCATGCTTGATTTGCGTCGCTTTGCTTTCGGTTGCGCCTTCTGCGGGTGCCACCGAAGATAAGCAGGAATTTCCGCTACTCGTGCCTTCAAGAGCGAAGCTTTGTGAATTACCTCCGGATTAAAATCCATCCCTGTTGCTCGAAAATTGAGGCTCTTCACAAACTCAGCATCATACACTCGCACCATACCAGTCAGCGTTGCTAAGTTCCGCTTTGCTGCTGATGAAAGCATCCGATTAGCCCACACGCTGAGTACTCGCCGGAGCCATGGTACATTAGCGACCTTGCCACCTTTCATGTAGGGTGAAGCAACGACAACCTTTGCACCCGTCTCGCGAATTTTGGTTAGCAGACGCTCAATATGATCGTCGGGTGAGTAGCTCAGATCTAGATCCAGCGTAATAATATAGTCACCCTGACACTCCTCAAAGCCAGTCTTGAGTGCCTGTCCTAGACCAGCATTGATTGCATGATGGACAACACGGACGTTAGGACAGGTTTTAGCAAAGGCTTCTGCACGATCGCCCGTGTCATCGCGGCTACCATCATTGACGATCACGACTTCCCAGCGATATTGGGACTCCAGTGTCTCCATATAATGACAGATGACAGCCAGGTTATCGGCAATAATCAGGGCCTCGTTGTAAGCAGGCACCAGTAGAGATACAAGTGGCCGATACGGTTGATCTGATTGCTCCTGCGGGTGAGGAGTAATCCAGCGAGTGCGATGAGTCACCTGGGGCAAAACCTCGTTCTCGTAATTCTCTTCATTAGAATGTGAAATCGATTCCAACATTGCCCGATCACCTTATCAATACAAATTTCAACAGCCAGCGTACGTAACTGCATTCAGCCTCAACCATGGACAGCGGTTCACAGTCTTACCGCCACCCTTCCAAATGAAGATAGGGCGATCGAGGCGTAGAGCATTCTAAGAAAAAGACTTGGCGATGGGTTCTTTTGTGTAAGTATCATGCCCAAATGAACACCTGCAAGGATCAAAACGATAAATCAAACTCTTATAAACCCTGAATCCACACAAATTTGTTTTCTGAAGCATAGCGTTTAGAGAACGGACTACAACACTAACCTTCTATCGTCCAACCTTCTACTGTTCTTAATAACTGCAAATCCAAAAGCGCATTTACGATTAGGTGAATCATCAGAACAACTCTGTCATACCCCTGCGGCGAATACACGTCTTTGTACGGATTTTTACGTACTCTTCACAGGTTTTGGTGGATGCTTTACAGTGTATTGCATTGATCCAAGTAAATTTAGTAGTCTCAGAGCTTGCCTAAAAACCCAGGTAACCACTGTGTCATGGATTTTGCAGCATTTCAAGGAAAATTTTTTCAGATATCTTCGGATTGAACTGTACGGTCACTGAAGTTAACAGACTAAGTCCGTAAGTACTGGCTGGAGAGCTTGTCTGTTCGGCTCTAAAGATGTCAGGAATCTATTCACAAAACTTGATGGCGATCTGATATGATGTCACCTTGCTCCTTCAATCCATAAAGTGATAGCTATAGAAAGTGATAGCTATAGACTGAAACCAATGCTATATCGCTTCGACCAGCAGCGGCTAGATGGGTTAGGAAGGGTTGCTCTTGCGAGTGCACGCATCTAGACGTGTCCGTTTGATAGGATACTCTGGCTCATATGATGACAGTATTGAGACTCACTGCAAGCAAAACAGAATCAAGAAGGAAATATATTTTTTATATAAATTTATATAAAGTAAACCGTGCAGCATTTGCGAATCTAATTACTCAATCGGTTTAATTATGCTACTAGTCTTACGCAGCAAGCATTCAACCTTTAGCGATCGAAAATTCATTTTTAGCGAACAACAGGGCGTCCTAGGAGAGTGGCCTCTCAACTCTATAAATTGTTACATTTCTATCAAACGCTAGATTGAATTACTGATCGGTTTGAAAAATATTGTTGGTTCTCTACAAGACATCTGGTTTTGATTACCGACACCAAACCCTACAGCTCATCGAACTAAATGTTAAATAGGAACATAATATTGCTTCCCCTGACTCGAGTTTTAGCGCCGCTTCACCAAGCATTGCAATTACTAGTGCTGCGTCACAGCTTAATTTTAGGGTAAATGGCTGATAAGGTCTATTGAATAGAGGTTTCAGAGATCGTTAACCCTAATTCTTAGAGTTGACGCCCCACTAGTCGCTTTGTGGCTTCCGAACATCGGCGTGGTAGGTATTAACGTATACCAAATGGCTTGAACCAGCCAGCTAAGGCCTGAGCTAACGTAATTTTAATGGAATAGCGCCTCGCTTTTAAGCAAAAGCTTGACCATCAAAAAATACCCGAAATCACCGCCTCTAAAGCTGTATCAGCGAATATCAGTGGAATATTCTACGGCAAGAAGCAGAGCTTTATTCAAGGCTCATAGTAAAAATACTGATCTTTACTGCCTCTTTACAACTTGTCTTCCTGCTAGAGACTAAAGTGATAACTATAAAACAACAGCTATTCAGTTCATTTACAACCTTGTTTTGGCTGAAGACTGATTGTGATAAAGCGATGGGTAACCGATACAGTGTGTTTGCAACAGTAATGGTGCGCGTTTAATGCGAACCGCTCGTTGGCAGTAGATGTTGTCCATTCACCTAAGGTCGTTGAGAGCTATTGGATTGGCGTCATCTTGCCCCGGAGGCGATCAAGTTATCATACTTTAAGCTCTGCACATCTTCTAGGCTCAGAACATGCAGTTCTACGGTTTGCTGGTACTGAAATAGCTTGTTTAATGTTAAGCGCTTCCGGATTGACAGCGCTTG
>JAJPKC010000048.1 GCA_021323955.1 Oscillatoriales cyanobacterium Centralia_MAG_596 | reverse complement strand
CTTCGGTTTGAATTTCTACCTGAGGTGGTGCAAAATCGGGTAAAACATCCAAAGGCATTTGGCTAAGGACTCGCAACCCCCAAAGGCTGATCAGGAGTGCCGCCAGTACTACTAACCAGCGCTGAGCCATAGACCATCGGACGATCGCATTCAGCATGAGGGTCTACTCCTGAGTGGGCGGCTGAGGCTCCACAGGCTCTTCCTCCCGCTTGGGGTGAGCAGTCGCAGAGTGTTGAAAGTGATTCAGGTAAAGCTCCGTTTCGTACTTCAGCTTTTCATTTCCCAGTGGAGTCGGTCGCTTTTGCCTTGGACGAGTGCGGCGACCCAGCCAGAATGCTGCGCCTGCGATCGTGCCTCCAATGGGCAGCAGCACCCAGTCAGGAAGTTGTGACTGCTTGGTTCCCCCTCCCGCTTTCGGTTGATCATCGTTATCCGTTGGAATGCCAGCACCGCCTAAGGATTGGGCATAGAGTAAAGCTGCCCCCTCAGTGACAATGCGATCACCTGTTTGGAGTCCACTTTTCACTTCGATGAAATCGCCCGCTGTTTGCCCCAGAGTCACTTCCACGGGACGAAATCCGCCTCTCTGCTGCACAAAGACTCTCGGTGAACCATTATTGTCGACGATGGCCGTTTGGGGAATCGCTAAAACCGCTGCAGGAGTGCGATCAGTCAGAATTCTGATTTCTGCAAACATCCCTGGTTTAAGCACCTGCCGCAAGTTGTCCAGTGCCACTTTCACAGGGACGACCCGCGTGTTTCCTTCCACCACCGCACCTAATTGTGCCACCCGTCCGGTAAAGGTGCGATTGGGCAGACTGACCACAGTGACTTGGGCTGTTTGCCCCACCGCCACCTTGGAGAGGTCTTTCTCATACAGATTCGCCGTGGCCCAAACCTGTTGCGCATTCACGATCGTCATCAACGGTTTGCTTGCGGCTTCGACCGTGACTGTTTCTCCGGGTGTAATCGGGCGCTCCACCACCCTACCAGAAATGGGAGCCGTGACCGTGACTAACCCTTCGCTGTTCACGGCTGTTTTCAGCTGTTGCAACCGGGCACGATAGGCCGCATCACTCAGGCGCAGGTGAGCTTGTGCCACTGCCACTGCTGCCCGCGCCCGACTCAATTGATTTGTGGCTTGCAGTTCTCCCAGCTGGCTCTGGGCTTTGGTTAGTGTGGCACGGGAGGCCGCGAGTTCCGCTTGCGATTCTTGCACTTGGCGACGGGTAATGGCTCCTGCCGCTTCTAACTCTCGATTACGATCATACCGTTCCTGCGACAGTGCGACCTGAGCCTTGGCTTCGTTCAGATCCGCGCTGGCTTGCTGCTGCTGTCGGGTTTCGTTCTGCAGTGCCAGCTTCAGATCCGCTTCTGCCTGTTGCCGTTCGGCTTCGGCTTCCTCTCGCTTTTGCGTTGCCTCCACCCGCAACTGAGCGAGTTCTGGGCTGGATAATAGGGCAACGACCGCCCCTGCCTCAACAGCATCATTCGGTCGCGCTAGCAATTGCACTACTGTGCCCAGAATCGGTGCTGTTACCGCTACCTTACGATCCGGTAAGGCTTCAATCTGCCCTGTTGCTTTCAGTCCAATCGCCAACCGTTGGCGTAGCACAGGCGCTATCTTAATGCCCATCTGCTCAGCCGCTTTTGGATCAACCTGGATTGCATCGGCGGATGGGGTTGTTTGCAACTTGGATGGCAGATCATCCGGGTCTGACTGGCCGCCCACAGAGGGGAGCGCTGGCAAAATCAGGAGCACCAAGCTAAAAAGCAGCCCTGCAAGCGAATGGCTTACTGTACAACGTTGAGAAGCAGCAGATTTGTGTGTCACTGGTAAAACAATGGCAAGTTGCGTCAAAGGATTCAGACCATGCTTAATCTCTAGCAGCGGGCTAAGGCCATAGATGCAACAGATGTTTCATTTTTAACCCAAGCTTGCCATAGACTCAAATGAGATGCAACACCTGTTCTAAGTTAGCGATGTCAAGCCAATGCTGGAATCTCTTCATTTACCGAGTGCCCTCTCAACCTTCAACCCAAAGGGTTTATGTCTGGCGTAAGCTAAAGAGTTGGGGAGGGCTGTATTTGCAGCAGTCCACTTGCGTCTTACCGCAAAGAGACGATTTCCAACAGCAGTTGGAAAAGCTGAAGCAGGAAATTTTGGCAGGCAGTGGCGAGGCAGATTTGCTCACCGTCTCGCTCGAGGACGCAGAGCAAAATCAGATGTTGATCCAGCGCTTTCAGCAACAGTCAGAGGAGGAATACCACGAATTTTTAGGACGATGCCAGGCTTTTCATCAAGAGTTAGCGAAAGAACGCGAACAAAATAATTTAACCTTCGCTGAACTGGATGAAAATGAAAGAGAACTGGCAAAACTGCACTCCTGGCTAACGAAAATCTTCGACCGCGACTTCTTCCAGGCACCGAATCATGCTCTGGCAATCAACTTACTGGAGCAGTGCGAGCAGGACTTCAAAAAATTTAGCCAGGAAATCTATGCTGCCCAGAACTTGTAAAGCTTTTGGTTTAACTCAATTCCTACTGTTCTTAAAGGGATAACCCTCATTTGTCACTCTAGACGAAGTAAAATTGTCTCTAAATGCTGAAAGCCTCCCATCGCGTGTTGTTGGACATATACACCTCATTGTCGAATGTGTTGCAATACCGGAAATACGCTGTAGATGCCGAGCCTCCAACTGTGTAAAGGTTTCACCATTTTTGATCAATTTTACTTTTCTCAAAGTGATTAAAGAGGGTTAAGCTTTGCACTCAGCCAGGACAACGAGAACGTTTACTTCAAGCTAGAGCACCTAGGCACTGGCACCAGTTCAACAATTACAGTGCCCCACTCCGAGAGCCGTCAATCACTCTCTACTCGTCACGAACTAACACGTACAACTCAAGTCGCTGCCACACTCCATGAGTATGTGCGTGTCCGCTGTGCCCACAAGCTTGGCTTGCCAGCGGTTGCACCCAGTGAAGTGAAGCTCAAGTACTTTCAGCCTGCTGTCAAAGGGTCTAAAGTCTTCAAGATTATGCTGCGGGAAACAACGACAAGCGGCACCGCTAAGCAAGTTACGGTAAGAGTACCAGCAAAAATCAGAACCATGGACTTCTATACCTGGGTCTACGCCAATATTCCAACCGCGATCGGTATTGTGACTCCCAACGGTCGTTCTTACAACTGGGGCAGTCGTGACGTGCCAGAGTCCAGTGAGTCGGTCTAACTCCCACGCAGGTATACCAGTTCAGTGGAAACGACAGCACCAAACCATTTTGCGCACGTTCGCAATCTTTTGAGCCGTACGTTTGCGGTGTAGTGCCGCCCGTTTGGGCACAGAGCGACTGCCTTGCCGTCTGTTCCTGCTCCTTGGACTGCGGCTGCTTGCACTCCGACTGTCGTTTCGACTTCCGTTCTCACTCACCCCACCTGTGGTTTAAGAAAAGGAGGACGGGGACGCGACGGTGAGCACACCTTTGGGGTAAATTTGCGGTGAGAGTTTAGTGCGATTCGCCTTGTGACCAGACTGCAACGCCTGTTCCGTAGACCCAAGCCGCCACCACAGACACCGTTCACCGACGCCCAAATTGCGGCGCGGGCATACGTCCTGTGGCAAGCACGTCAGACCAGTGGAAAAACTGGGACGGCAGTAGACGACTGGGAAGCCGCCAAGGTGTCGCTGCAGCTCGAACAGACGTTGCCCAAAAGGTTGCACTCGT
>JAJPKC010000123.1 GCA_021323955.1 Oscillatoriales cyanobacterium Centralia_MAG_596 | reverse complement strand
AGCGGGCAGCGGAGGCGCGGGAATGCCCTGTGCTTTGGTAATAATGGCTTCGTAGGCACTACTGATTGTTTCACTGGCGTTGAGTGGGCGATAGGTGCCATCCCCGGTAACTTTCAGCATTTGATCCACGAGCCAGGCCGTATTACGAGCGCTTGCCAGCGCGTGTTCCAATTGTTTATCGGGTGTATTAATCTTGCCGTCTTGAATTGCGGCCTGGGCGGCAGAGGCTCCTAACTTACCGTCATCTTGAATATCGGCAGAGGAGTCTCCTCCAGCGGGATCCCACGGGTAGGAATAGTCGCGTGGGTCGATCGGCAGCCCTAGTGGCATTTGCATATAGCAAACATCCCGTAAAGGCCGTCCTTCTTTGTCATGACTGGGGCCGCCAATAATTTTGCTGACGATTTGGCGGAGCATGTCTTGTAAGGCATCAGCCAAAGCGCCCGTTGTCTGCATGGATGAATCAATACTGGATTGGTCTGGCATTGTTAGTGTCCTCGTAAAATAGAGCCTGTATTAAGTGTCCACAACGCTTGATGTCGCGATGTCGTAGCGCTGATCGATCGTTCCTTGCTGTCAACGCGCAGAAATTAAAAGCCTGACTACAGTGCAGGTATACTCAAGCACTGTGAACGTCTCGATATTTTTGCCGACTGAAGCAACGCAACGGCTTTCAAAAAGGTGGGTTGAGTCTGATCCTTGATCAGGGATTGCTTTCGATGTCGTGATTTTTGTTCAGAAGGTTGTGTCGAAAGAGTTTCTGTAAAGCAACCTCATCGGTGATGCACTGATCATCTTCATTGTGCGAATTAGCGACTGGGACTGGACAGTACCCAGCAGGGGCATCTTGCTCCGCCTGACTCTGTCGCTGCGGCTGCCTCATATCCTTTACCTGCGGGATTACTCCAGAACGAGTCGTAGAGTGACTCTCAGCCTTCTGCCAAAGACTGGACTGAGTATTTAACCGCAATTCGCTAAATTTAGTTGACAAATTCTCGTCGGGCATACGGTCGGATGCCCTTACAGATGGTTATCTGTAGTGCTAATAGGCATGGCGTGATGGTAAGCCTGTGGACTGGCTGGAACCGATCAGCAATGAGCAATACCAGGCTGCAACCGCAAACCAGTCAGAGCAGCCACAGCCTGATCCAACCCTGGAAGAATCCGCGCAACTCCTTCCAGAGGGTCTCGATCGAGTACGCCCCACGTTGGCCACGGTGGGTCTGAGGTGTCGGGTTTGACATGAGCTTCGACACGATCGCCCGCCCACTGTGGCGGCTGGGCGATCGCGGACACCGCTGTCGTCTACTCCAGCATTTCCAGGTTGCGAACTGCGCCCTGATCAGCACTAGTAGCCAGTAGCGCATACGCTTTGAGCGCTGCTGTTACCCGCCGCTGTCGGGGCTGTGCCGGCTTCCAGGCGTCCTTGCCTCTGGCTTCCATTGCGGCTCGACGGCTGGCTAATTCTTCTGCTGATAGATCCACATTAATCTGGCGATTGGGAATGTCGATCACGATGCGATCGCCATCCTGTACCAGCGCAATGGTGCCACCAGCGGCGGCTTCCGGCGAAGCATGCCCGATCGAGAGTCCCGACGTCCCCCCAGAAAAGCGACCATCGGTTAACAGGGCACACGCCTTGCCGAGTCCCTTCGATTTCAGGTAGCTGGTTGGGTAAAGCATTTCCTGCATTCCCGGCCCACCGCGCGGCCCTTCATAGCGAATGACTACCACGTCGCCCGGTTTCACCTCATCGCGGAGAATGCCGTTAACAGCGGCATCCTGGCTTTCATAAATCCGTGCCGTGCCCTCAAATACCAGAATGCTCTCATCCACGCCTGCGGTCTTCACAATGCAGCCGCGTTCCGCCAGGTTGCCATAGAGTACAGCCAGGCCACCTTCAGTGCTGAAAGCATGCTCGATGCTGCGAATGCAGCCGTTTTCTCGATCGACATCGAGAGAGTCCCAGCGAGTGGATTGACTGAACGCTTGCTGCGTTGGAATTCCTGCAGGTCCGGCTTTAAAGAACGTGTGAACAGCGGGGTCATCGGTTCGCATCACATCCCAGCGATCGAGTGCGTCTTTCAGCGTCTTACTATGAACCGTGGGTACATCCGTGTGGAGCAGTCCGGCGCGATCCAGCTCACCGAGAATGCCGGGAATCCCTCCGGCACGGTGGACATCCTCGATATGATACTTTTGCGTATTGGGTGCCACTTTGCAGAGTTGGGGCACCTGGCGCGAGAGGCGATCGATATCCGACAGGCTGAAATCAACCCCTGCTTCATGGACAGCCGCCAGTAAATGCAGAATGGTGTTGGTGGAACCGCCCATCGCAATATCTAACGTCATTGCATTTTCAAACGCTTTAACGCTGGCGATCGCGCGAGGCAGCACTGACTCATCGTTTTGCTCGTAGTAGCGGCGGGTAATGCTGACAATGGTGCGTGCTGCATTGAGGAACAGATCCTTGCGATCGAAATGGGTCGCCAGCACAGTGCCATTACCGGGCAAGGAGAGGCCGATCGCTTCTGTAAGGCAGTTCATGGAGTTGGCCGTAAACATCCCAGAACACGAGCCGCAGGTCGGGCAGGCAGACCGCTCATACGCTTCGACGACTTCATCGCTGAGATTGTCGTTGGCTGCGGCTACCATCGCGTCTACCAGATCCAGCTTATGATCGGCAAGCTTGGTCTTTCCAGCTTCCATCGGGCCACCAGAGACGAACACAGCCGGAATATTGAGCCGCAGGGCTGCCATCAACATACCGGGCGTGATCTTGTCGCAGTTGGAGATACAGACCAGCGCATCGGCACAGTGGGCATTGACCATGTACTCCACCGAATCAGCAATGATTTCGCGTGAAGGCAGGCTGTAGAGCATCCCGTCGTGGCCCATGGCAATCCCATCATCCACGGCGATCGTGTTGAATTCTTTGGCCACACCACCCGCTGCTTCAATCTCACGACACACCAGTTGGCCCAGATCCTTCAGGTGGACGTGTCCAGGGACAAATTGGGTAAAGGAGTTGGCGACCGCAATAATTGGCTTCTCGAAATCCTCAGTCTGCATGCCGGTGGCGCGCCAAAGTGCACGGGCACCGGCCATGTTGCGGCCATGAGTAGAGGTTTTCGATCGATAGGTCGGCATAACGCATTCTGTTCGGCTAAGGGGTTTTAATAGTCTAGCTTTTATTGGGAAACCAGCAGTCATCGGACGATGGGCAGGCGATCGTGATGCGGCATTCACGTTCGCTCACAACCCTGGAACCGTTATCCAGGCTGTTAAAGGCCGGATTAGACTCATCCGCTTCTGACGGAGCGATCACCAGTAGCGCTAAAGACGAGAATAAAACTTGTTTGCATGTCGCAACTCTCGACACGGATGGTACCGCCTAAGCGTTCGGTGAGCTTTTTCACGAGCGCTAACCCCAGTCCGGTACCGCCATACTGCCACGGATCATGTCTGGGGATCCGGTAGAACTTGTCAAAGATGCGATCGCATTCTTCGGGCGGAATTTCGATACCGGAATTGCTCACACAAATTTGCACAAGGTCTGGCGCACTTTGGTTCTGGAGCACAGTCGGTTGAGGCTTTGCGTTGGCCATGCGGCGCGCTGTAATCTGGATGGTTTCGCCAGCGGGTGTGTACTTGCAGGCGTTGTGCAATAGCTCCGTCAGGATTCTTTCCAGAGCCGCCACATCTGTCTCCAATTCCAGATCGGTTGGAATCGCCAGCTTTAACTGCTGCTGCTGCTGGTGTGTTCGCTCTAAAAACGCACCGGCCAGTTGCTCTACCAGCAAGGCGAGGTAAATCGATGTCCAGGTGGGTGGGTCTGTATTGGCATCTAAACGCGCCAGGTCTAACAGGTCATTAATTAACTGAATTTCGCGGTCACTCTGCTCCTTGAGAATCTTGAAGTAGCGGTTGATGGCTGAGGCACTATCGGTGTCCATCATGCCAGACCGAGTTAACTGAATTTCAAGCATCTGGATCGCCATTTTGATATTAGTCATGGGCGATCGCAGTTCGTGCGAAACCGTACTGAGAAAGTCATCTTTGACCTGATTGAGCCGTTCTAATGCTCGCACCTGGGTCTGGGATTGCTGATAAAGCTCTGCCTGCTGAATCGCGATCGCCACACGGATGGCAATCTGTTTCAGGAGTTCAATCTCCTCTTCCTGCCAATGGCGCGGAGCCGCATTTTGGTACGCCGCCAGCAGCCCCCAGAGGCTTTCGTGGACGAAGATTGGGGCGATCACGTAGGCTCTGGCCTGAAACTGCTCCAGCAGGTCAAGATGGCACTGCATGTGCCCGACGGTGTAAATATCATTGACCGCAAAGGTTTCGTTGTTCTGGTAGCGTCCGCCCTGAGTCTCTTGCAGGTGAGTGTCCTCCCAGACCTTTTGAACAGTTGGCCCAACCAGGCCAACCCAGCCTGCATTCACCGATTCGGCTACAAAGTTGCCGCTCCAATCAGGATTAAAGCGGTAAATGGCCACGCGATCGGCCTGTAGGGTTTGACGAGTCGCTGTCAGTACTGTCTCCAAAATTTCCTCCAGGTTGAACGATTCATGAATGCGCTGGGTAATGAGCCGCAATAATCGTTCCTGCTCTGCCTGCTGCTGCAAGGCTTCGGTGCGTTCCTGCACCCGCTGTTCCAGTGCTTGATTCAGTTGTTGGAGAGCGACTTCGGCCTGTTGGCGTTCTGCCAGTTCAAGCTGGGTTTGCCGATAGAGATTAGCCTGGTGAATAGCGACCACCAATTGGTCGGCTACTGATTGCACCAGCGCAACCTGCTCTTCACTCCAGGCAAACGGTTGTTTGGTCGTATTGACCGTCAGGCTGCCCCAAATCTGGCCCTGATGCAGCATTGGCAAGAGCAACCAGGCTCCCGGCAGCGTTTGGGCAACTTTCTGGTTAATCGCATCGGCGATCCTTTCGGTATTTTCAAGACGCACTATTTCACCGCGTTTGAGCAGATCTGAAAGGGGATTGCCTGTTTCAGGGATTTCTAATCCAACCGTATCGAGCAACCCGTTCTGATGGTGTGAAGCCACGATGCACCAACAGTGGCGATCGGGCAAATACTGGGCGATTTGTACCCGTTCAACATGCAAAAGCTGGGCGGTTTCAGCCGTTGCCGTTGCAAAAATGGTGTCTAGCTCCAGGGAGTGACGAATAGCTTGAAAGACGCGATTGAGCGCTTGTTCGCGTTGGGTTTGCTGCTGTAAGGCAAGTTCACTGGCTTTGCGCTGAGTAATATCGGTCAGCATTCCCAAGGCACCGGCATAGTGACCGTCGGCATCAAAAAGTGGATGGGTTGAGATGAGTGTCCAGACCACTGAGCCATCCTGGTGCTGAAACTTAAAGTCATGCTGTTCCACGATGCCCTGGCGACGACGCTCGATCAGTCTTGCGGCGATCGCCTTGCCCTCCTCATCCATAAAGTCAAAGAGCGTCTTACCCAGCATATCGCTGGTGCTATAGCCCAACATGTCTGCCATACAGGGATTAACAAAGCTGGTGGCATTGTTGGCATCAATGATCCAGATCCCCTCGGTGGCGGTTTCGACCATTTGGCGATAGCGCTCTTCGCTCCTTTGCAGCGCAATTTCCAATTGTTTGCGATCGCTGATATCCATCACAATGCCAATCATACGCACGGGGCGATCGGCATCGTCGTAGAGGGTTTGTCCTCGGGCTAAAAGCCAGTGAATGCTGCCATCGGGGTGAGTCACTCTGTATTCACAGTTAAAGTAGGTGCGATCGACCTGAGATTGCTGGATGGCCGCTTCTACCAGCGTTAAGTCCTCGGCTGGCAAGCGCTCATGCCAGGCCGTGTAGTTGGGATCGCCCACGTCATACCCCAGGAGTGTATAAGTTTGCTCACTCCAGACCAAATCCCCAGTGCGGAGGTTCCAGTCCCAATTGCCAAGCTGGGTTAAATCCAGCGCGAGTCGGCGCTGTTCTTCACTCAGGCGCAGGGTGGCTTCAGCGGATTGCGGCTCACTCTTGTCTGATGCCAACTTTTGCGTCTGTTGCAGCGCAATTCCCAGTTGCAGCGCAACCTGTTGCACAAACTGCACCTCCAGTGCCTGCCAACGCCGAGGACGGCCACAGGCGTGTATCGCCAGCCCTCCCCACGGTATCCCGTGGCTGACAATGGGTACTTCCAGACTGGCCTGGACTTGCAATTGGGCTAACCACTCCCGGTAATCCGTCGCGGCCTGACTGGCCATTACATCTTCGATCGCGTATATCTGCTCTGGCTTGCCACCGTCACCCCCGGCTGTCTTGAACCAGGAATGCTGCAGCGGTTGGCCCATTAAAGGCATCTGTCCAGTCTCCACGGCTTCGGCCATCACAAGGGCGGGCTCGGTTGGGAGACAGCGATAGATCAGCACACGCTCTGTCTGGAGGAATGTTCGCACCGCTTTGACCGCAATCGTTAAGATCTCGTCTAGCTGTAAGCATTGATGCACTGCCAGAGCGATCGCTGTCGTTTGCGTGAGGATCTGCTCTGCGGTAATAAACGGGATTAGAGGTGAGGTGTCTGCCATTTTAGGCTTGAGGTGGTGGAGTGTTGGTCACCTCTATAACTAGAATGCTACGGAATAATTAGAATGCGACAGAATCGCTGGATCAAAACAGACTTTTCTAAACGCAACCAGCTCAACCATTGCGGCAAAATTGGCATGATGAAAGGGGGGGCTGACCGATGCTGTGGTAACGGCTCTGGTCAGTGCTGCTTGGGATCGAGCGATCGCCCGCTAAACACGCTCAACGTCTTTGGGGACTCGTTCCCAGCCGAACTAGCTACTGCCGTCCAGGTGTGGCAACAGCTTGCACGCGATCGCGCCGCCGTGATGTGAGTCAACCCGGCAGGCGTTGGGCATGGGCAATGAACTGACCCCAACGATAGGCCAACAAGGGGTGGTAGGCTGTCAGCATTAGCCGCTGTACCAATAGCGTAAGGATTTGCTTCTTGCCATGTCATTTCCCCTTGCCTTTCTGGCCGACGAACTCAAGCAAAATGGCATTGCTGCGGACGCCCCAGAGCTGCTGCAACATCCTGCCGTGTTGACTGAACTAAGCTATGCCCTCAGTCCAACCATCCATGAGGGCAAACTGCAGCCTTACGGGTTCCTTGTGGTTGAGAAAACCCACCGCTCTGCAATCAAGAGCACCTGCGATAAGCTGTTTATCCAGCTGCCGGAAGCAAGACGAGTAGCCGATGGTTGCCACAGCTTTTCCATGTTCAAAGACGGGCAGTTTCAAGGCGTGTTTGTGGCTCAGTACGCTGCCTATACAGAGCTTCAGCTCGTGCAGCTCCAGCAGGAGTTAAATGCTATCCTGTGTGTCACGGGTGCTGATGGGGTAACGAAACTCTTCTGTGATGCTGGAATTTTCATACATCAATACCGTAGCTGGCAGAAAAAGCCCTCTGTGACCAGCGCGCTACACAGTATTCAACGTTGTGCACCGCAAGCCGACTCTGCAACGCTCAGAGATTTATTGGAGTTCTGTTTTCACGATCTGAGTTCTCGTAAAATTGGTGCCACGCTCGTCTGGTGTTTGGCGTCGCCCAGCACCACAGAACTCGAAAACATGGCTCCTAACTTCGTGCTACAGCAAATTGAAACCCGAGTGGGCAGCGATCGCTCGGTTGCTATTTTGCGCCATCTGCTGACCTACACCGATGGGGCCGCCATTCTCGATGCCCAGGCACGCGCGATCGGCGTTGGCGCACAATTAAAATACTCTGAGGCAAGTAAACGGCTGATTGAAGCCCAGGCCGGCACCCGCCATACGTCAGCCCAACGCTTCTCCTATGATTTTGCTCAAGGCATTATCTTTGTCGTTTCGAGCGATGGCCCAGTGACTATTTTCTCCGATGGCATGAGTGTCACTGACTTAGAAGTACGGCTGGCGGATGAACGCGCGATCGCCAATCCAGGTGTGGCTGCTGCTACCGATGCAACGATTTTTGACTGCTCCAATGAAGTGACGTGCCCGCGCTGCCACAAACAGCTCAAGGTTGAAGAAGCGGATAGCAACGATTTGACCAAACAGGAAAAATCGCTGCACTGCCCAGTGTGCGGCAATTTCCTTTACTCAGTGCGATGCAGTAATTTAGATGTGTATGTGGTCAAAACGTTGCCAGGAGTAATGGATCATCAGGATCATGACGTTATTGCCGCAAATGGTTCCTAGCAGACATCCCAATCCACCGTAATGTCATTTAAATTTGAGCTGAAACGTCTTGAAATTAAGCGTATGTTTCGGTTGATGGCGCACTTCATCATTAGGCTTACCGAAAATCGGGAACCACAAGCCGTTAGTAAAGCAGCGGCCAAAAAACCGATGCTCAAGGACTTGCATCATCGACAGCACCACGGGTGAGCGGGTTGAGTTCCAATTCTCCTGATCAAGTGGACGATGCTATCTTATCTTTAGCAATTCAATCGCTTATACAATTCATGGCAGCGCATCCACTGTCCCGATGGCAGGTAGTGTTGGTGAATCGCCGTTTCACAATATCCCCGTTGTTGATAAAAGCGAAGCGCATTGAGAGAAGCGTGTACACGCAGAGTGATTACCCCTTGCTGTAAGGCAACCGATTCAAGTGCATGTAAGAGTTGAGTCCCCAGTCCCCGTCGCCCGAAGGTCGGATGCACGTATAGTCCTCGCAGTGTCTGTTCCGATGGTACGACTACGCCAAAACCGGCGATTTGGCTAGCCTGCTTAATCATTAACCAGACCCCGCTTGTGTTTGCGATCATTGATTCAAAGCGTTCTATCCGCGCTGGCGTTAGCGGTGGAGACCAACCATCAAGGATATCCACATCATAAAAGGCTGCTGCTGTTTTGTGAACAGCCGCGTAGTGAATGGCGACCAGGGCCACCGCATCCTGGCGCTGAGGCGATGCGAGGCTACAGGAGACAAGGGTTGATGGCATGAGGCACTCAGTGCAACAGTAGGTCTGTCAATGACTGAGGTGAATGAGCCTGTATGTTTAAACTGTTCAATCATGCTTTGGCCGCGATCGACAAAGCGTTAACTAGGGCTTGTAAACCCTTCTCTCGCCCCTAACCCCAATTCAAAGGGCTGCAAGGGCATCTTTCCAGCCCCAAAAATAGGAGCTTAAAGCTCTGGAGCCTTGCAGTCATTACAGGAACGGGCCTATCAGAAAAGGGGACAGCAGCTTCCATCAACGCAGCGATGAGACAGCTTAAAGCACTGTCTGGGTCTGTCTGTCCGTGAGGTGAATGAGGTGAATGAGGTGAATGAGGTGAATGAAACTGTATATTTAGATTACCCAATTAGGCTGCGACGACGATCGCTATGCCTTAATCAGTGAGTATGGAATCAGATAGTTATCCCGAACATCATCGAAAATATGCAACCATTAAGCGCCAGAAGTTAAGTCCAGCAATCAAGAGCACTGAAACACAAGTACCTGAATGCGTTCACTTTTGAGCTGGAACTCAGGTACTTACAATTCGTTAACGCTGTCCTTTCCCTTGCTGTGGCATGCAGGCCATGAGCGCTTGACGATCGTTCGCAGCCTGGACGCAGCTCTGACGCTGCTGTAGTTCTGACATCCGCTCACTGATTCGCTTGAGAATTTCAGCCTTACGCGTCTGAAATTGGGCTGAGTCACCGCCCTGTCTGCCGTTGGGTCGATTCTGGTTTGCCATACCACCGTTACCACCATTAGGAGGCATACCAGGACTACCCTGGCATAACGCTGCTCCGGGAGCCACCAAAAGTGCTACTGCTACCAAAAATGCATACTTTTTCATTGAAATTTCCCGTTGTTTTAGATAATACGGATTGCTAACACCTAGACTGCCCAAATCGAGCAATAACTTGATCAGACAGCAGAAAATTAGTGCTACTCGAAAATGGGTGAATGGTTTGTCAGGCAACAGTTGCAGAAGTGTTAGGTTGCTTGAGAGACTAAATCAAAAGCAATTTGAAACGTTCTATCATGGCGAGACGTGAACCTGTGCCAAGTAAGCTCAACTCACTTCCAGAGAATTACGACCACTGCTTGAGTGATCTCAAGGAGCGTATCCGTCGTGCTCAGGTCAAAGCTGCGTTAGCGGTTAATCAGGAACTCGTCATGCTCTATTGGGAAATTGGCAGGGAGATTTTGACTAGAGAGCAGACACAGGGTTGGGGCGCTAAAGTAGTTGAGCGATTAGCGATGGACTTGAAGCGAGAATTCCCTGAGATGAAGGGATTTTCAGCTCGTAATATTCGCTATATGAAAGCCTTAGCGGAAGCCTATCCCGACAAAGAAATCTTGCAACGCAGCGTTGCAAGATTACCCTGGCGACACAACATTGCGTTGCTTGAGAAGCTGAAATCGAGGGAAGACCGGATTTGGTACGCCCAGCAGGCGATTGAAAACAGTTGGAGCCGAGACATCCTGGTGCTGCAAATTGAAAATCAGCTACACCAGCGATTAGGAGAAGCGGTAACAAATTTTGAGCAAGTGCTGCCCAAGCCGCAATCAGATCTGGCGCAAAGCCTTTTGAAGGATCCTTATCATCTCGATTTTCTCTCACTGGGCAAGGATGTTCAAGAGCGAGACTTAGAGAATGCGCTCGTCACCCACATCCGAGATTTTCTGCTGGAGCTTGGTGTGGGGTTTGCTTTTGTCGGGAGTCAGTTCCCGATCGAAGTGGATGGCAGAGAGTACCGAATTGACATGCTCTTTTACCATCTGCGGATTCGCTGCTATGTGGTAGTTGAGCTGAAAATTGGAGACTTTCAACCAAGTTTTGGTTCACAGGTGAATTTTTATATCTCTGCGATCGATGACTTGATCCGCCATCCAGACGATCAGCCGACGATCGGACTGATTCTTTGCACATCCAAGAGTAAGACAGTGGTGGAGTATGCGCTCCGTAACCTTGGCACTCCGATCGGCGTCGCCACCCATCGCTTATCAAAGCAGATTGAGGAGAACCTACCCTCGGTGGAGCGCTTGGAAATGGAACTAGAAAATGTTTTATCTGAGGTAGAGGCCACCGACGGCGAGGCGTGAAAGTAATACTTTGCTTTTGCCGGTTACTACTTGGCTTTAGACTGTTCTAATGTCACTACAAGTCAGGCTACGCATGCTCTTAAAGAAGGAGCACAGCATTCAGAATTCAGTCATGTGACACGATCTGACGGTTGACTCCGGGGTCCCTTCCCATCTCGCTGTCCCGGTTTGAGTTGGAAACCCAAATTAGAGTGACGTAAATTTGTGATTCGAAGGTTTGTACCCTTCAAGTTGCGGTGCTCAAATTCATGCAGCGAAGATTAACTGCATGAGTCGATATTGTGAAAAACCGCCTTCCTGCGGCAAGCATCACTGCGACTTGATGCTATCTATGTCAGCAACCTAACACAACTTCCCACTTGGGCGCATTCTGTGTTAGCGTCATGAGGAAGGTTTATTTTCGGTTGTGTAGTTCGCTTAAGCGACGTCTCTCCGGATCTAATTCTCTACACTTAGGATTCTGGAGAATCTTGTATGTCAATTTATGTTGGTAATCTGTCATATAGCGTAACACAAGACAGCTTAACCGAGACTTTTGGTGAATATGGTACCGTTCGTCGGGTTCAGTTACCGACTGATCGGGAAACAGGTCGGTTACGCGGGTTTGCTTTCGTTGAGATGGGGACAGATGCCGAAGAGACTGCTGCGATCGAAGCGCTAGATGGCGCAGAGTGGATGGGTCGTGACCTTAAGGTTAATAAAGCAAAACCGCGTGAGGACAGAGGTTCCTCTGGTGGTAGCTGGGGCAACAAGAGCAATTCTTCTCGACGCTACTAAATCTAAAGACAGAACAAATCACTAATTTGTTCGTTTAGATTTTTCTTGTCAGCTTTAGCAGACTCACATTCTGTATTTTTCGATTTGCATCAGTGCAGTGCGGATCAAACTGCACTGATGCAATATGTGACTATGTAGTGCACTGATGCAGGATGTGAGCTTATTCAATTAGCGTGGAGATTAAATGACCCAAGTTATTCCTGGTGAGAATGAAGGAATTGAGTCAACATTGCGTCGATTTAAGCGCGAAGTGTCCAAAGCAGGAATTTTTCCAGACATGAGGAAGCATCGCCACTTCGAAACACCGCTCGAAAAGCAGAAGCGTAAAGCGCTCGCCAAGCATAAACAGCGTAAAAAGAAGTTCCGGTATTGATTGGAAATAGGTCTTAGCGTGCGATCGAATCCATCATTCCAGGAGCATTTGGCGATGAATATCAAGGAACTCTGTAGCCGGTATGCCGCAGGCCAAAGGGATTTCAGGAACTTAAACCTGATTGCAGTGAATTTGCGAAATTTGAACTTGGCGGGCATTAATTTCAGTGGTGCCAATTTAACAAAGGCAAACCTCACGCGCACAAACCTGAGCCGTGCAAACCTTACGGGAACCATCCTGACGGGGGCAAATTTCACTGAAACGAATTTGACTCAAGCAAACTTGATGGATGCCGACTTGAGCAACACTAGTCTGGCTGCTGCCAATCTAAGTCAAACTTATTTGCGTGGCGCGACGATGGCAGACCCTGCGCATCTCTCTACACTCTCTAATCTCAAAGTTTCTCTCACCCATTAGACTCCTATGAAAACACCTGCTTCCTCTACGGCATAATTGGTGTTTTCATAGGAGTCTACTACCTTAGGCGTACCGAAATGGTGCGCCTTTTTGTCTCTCTTCGATTCTCGCTATCCTACGTTGTCTCCCCCATCTCTCGGATGCGCCCGATTTACAGCTTGCAGGCTATCACGTTGGTAAGGGGTCGGCATCAAACCGAGCAGGGTGTAGACTAGCGCTTGGGCGTGCACAAGAATGGTTGTCACTGTTCTTGCAAGATTTCTATAGTTTCACGCCCTTGTATCTTGAGAGAGTGGTAGACCGTCCGCCCTTT
>JAJPKC010000658.1 GCA_021323955.1 Oscillatoriales cyanobacterium Centralia_MAG_596 | reverse complement strand
TGCCGCATATTGATGTAGTTAACGCCCCACAGCTTGCCCTCATTGGCAACCAGCAAGAGCCGCCCTCGATACGTCCGGCTGCCCAACTGGAAGACCGCACCCGGCGGAATATCGATCCACACGGCTTCTGGCAAGGCCCAGGTGCCCAACCGGATCCCCTGTCCATCGGGCTGCGCGGTGTAAAGCTGACCAGGAGGCAGTTGGTGAAGCTGTCGCCCTTTCTGGTCAAGGAGAATGGCACCCGTCGGTGCTCCCACCGCAACCGATGGCACGCCCTCAGCGATCGCAATGTGCATCTCAATCAGTGCATCGACAGAGGAGGATAGAGACGAAAAGGCCGCTTTCGATTGACGATTGATAGCTTTCTGCTGTTCTGTCAGCGCTGACGGGTTAACTGGCTTGAGAGACGGCTTTGGAGTCGGCTTGGACGTGGCTTGCGGCGATTTGCTGGGGCTAACAGATGGCAACGGAGACGCTTGCACCGCCGGTGATAGAGCGCTGGATGACGAAGAACCTGGAGCCTGGGCCGAAAGCTGTGTCTGCTGTCTGCTCAGAACCACACTCAATAGCGAAAGGACTCCAGCTAAAGCCAGCACCATACCAAAGATGGGCTTAGCCCACGACGGCGGTTGTCCTGTTTTATGGTCAGGTTTCATTGGCGATCGCTCCCCACACGGCGGCCATTTGAACAATGAAGCATGCAGCTACAAGGCATTCGCTTTGGTCAATCGCTGCTGCTTCAAATACGCAAACACACTCTTGTCGCCTATATCAGGAGGAATCGGCTGGATCACCTTGCGAATGGCAAAGATCAAGAACAACACCGCCCAACTAACCAGCAGTCCCTGTGCGAGCGGCAGGGGCAACCAGCCAACCAGATGACCCAGCAGCAGCAATGGCACCAACGGCGTGAGAACTTTGGTTTCTAAGCGGTTAAAGCAGACCGCTTCTTTGAAGAAAATGCCACTGAGCGCAGCAAAGACGAACCCGACGCCCAGAATGCTCAACGGCTGGTTATAAACGGTAAGCGCAAAGGGTTCGGGGTTAACGTGCCCGATCACCAGGGAAGCAAGGCAGCCGATCGCCCAGAATACCTGTAACGCGCGATGTAATGGAGCCATATAGATGTGAATGGTCAGCAAGCTCACGCCTAGCGAGAGACAAAACCCGGTGTAGAGCAGCGTCAACAGTTGCAGGACGAACGAATTCTGCGCTTGCCATAGCGCCAGACCGGCTCCAACCGCAAAACACAGGGCGGCGGCCATTAATCCAGCACGGTAGATTACCACCTCACGGCGATCGTCGCGTGTAATCGTAAAGTCTCCAAACTGCCCCTGGTAAACGGCTGGTTCCGATGGGTGTGTCATGGCTGGTGTGGTGGAAGGTTCAAAATCTGAGTTGGTTCTTGGACACTAAGGGGCGATCGCAGGATTGGCCTTGCTTCAAGACTAGCAACGATTTTGCTCAGCAATCGACCATCTACTAACGATGTTAGTAGTTGCAAGATCACGTCGTTTCAACATGAGTCGTTTCAGTTTCAACGACAACCCGGTCTCCTAACTCTAACTTGAGTCTAGCCTGCGCGTTGCCACAGTTCACGGCAATTTCGATCCACCCGTGACTGCCAATCAAGGCCAGCAGCGCTCCCACAGCACTTTCGCTGTATGTCCGTTGTCCCGACAGCACGACATCCTTAACCGCCAATAGCCAGGGTCGATCAGACACTTGCCGCCCTGGAATGTTGGTAATCAAATTGCCGAAGTGGTCGATCGCCTGAATACTGCCCGTGAACCGACTGTGATGTGGCGCAGTGGGACGATCGGCACCCAGCGACGGAAAACCCGCGGACTCCTGGCGACACGGCGGAAGGTTCAGCATGACGAGCGTAGCAGGATCAATGCCAGTGCCTAGCGCCTCGATCGGCGCGCCAGTCGCAAGGTGGGCACCTACAGGCGCAAAAATATCGCGTCCATGAAACGTTGGACTGGGTTCAGCCGTACGCCAGTACGCTGAATTGGTCAACTCAACGGCGCGAATCAGCGGGTGGTCAGCCAAAATACCGCTAAACAATCCATTGTCTGGCCCAACCAGAAATCCGGCGGGGTCTGTTGCCGTCTGTCCGATCGCGAGCGCAATCGCCCGTCGATCGCCACCAACGTCGGGATCAACTACCGCCACATGCACCGTCCCGGTTGGAAAGTAGGGATAGGCCGTCATCAGTGCAAACCGCGCCAACGCAACATTCTGGGGAGGAATCTGGTGCGTCAGGTCAACGACCGTAATCGCCGGATTTACCCGCGCAATGACGCCCTTCATCACGCCCACGTAAGTATCGCTCAGACCAAAATCACTTAGCAGCGTGAGGAGATGGCGTTGTCCCATAAACAGTCATCGTCAACCCGGTAGAGCCTGACAATAGCGTTCGGAGTGGTTAACGCCGGGGGAGCCAAACCACCCATGCTCTGTTGACTCTAGCTCAACCACCGCCTCGATCGATTGATGCACGGCATGCAAGGCATCTTCGAGCGTCTGGTCAGGAGCAATGAAATAGCCATACCGAACAGCGTCTTTGCGACCCTGGTCAACCGGATGATACCAGTGGAGCCACAGGCCTTTATCCGAACCATGCTTAAACACGCGACTCAAGAAAATTTGCCAGCCCATGTGAGTGTTGATCAGCTGGGCATTGATCGTAGCGGCCAAATTTACCGATTGAGCTGATTGAAGTGAAGTTTGCATCTTAACTACTGTCAATGGGGCTGTAGAAGTCTCGTTACAGTTGTCGATGCACCCGATGCGACTCTAGAACTCAATGCATTAAATGTGCTGTTGAACCGATCTTCTGCTGATTGACGTGTGGCGTCACCTATCAGTAGTTCAATTTCACAGGCAAAAACTTC
>JAJPKC010000411.1 GCA_021323955.1 Oscillatoriales cyanobacterium Centralia_MAG_596 | reverse complement strand
CGGTCAGCCAACTCGCACCACAGCAGATTGAGGATTGGGTCTATCAGGATGACAGCCTCCAGACCGGAACGGATCGCACCTTTCGGCAGTTCTTTTCGCAATTGGTTGTCGCTGCACTAAAGCCTTTAACCCAGATCGCCCAAAGCGAAGAAACAACGATCGATGCGCTGACGGTTGCGCAGGTGATCGCCTGGTTTGAGGCGCAGGCTGCACTTAACCTGAACCAACGATCGAGCGACTAAGCCTGATGGTGGTGGGGGTATTTAACGCAGTTATTTACTATCGGGCGATCGTTCAACCCTGGTCTGAGACGCTGGCAAGGGCGCAGATGGTTTGGGCCTGATGGGTGCCGTTTGCACCAGGAACATCACCGTCCCCAGGAAGATCGCGCTGCCCAACACAGTCCAAACAATAGAAAGGCTGTTCAGCCGATAGTCGCGTCGAATTCTGGCAAGGGGGTGGCTTTCACGCCGCAGCATCTGCCCCGTAGCCAGATGATTGAAGGTAAACGGATCCCTGACGTAGTGACCACTCCAACTCACCACCAAGCGTTCACGACAGTTTTGACAGGTCAACAATCCCTTTAAGAGCTTGTGAGGTTTGATCACACCAGCACGGTGACAGATCGGGCAAACAGGAGACGGTGTGTCAAAGGTATAGGCGTTCATCAGACTGTTTACTGTTACAGAGACTTACTTGATTAATCAACCGCGTTAGCGTTAGGGGATGATTGCTCGCCAGGGGTGCCATTAATTGATCGCGTCTGCGAGCGGGATGACCTGAGGCTTAAGGTGCGTCCGCGCAATTGCAAAACAGCAGACCTCAGACGTGCGAATGCTAATATGCCGTGAAGCTCCATTTAGCATGATGTTCAGCTTAATTCATGAATCAACTTTGACGATTAACTGCCGCGATGCGATCGCTGTAAACACTGTGCTATGGGGCAGCAGCGCAACCAAACGAGCTGGCGTTGCCTCGGTCAAATTGCACTGAAAAACTTTTTTGCGAAGAAGACTTCAAACACCAGTATACAAACCCTTGTGGAGTGTAAACTCGATATAGGTCGTTCAGCATTTCTCTTAAAGTTATTTCCTGAATGTATACGTCGCGTTTGATGGATCTAGAGTGCATGCTCAAGTGAAATCGACATGAACCGTAGCATCAAGGCATTACTTCATCGTCGGTACTTGTACTGATTGCCTGAGTGCGTCGCCCAACGAGTTGAAAGCGGCATTGCGCTTGCTTCTGGTATCGACGATCGCGCGGCGGCAACATTAGATTCAAACCAGAGATTCAAACCAGCCTGTGACCTCGCTCAGTGTAGCCTGGGTTATCTGGGGTTGAGTACCTTTTTCCGTGTCCGTTTAAGGTTTCTTAATCCCGATCACTACGGTTTACGCGGGCTAGGTTGGCAGATCGCTGTGACGTGCGCCATCAGCAGCGCTATGAATTTTGATCGGTTTCAACCGCTGTTCTGCGATGACTGAATGTCAGGACAATGGTCGATCATGCTGACTGCTGATCGGCGTGATCGTAGGCATAGAATGATGCTAAAAAACCAGTCATAAAAGTTAAACTTTATCTCATAATCCCATCCGATCGTGTTAATGCCAGCCAGCTCTTCCCCCAACACGCTGACCACACCGCAAGCCGTATTTAGTCCCCCATCGCCGTTGCTTGCCAATACGCTTAATCGCCTGCAACCCACCCTGGAGACGGTGATCCTACTGCTGGCGCTGGTCATTGGTAGCGGTACAGGCTGCGCCGTGGTTCTATTTCACTATTTAATTGCGCGCATCCACAGCCTGATGCTAGAGGATGTGATGGGTCTGATCGTCCCCCTGGGCTTCTGGACACTGGCCTGTATTCCGATCGCGGGTGGATTGGTCGTGGGGATCATGCGCTGGTGGCTACAGGATCTCGGCCCTAACCTGGCTTCACTCATTTCGGCTGTGCAGGGATTGGGCAATAGTTCGCCTCTGCGAGCAAGCGCGAAGGCGATCGCCGCCTCTGTATCATTGGGGACAGGCGCATCGCTTGGGCCAGAGGGACCGAGTGTTGAAATTGGTGCCAATATTGGCGTGCTGATCGGTCAGGCATTACAGATGTCTCAAGAACGCCAGCGCCTTTTGCTTGGGGCTGGAGCGGCCGCCGGACTGGCAGCCGGATTCAATGCGCCGATCGCGGGTGTCTTTTTTGCGCTCGAAGTTGTTTTAGGCACAACGTTTGCGACCTCCGCTGTGAGCGTCGTCCTATTGTCAGCCGTCGTTGCTGCACTCATCGCTCAGATTGGACTGGGTGGACAACCACCGTTTACATTGCCCAGCTATGAAGTTCGTAGCCCCCTGGAGCTACCTCTATATCTGGGCTTGGGGTTATTTGCCAGTCTCGTCTCGATCGCCTATACTCAGTCGATTCAGCTTGTGCAGCGCTTTTTTGACGGTGACGTTCCCGGATTTGGGTGGATGAGTCAAATCCCTGTACTGCTGCGTCCGGCGCTGGGGGGGCTATGCGTTGGGGTCGTTGCGCTACAGTTTCCCCAAATTCTCGGCATCGGTTACGAAACGGTCGAAGCGATGCTGCGGGATGTGCAGTTTTCGTTGCCCCTATTGCTGAGTTTGTTAATTGTCAAACTGACGATGACAGCCATCAGTTTGGGCAGTGGGCTGGTGGGTGGATTATTTGCACCCGCCATGTTTTTGGGTGCCTCTCTGGGGGCTGCCTATGGTAAGGCGGCGGCGGCTTTACTGCCGATCGATCCCAGCAGCCTGGCAGCTCCACCCGCCTATGCCATGGTGGGCATGGCTGCCGTCCTGGCCGCGAGCGCCCGTGCACCACTGACAGCCATTTTGCTGTTGTTTGAACTCACCCGCGACTATCGCATCATTTTGCCGCTGATGGCTGCTGTTGGCTTGAGTGTCTGGCTGGTTGATCGACTGCGACCCATTGTGCGCCCAACGCCTGCCATTCAATCGACAGGGCTTACTCCCCCGCCGGATCAAAATGCCGACGTGCTGCATCATCTCCCTGTCTTCCAGGCAATGCACCGCAACTTTTTGACATTGCCACATGCACTCTCGGTGCTGCAAGCCGGCTTAACGATGACCCAGCAACAATCTCGCAGTGCGCTGGTTGTGGACGACAGCGATCATCTGATTGGAATTATCACGCTGCAAGATATTCATCGGGCAATCTCACGCTGGGAAGGGTATGTCCACACTCATACCAACACGGAACAGCCCGATCCGAGCTTGCTCACCAACCAGACGCTGGGCGATATTTGCACCAGAGATTTGCTCTATGCCTACGAGGATGAGGCTATTCACGAGGCAATCGATCGCATGGCCGCGAGAGGACTGCGCCAGCTTCCTGTCGTTGAACGCGATAATCCGCATCACATTTTAGGACTGCTGGAACAGGAGGAAATCAGCCTGACGTGCAGCTTAGCGCTACTCCGCCAATCGCTGCATCCTTACCTGGAGGTGCTGCCCAAAACGGAGCCGTTGATCCGATCAACGGTAACAAAGTCCGCCTAGCGTTGCAGACCAGGTAGTAGCAGCTCATGCCGAATGAACGCTTGGTCGTAGTCACAAAAGTGCGCCGGACTACCGATTCCGGTTTGTCCAGAGGTTGGTAAACATCATCAACATCCCACCCAGAAAGATTGTGAGCGCAAGCCCGACGGGGAGAGCTGTCATCCAGTCGATCGTGTCCATCTAGCTAAGACTCTTCATCCTGATCGATCTGCTTTAGATGAATATGCTTGCGTCCCAGAGAAATTTCAAATTCGTCACCGGGCTTCAGTTCCATCTGCTTGGTATAGGCAGAACCAATGAGTAAGTTGCCATTTGACTGCACGCTAATCCGATAGCTAGCACTACGGCCACCGCGCCCATTCGCATTTTGCTTCCCATCCAGCTCAATTCCCTCAGCATCAATCAACGCATTCAGGAATTTCATCATGTTAACTCGCTCGACACCGTTCTTCGTAACGGTGTAGTAGCCACACTCCCGCGCTTTTTCTTCTTTACTAAGATTCTCTAGTTCTTTGACTTTCTTGAGCAGCGCTTCACCTGTAAGAGGCTCAATCTTTTTCTTTTTACTCATTAACTTAACTGGGAATCGTGTGGAATGGTTCGCAAGTTTACTGACATTTGTCAGAAGGTAAACGCTCGAAATGCATATAAACCTATGAGATCATAGTACACTGTTCGCGATATTTTTTTAACTCTCTAACTACTAATCGCTTGAAAGTTGAATGCCAATGTTAACAATTGCCAAAAAAACGATCGCTAACAGTAATTGCAAAAAGCATTCAGCCGTCTTAACAGTACATTAGAACGCTTAAGCTATGGTGTGTAAACAATCTGAGAATACGCATTCGATAAGACGAACTAACGATTCCAGCGATATTAAAGTCAGGCGGGACGGTGAGAGTGTGCTCGATAACGTCCTGGAGTACTGGTACTGGCACATCCCATTTAAAGCTTTAGCCAACACGAATTAGCGTTACTCACGCCTTGTAATGTATTCGCTGCAGCAGCAACTTCGCATCACAAAGGGGCAAAGAAGTGATGGTTTTAGCCTTACTTCCTTGCCCCAGCGCTGTTTTAAAGTACGCGACGAGTTTATGGCCGTCACGATTCACCATGTGGCCGAGGTGCTTCAAAAAGCCGTTCCCGATTCGGTGGTTAACCAACCGGGCTTGTCTTCAGCATTTTGACCAAAGCGATACATTGGTGAGGGAGCAACCACCAGCAACGACTCGGCAACAGCTTCAAATACCAGGCGTCGGTTTTGCACATGGTTGAGAAACAGTACCGTGTTGCTGGTGGAACTCATTGCATCAGTAGGGTTGTTGAGAAACTACTGTGGGGTTTGCTGTGAGTTGTTTTGCCGCGATCGACGGTTTTGCTGCCACTGTTGCCGCTGCTGCTGTAGCTGTTGGCGTTGTTCGGACGTTAGCACCGCATCCGATTTTTGCTTTGCATCTTCGCGAATAGCGCGGATCTTCGCTTTTTGCTCAGCCGTCAAATTTAACGACGCCCACACCTTGCGTGGTTTTTGGCCTTGCTGCCGTTGTCCTTTTGCACTGGCTAGCTGTGCTTTCTGCTCAGAGGTCAGGACAGCATCAATCTGACTACGCGTCGATTCGTGGATTTGCTTGAGTTGAGCTTTTTGATCGTCTGTCAGGTTAAGGTTAATGCGATGCTTTTGATATTGTCCTGTAGGGGCAGACGGTGTTTGCGCCACAACAGGCAGCATGGGCGCGTAAGACAGCGCCAGGGCTAGAGCACCGGGTAAGAGAAAGAGACGTTTGAGATCCATAGTTTTGGTTGTGTGTCGTGCATTGGTCTACAAGGATGACTGTTGTATCAGTCACATTGATTTAGACCATTTCATCCTTCGAAGGGTTCATTGTCTGACGATACGCTTGAAGCAATGAACGTAGAAAGATCGCCTTTCACTGGTTAACGCAGCATCCAGCGGGACTGTCCCAATTTTGAGGGGTCGATCGACAGCACTCAGGTAAAAGCGGATCACACTCAGGTAAAAGCGAATCGCGGAACGTGATTAATGCCTTGCTTTGGCCCAAATGCGAACCAGCAAGCGGCTGCAACATGCCGATTGAGTGGGCTTTCTCATTGGCTGCTGCCACACCATAGACAGCAACGGAATAGCCTGGACAGCAGCTTAGAACTGGCCTGCGGTTGCCCTGCCGTTACAGTTGGTCTCGGCGGTGTGACCTGCGCCATCCCTAGAGCATGGTCAATTCACCGGCAACTTCCAGACGCGTGACGTTGCTCATAGTCATAAAGTTTTCGGACAGAGTTTCTGATACGGATGGACT
>JAJPKC010000611.1 GCA_021323955.1 Oscillatoriales cyanobacterium Centralia_MAG_596 | reverse complement strand
GGCTACACGGGTGAACAGGCCTACTTGTTGTTGAGCTGTGCGCCGGTTGAAGGTCGCGTGAGCGGCATTGTGGATATTCCCAACGCCTGCTGTACGTTAGCAATCCCAACCGCGATCTTTGACAAGAATATTCTGCCTGTCTAGCGTCCTGTTGGGTCTTGATGCTTCCCCTGCTCTCATTTGATCGAGCAGGGGTTTTTAGATCAATATTGTTTAATTAAAAATTAACGCTACTCAATTGCGATTAATTGCCCAGGTCTTCTTCTAAAAAAGTAATGCGGTGCGATCGTGGATGACCACACTGACAGTGCGATATCCCCAGTCGCGCCTTTTCCAGTTCCTGGGTTTCCTGCGCGAGGATCTCCAACCGCTTCAGCCACCAGTGGTAAAAACGGGGCAGTTTAATTTCTGTGGTTGCAGCCTCAAACTGCTCCAGGGCCGATCGATACTGCGTGATGGATCCAGTGTCGTTTCCGGCGTGCATCTTCTGAGCAGCGGTGGCCTTTAGCTTGGTCTGGATACCGCTTGCGCCCAGGTGGAGGCAGTTTGGACAAATATCACCCTGGATCAACCCATCGTCTCGACACAAGAGTGTGCGGATTTGCGTTGGAATAAACGTGTCGGTACAGGCAACGCATCTCAGTTTGCGGGAGCACGTTGGCAACGTACGCTCAAGATGAATTTTCATAACTAAGCTGTAACTTTGTTTACAGAAAATCTGAGTCTTTCCTACTACTACGCTAACGAAATATTCTTGGAAAGATTGTTAATTTAATCGAGATTTTGCAGCGGCAGGAATTTGCAACTGCGGTCGTTGGAATCGGCATCCGGAGCGATCGAGCCTTTCTGTTGCTCCCATTTGCTCCTGCTTGGTGATGGCGTCCATCCTGACGCCATCACTGGAGGTATGGGCAGGTACTTACCGATCTTTTCGATCGGGTCATTTGCGGTTACTTGAGATTTCGAGAGCGATCGCGTATTACTCAAATAGGCAACCGCCAACTGATTGACGATCGTGATTCGATAGCGTTCAACGTAAGAGGGCAGATGCTAGAGCGACCCGTATTCCCACAGGATGAATTAATCCCCGTCAATAATGGTTCAGACCCAACCCCGTCTGAGTCGCCCGCCCAATGTTTGGAACACGAAAACCGCCAGTTGCTTGCCGCGCTGGCGATCGCGCGTGAGCAGGAACAGGCGGCCCAGCATCGCGCGCGTGAGCTCGCCAAGGCGAATGAAACGCTGCAGTGCGTGATCGATGCACTCACAACCATTGGCAACCTTGACGAATTGCTTCCTGCTGTCCTCCGCATCGTCGCCCAGGCCTTTAAGACAGACAACTGCGCGTTTTACGAGCACAATGACGATACAGCGATTTATCTGCGCTATTGGCTGTTGGGCGATCGTGTCCTGCACCCTGAGGAACTGGTCACCCTGGATCGTGAGAGCTTCGCGACGGTGCGTCGTTTAGCTGAAGGGTTTACGGTGCCAGACACCCACCTGGGCAGCCATTTTCGCCGCCGGACAAAAGCGTCGATCCTGGATCACACCCGTGGTCAATCCGTGCCAGAGTTTCATCAATTTGCGTGTAGAAACGGCTGGGCCATGGAGCTTAACGTTCCGCTCGTGGTTGATGGTTACGCAGACGGTGCACTGGTGATCTATCGTCCAGCCGGAGCAACCTACACGCCCGCTGAAATTGATCTGGCAGAAGCCCTGGGCAAACAGCTCGCACTGGCGATGCAGATCAGTTACCTGGCGGCTGGTGGCAAAGCGCAGGCTGTGGTAGCGGCGCTTGCCCGCGAACAGGAAAAAGCGGCACAGCAGCGGGCCACAGACCTTGCTCGTGTCAACGCTGTCTTAAGCGATTCCCTCGGTCGCCTGTCGCAACAGTCCGATCCAGAGGTGTTTCTGGCGCATGTTGTGGGCGAAATTGTGAACCAGATGGGTGCGGCCAATGCGATGTTGGTTCGCATTGAAGACGATCGCCAAACAGCGCAGCTCCACCTCTTTCACGATGGCCGTCAGCCTCGCTGGGGCCTGTCGGGAGAAGAAATAGCCCTGTTTGCAGCTCCGTTTAAGACCGATGTGACCCCTGCATTCAAAATGGCGCTTGCGGCAGGGCCAACGGCACCCAGCGCGTTGGGTGAAGGAACGATCTTTGTGGCCTCACGCTATAACGGGCCGGTGCCGATCGAACAGTTTGCGTTGCCGGGGGGACTGGAGTGGATGGCACGGATCAGCGCGTCCGATGCGGCTTTTATGCTCCTGTTTGCGGGCGATCGCCCGATTGGCACACTGCACTTACACTTCACCAACGGACGCCAGTTGCGCCCTGATGATGATTTATTGTTTACCGCCTTAAGCCAGCAGGCCGCAATCGCCCTGCGGCTCTCTGACCTGGCCACGCGCAGCCGAGACGCCGCGATCGCCCATGAGCAAGAAGCTGCCGCCCAAAAACGCGTGGCAGAACTGGTAAAAGCCAACGCCTCCATGCGTCGCAGCATTGATTGGTTAGCCCGTGAACCTGACCTGACCGCTTTTCTAGGGCACGTCCTGCGGGAGATCAGCCGTCAATTTGATGCCGATGCGGCTCAAATCTTTACTTACAGTGCGGATCGCCGCACGCTGCAAACGTTGGTTGGGTGGATTGACGGCGAAATCACCTTTTTCCCACCCTATGCTAATCAGATCCTGGTAGACGACTGGATTGGTTGGTCAGTATTGCTCGAAACAAATGCGCCAAGGCAGTTCAGCCTCACCGATGACGCCCACTTGTTCCTGCCAGAATATCTGGAATACCACCATCGATGCGGCCATCGAGGAATTGTCTGCGTTCTACTCCAACAAGATGACCAACCGCTAGGCTTTATTGGCTTTGCAAGCTGCCAGCGCGAGTGCTTTTCAGAAACTGAGCTGGAATTGGTGCAATCGCTGGCGCAGCAGGCAACCTTGGCCATTCAGTTCAAGCAACTGGCAGAAGTGGCGGGACAAGCCGCGATCGCCCGTGAACAGAAAAAAGCGGCGCAAGGACGGGCAACTGAACTCACCAAACTAAATCAAACCCTGCAAGCGGAAGTGGCCGAGCGGCAGCGGGCTGAACATCTCGCGCGTCGCCAAACGGCCACGCTGTCGCAAATTCTCAATGTGCTGAGCCGCGACGTTGAGCTGGATACCATCCTGACTCACGTGATGAAGGTTGTGGTAGAGCAGTTCAATGAGCACTCTGCCAGTTTGTGGTGGTTCTGGGATGTCAACGATGCACCAACAGACTATCTGGCACTTGACTATGAAGATGGCATTGCCAGAATGGGGGCGCAAAGCTGGCATCCTGCTACGCTCGATCGCCAGACCGGTAGCCGCTTTTGGCAGGCGATTAAAGACATTCGCACACCCCTGGTCATGGATGTACAGACCGATCCGCTGTTACAGGATTACCGGGAATTTCTCTTGAACAAAGGGATCCAAACAGTACTCAACGTCCCACTCTTTCGGCAGGACAAGCGCATTGGAACGATGACGGTGCGCTGCAAACAGCTGCATGATTTTCAGCCCGAAGAAATCGATCTGATGCTGGCAGTTGCCCAGCAGGCAATGCTGGCCATTCAACTGACGCACCTGGCAGAAGAGGCCAAACAAGCAGCCATTCTGGACGAGCGTAACCGCATGGCCCGTGATATTCATGACACCCTCGCGCAGGCGTTCACCGGGATCGTGATTCAACTAGAAGCCGCTAAAAGCTTTACGGAAACCCAGTCTCAAGCGACTCAGGCTCATTTTACCCGCGCCACCAATCTGGCCCGCGAAGGATTGGCCGAAGCGCGGCGATCGGTACGGGCACTCCGTCCCGAAGCGTTGGAGCAGCAAGACCTGGGCACAGCGCTGAGTCACCTTGTCCAGACGATGACGGCGGGAGCTTCTATCCAGGCTACGGTACGGGTCTTTGGCTGGCGCGCGCTGTCACCTGAAATTGAAGCGAACCTGTTGCGCATTGGGCAAGAAGCGCTGACAAATGTGCTCCGACATGCTCAGGCCAAGACCGTTCAGCTTGAGCTACGGTTTGAGCCAACGTTCGTCCAGTTGCAAATTAGCGATGATGGGCAAGGGTTTGACCCACAACAGATTAGACCAGACGACGGGTTTGGGCTGCTGGGGATCCAAGAGCGATCGCAACGCATCAAGGCAGACTTGTCCCTGATCAGCCAAATGGGAGCAGGAACGAAAATTACCGTCACAGTACCCACTGATTAATAAGCAACATGGAACTGGCTTCCCCAATTCGTATTCTTATTGCCGAAGATCATGCTGTCGTCCGCGACGGACTGGTCGCCATCTTGAACCGACAATCGGACATGATGGTTGTGGCCGAAGCTGAAAATGGACAGCAGGCCGTAGAACTTCACCGTCTGCACCAACCCGATATCACTTTGATGGATCTCCGAATGCCAAAGCTGGAAGGCGTAGACGCGATCGCTCAGATCAGAGTCGAAACCCCTCATGACTGCATTATTGTGCTCACTACCTACGACACGGACGAAGATATTTATCGTGGACTTCAGGCAGGCGCACGGGGCTACCTGCTCAAAGATACGACCTCCGAAGACTTGCTGACGGCCATCCGCACCGTGCATCAAGGCCAGCGATACGTTCCATCTGAAATTGCCCTGCGGGTTACCGATCGCTTTAACACCACTGAACTAACCCAGCGAGAGCTTCAAATTCTCCAGCTATTGGTCAATGGTAGAGGCAGTGTCGAAATTCGATCGACGTTGGGCATCTCCGAGGGAACGGTCAAATTCCATATGAACAACATTATGAGTAAGCTAAATGTTAGCGATCGCACTCAGGCCGTTGTCGTTGCTCTCAAACGAGGATTGGTGCGTCTCAATCCCTAAACGGTCATTAGTGATTGGTTGCATTATGGATCGCCACTCCTCCTGCTGGCACGCAGGTTCCAGCCGTCGCAGCATGCAATAAACGCTATAAATCCTGACTGCAAATAATTGAGACGGTTTTTCCATTCCGCTGGCATTTAGAACCGCAACGACGCTGACCTGGCTAAAAGTTCAGGAAATTGACTGGCTGTAATGTTAGCTCTTTAGCTAGCAAATTTGCCAGGTGAAAGTCTGGTTTTATAGAGAGCCTCGATCGCCGACTTGTCCCGTATGCTAAGGCTATTCCAGACATGCATGCCAAAGTTCATGAAGCAGCCCAGCGACATCAGCCAGATGATGCCACCACTAAACGAACATGACCACACCCAGGGTTCGCTGGCGGCTGACGTCGTTCTTATGGAATACGGCGATTTTCAATGCCTCC
>JAJPKC010000478.1 GCA_021323955.1 Oscillatoriales cyanobacterium Centralia_MAG_596 | reverse complement strand
TCGATCAGGTGCTGAAGCAGTATCAAGAACAAACCGCCACTTTGCTCCCAGTGGAAGGACGACCCGCGCAACTGGGCGACACCACGATCGTGGATTACAAGGGAGTGCTTCTGAGTGACGATGCGGACGCTGAACCAGAACCCTTCCCGGGTGGTGAAGCGGAAGATTTTCAGGTTGAGCTGACGGAAGGCAAATTTATTGAAGGCTTCATTGACGGCATCGTCGGCATGGCTCCGGGAGAGACAAAAGATATCGCGATCCCCTTTCCAGACGATTATCCCCAGGAAAGCCTGGCCGGTCGATCAGCCCGCTTCACGATCACGCTCAAGGAAATTAAGGAAAAAGAGCTGCCCGCGCTGGATGACGATTTTGCCCAAGAGGTCAGTGAGTTTGAGACGCTAGCCGAATTACGATCGTCGCTGGAAACGCGCTACCAGGAAGAAGCCACCGAAAAGACCAGGGCGAACCAGGAGCAAGCCATTCTGGATGAACTGCTGAAGCACATCGAAGTCGATTTACCAGAAACCCTGATTGAGCGAGAGCTCAATTACCTGCTGAACCAGACCGCGATGCAGCTCCAGAACCAGGGGCTCGATATCAGACGCCTATTTAATCAAGACACGGTGCCGATGCTGAAGGAACGATCGCGACCTGAAGCCATCGATCGCATCAAGCGCACACTGGCTCTGGGTGAAGTAGCGAAACGCGAGTCCATTAGCGTTGAACCAGACGCAATCACCGCGCGTGTGAACGAATTGTTAGCCGAACTGGGCGATCGCGACATCGATCGCGATCGGCTGCAAACTGTGGTCGCGGAAGATTTGCTGAAGGAAAAGATTGTGGACTGGCTGATTGCCAACTCGACGATCGAACTTGTCCCCGAAGGCACACTCGCGAAACCAGAAGCACCAGAAGACATCTCAGACGTTGCCGACGCTGTTGAGGCCGCCGCCACCGCTACTGAGTCAGCCGCCACCAGTACCGTAGACGTGTCCGCCTCCGTTGTTGAGGCCAACCCAGACCCGATCGTGGACGACACAGAAGCACCAGCAGCGGCTCCTCCTGCCGCTACCGAGCCAACGTCCGAAGCGGAGCCTGAAGCTGAAAAGCCGAAAAAGGCCCGCAAATCGTCCAAAGCGAAGTCCGAAACCGCTGACAAGTAACAACATTTTACCGATCGCGAGAGAGGAAGGCGTTGCGCCCCGAAACACGCAAGCTACAATAGCAGAGCATTCCGTCCGGAGCGTCCACAAGTCAAAGGTCAGTTAAGGCATAATGTTTGCATGTGCACATCTAAAATACTGTCAACTCAATTGCTGGTATGGATGTGTAAATCTGGTCTACAGTGACTTCAGGCAATAACACCGACTATGTTTGTATCCCGTTCTCCCGATTATTCCATTCACAGCTCAAGCTCTCTGGATGTCCGTTCGCTCGGCTCCAGCAATGTGGTGCCGATGGTGGTTGAGCAATCGGGTCGAGGTGAACGTGCCTTCGACATCTATTCTCGTTTGCTGAGAGAACGCATCGTCTTTCTGGGCACCGCGATCGATGACAACGTTTCCGACTCAATTGTTGCCCAACTGCTATTTCTGGAAGCTGAAGACCCCGAAAAAGATATTCAGCTCTATATCAATTCTCCGGGCGGTTCTGTAACAGCAGGCATGGCCATCTATGACACCATGCAGCAAGTTCGCTCCGATGTTGTTACGATCTGCTTTGGTCTGGCGGCTAGTATGGGTGCGTTTTTGTTGGCGGCAGGCGCTCACGGCAAGCGAATGTCTCTGCCCAACTCTCGCATTATGATCCACCAGCCTTTGGGTGGTGCTCAAGGGCAGGCTGTTGATATCGAGATTCAAGCGAAAGAAATTCTTTACCACAAACGTAAGCTCAACGAGCTGCTATCACACCATACAGGGCAGCCATTGGAGCGCGTCGAGTTAGACACTGAGCGCGATTTCTTTATGTCTGCGGTTGAGGCAAAGGATTACGGACTGATTGATCAAGTTATTTCCAGACAAAATCTTCCTAAAGCGGGAGAGGCTGTTGCTGCAGTTAACTAAGAGGCAGGTATGTCTAAATACGACTCCCATCTCAAATGTTCCTTTTGCGGGAAATCTCAGGAGCAGGTTCGCAAGCTTATAGCCGGACCGGGAGTTTACATCTGCGACGAATGCGTTGATCTGTGCAACGAAATTCTGGACGAAGAGCTGTTTGACTCTAGCGCTGCGGCACCACAGCCCGTGCCGCGGCGAGAGCAATCGCCGGAAAAACGCAAGACGCGTTCTGCCAATCTTTCCTTAAACCAGATTCCCAAGCCAAGAGAAATCAAAAAGTATCTGGACGAACATGTGATTGGGCAGGATGATGCCAAAAAGGTGCTGTCTGTAGCCGTTTACAATCACTACAAGCGCCTTAGCTTTACGCAGTCAAAAAGCAATGGCAAATCTCCTGTCGAAGATACCGTTGAACTACAAAAGTCCAACATTCTTCTCATCGGCCCCACAGGATGCGGGAAGACACTGCTGGCCCAGACGCTGGCAGAAATCCTGGATGTGCCATTTGCCGTAGCGGATGCAACCACCCTGACCGAAGCTGGTTACGTCGGGGAAGATGTCGAGAATATTCTGCTGCGGTTGCTGCAAGTCGCGGATCTTGACGTTGAAGAAGCCCAGCGCGGCATTATCTACATCGACGAAATCGATAAAATTGCGCGGAAAAGTGAAAATCCATCCATTACGCGTGACGTTTCGGGTGAAGGAGTCCAGCAGGCTCTCCTGAAAATGCTGGAGGGCACGGTTGCAAACGTGCCGCCGCAAGGTGGACGCAAACATCCATACCAGGACTGTATCCAGATTGACACCAGCAATATCCTCTTTATTTGTGGCGGAGCCTTTGTTGGATTGGACAAAGCGGTTGAGCAGCGCATTGGTAAAAAATCAATGGGCTTTATCCAGCCGGGTGAAGCGCAGCCCAAGGAAAAGCGGACAGCAGATGTCTTGCGGCACATGGAACCGGACGACCTGGTCAAATTTGGGATGATTCCGGAGTTTATTGGTCGTGTGCCTGTGATGGCGGTGGTCAATCCGCTGGATGAAGATGCCCTGACAGCGATTCTGACTGAACCACGCAATGCGCTGGTGAAGCAGTACCAGAAGCTCTTAAAGATGGATAACGTGACGCTAGAATTTCGGCAGGATGCGGTTCGAGCGATCGCGCAGGAAGCCTATCGTCGTAAAACGGGTGCCCGTGCCCTCCGCAGCATTGTTGAGGAACTGATGCTCGACGTGATGTATGAGCTACCCTCCCGCAAGGATGTCACTCGCTGTACCATCACCCGCGAAATGGTCGAGAAGCGATCAACCGCTGAACTGATCATCCATCCTTCGTCCCTACCAAAACCAGAATCGGCTTAGGTCGTTTTGAGTAATGAGTTTTGAGTGTAGAATCATGATTCTACTTAAAGCTCAAGGCTTAAAATTCGGAACGCTCACCCATGTCTTACGCTAACGTTCGCGGCTTTAGCCATTACTACGAATGGATCACAGAATCGGGTGGCCAAGCGCCATCGGGCAAGCCCGTACTCGTTTTTTTGCATGGCTGGGGAGGATCGGCTCGCTACTGGGAAAGTACGGCCAGAGCGTTGTGCGATCGCTTTGATTGCCTCCTCTACGATATGCGAGGCTTTGGTCGATCGCGCGCCAATATCAGCGAATCATCGCCGCTGGCGACGCCACCGGACACCACAGCAGACCTGAGCTACGAGCTAGAAAGCTACGCTGAAGATTTAGCTGGCCTTTTGGATGCGTTAGGGTTGGAGCGCGTCTACTTAAACGCGCATTCCATGGGCGCATCAATCGCGGTCTTTTTTCTCAACCTGTATGCCGATCGCATCGAGCGGGCCATTTTGACCTGCAGTGGCATTTTTGAATACGACGAGAAAGCGTTCAATGCGTTTTATCAGTTTGGCGGGTATGTCGTTAAATTTCGTCCCCGTTGGCTCTACGGGTTACCCTTCGTCGATCGCCTGTTTATGCAGCGCTTTCTCCATCGCCCACTGCCCGGAGCCATTAGCCGCGACTTCCTGAATGACTTCTTAATGGCCGATTACGATGCCGCACTGGGCACTATTTTTACGTCCGTGAGTAAAAAAGCAACGGAAGTGATGCCACAAGAATTTGCGCGGATCACTGTGCCAACGCTGCTGCTCTCAGGCGATCGAGACATTATCATTCCCGCTGAAATGGGACGGCAGGCGGCGGCGTTGAATGCCAACATTCAGTATGTCGTCATTCCCAATACAGCACACTTTCCCATGCTGGAAGATGCGCCCACCTATCTCAACCATGTTCGATCGTTTCTGGGGATTGGCAGCACCCAGACAGCGACCATTGGCTCCTAGTGCTCACACGGGGATAGCTCTAGCTCCAGCGAGCCAGACTGGAGGGCGCTATAAAAAGTCATAACTATCAGTCAGTATCTCCCTCTCGCCTCACCTTTCCCAATTGGCAGAACGTTGTAGCTGCCAAACACCTTGAGCGTTTCCGTATGGTTGACAACCGCTGCCAGCGTTGCCTGTACCACTGCCTCGCGAGCATCAGCCTCCAGATCGAGAAAAAATAGATAGTCTCCCAGCGATCGCTTGGTTGGGCGCGATTCAATACGACTCAGGTTGATACCCCGGCTGGCGAAGACTTGCAGGGGCTTGACGAGCGAACCCGGCTGGTCGTGCACTGTAAACGCCAGCGAGGTATGTCTGCCGCCCGGCGACGGTTGTTGGCTTAAGATCCAAAAGCGCGTGCAGTTATCAGGATGATCACTAATGCTGTCCGCGAGGATGGGCAGGTTGTATAGCTGCGCGGCCCGCTGAGACGAAACAGCCGCGATCGTCGGGTTGTCTTCCAAATGCGGCAATGCTTCCGTTGTCGAGTTGATCGGAATCAGTTGAGCGGCCGGTAGAAATTTTTTGAGCCACTCCTGGCATTGAGCCAGCGCCTGGGGATGGGAGTAGACCGTCTGGATGGCTTCGATCGTATTGGCCCGCGAGAGCAGGACGTGGGCGATCGGCAAAACAAGCGCCGATTGAATCTGGAGGTTACCAAACTGCCACAGCGCATCCAGCGTTATCGTCACACTGCCTCCAATCGAGTTTTCTACGGGCGCAACGGCCACATCAACCGCCCCCTCAGCAACCGCCTGTAGCGAAAGGGCAATGCTGGGATAGGGATGGAGCTGGGCATCTTGCCCCTCTGTAGCGGTCAACCAGTTGGCATACTGGAGTGCCGCCGCTTCAGTATTTGTGCCAGATGGTCCCAGATGCGCGATCGATACTGCCATAGCCTTCCGTGCTTAAATCTAAATCTCACCATAGCAATCTTTCTTCTCATTCCTCTCATAAAAGCGGATTTAGCGATCCGAATTCTGCAAGAATGATCGGTTATGGGAGTGATCGTGCATTTACATAGAAAGACACAGTTGCATTCCTTTACAATTGTTTAATATTAGTAGTATCTACTGAGACTTCGACAACTGACATCTACGTTCTCACTTTTAATTATGTCTAGTCGCTTTACCGCTTCCCAGTTTGTCGAGATGGTCGTTTCGGAACAGCCAGTCCCTATCCAGCATTATCTACGACAACCCCAGCGAGTAGTGAGTGCGCTGGCAGCGTCAAGCCAGATTGAAGTGCTCGGGGACGAACTGTTTCGCCTGAAGATGCGACCACTATCTTTTATGACGCTCACCATTCAACCGATCGTCGATTTACGCGTGTGGGCCGAAGGGAACGGTACTGTGCATGTGCAGTCAGAGGGCTGTGAAATTCGAGGTGTTGAGTACATTAACCAGCGATTTGCCCTTAGCCTGGCCGGTCAGCTTCAACCGCAGCAGGTAGCTGGTGTCACCTATTTAAGCGGTAGGGCCGACTTAGAAGTGCACGTTGATGTACCGCCACCATTCGCTTTCACGCCCAAGTCGATCATTGAAGCAACAGGGAATGGTTTGCTAAGAAGCGTTTTGTTGACGGTCAAGCAGCGGTTGATGCATCACCTGCTGGTAGATTACCGCCAGTGGGCTGAAACGAAACAAACAGTCCTGACAACTCCCATCTTGCCTACCAATAGTCCGATCGCCTGACAATAGCCCGATCGCCTGACATCGCTGCCTTGAGCTTAGGCATCGACCGCTACGATGGGGCGACAGGGACGAAACGATCGCCGATGCCAGCGGGAGGCTCCATACTGTACTAGCGCTTGCCGATGGGTTGGCGTGCCATAGCCCTTATTGGCAGCCAAGTTATACTGCGGGTATTTGACAGCCAATCGAGTAATTAACTCATCCCGCCACACTTTCGCGAGAATACTGGCAGCGGCAATGACGAGCGATCGCTGGTCACCTTTGACCAACGTTTGCTGAGGATAACACAACCCTGGAATCCGTTGATTGCCATCGATCAGGCACAAATCAGGGGGTACCTGCAGTTTGAGCACGGCCCGCTTCATTGCCAGCAGGGATGCCTGCAAAATATTCAGGCGATCGATTTCCCACACAGATGCGTAGCCTACTGCATAGGTAAGGGCACAGGCCCGAATCTGATCAGCCAGCAGCTTGCGTTGCTGAGCGGGCAAACATTTGCTGTCTGTCACACCCACGATCGCCAGTTCAGTCAGCCTTTCTGCGGGCAGAATAACAGCCGCCGCAACGACTGGGCCAAACAATGCCCCCCGCCCCACTTCATCCACACCGGCTACCTGCGCTGGCAAAAGGCTTGCAGGATCTAAGCCCAACAGCTGCCGGTGCTGCGCTTGATCAATCGGTTTCCCGTTCATCGGTCAATTGCTCGCAGTCGGACATTCGTTAACACCGCTGACTCAGAAACTAGTCCGCGGTTGCAGCAGAAGAACGACGACGGCGGCGACGCGTTACAGGCGTATCATCCGCGCCCACCGTTTCTGGTTCAACCATACCTGGA
>JAJPKC010000271.1 GCA_021323955.1 Oscillatoriales cyanobacterium Centralia_MAG_596 | reverse complement strand
CTTAAATCATCACCTATGAAAAATCCTGTGATTGCGATCGGACTTGACTCAGCCGATCCTGCATTGGTCGAAACCTGGATCGCTCAAGGACATCTCAAGAACTTGCAGCGGTTGCGTCAACAAGGGGCTTATACAACTCTGACTGCGCCTAGAGCGTATCTGGCAGAAGCGCTCTGGACAACTGTGTGGACCGGCTGCTCGTCGCAAACTACAGGACATTGGACGCCATTAAAGTATGATCCAGAGCGTTACGATATTAGGATCACCGGAGCCTATGATTGCGCCGAGTATCCGCCCTTCTACGCGTTGGGGACTGACTACCGGGTAGCAATTTTTGATGTATCACAGTCACCGCTTGTCGATCGAGTAAATGGAGTGCAGATCCTCGGTTGGGGCGCGAGTGCGGCACAAGTTCCCAGCTGTTCCCAACCAGCGTCACTTTTTCAAGAAATGGTTGATCGCCATGGTGCCAACCCGGCGTTAACGGAACCCTGGTCTGAACTGCGTGACATCGCAGGGTTAGAGAATATGCAACGTGCGATGAAAACGGGTATGGCCCGCCGTGCTGCAATTTCACGAGACTTACTGAAACAGGAAGATTGGGACCTTTTTATTACTGTTTTTGATGAACCCCACACAGCAGGACACTTTCTTTGGCATCTCAGCCAGCCCAATCATCCACTTCATAAAGCTTTGGCTGGTAAAGCGTCTGGCGATTTGATGCTTGAAAACTTTATTGCCATGGATCAGGCGATCGGTGAAATTTTAGATGCGGCACCTGATAATGCTTATATTCTCACCTTTGCCGCGCATGGCATGGGAGCTGGTGTTCATGACCTCCCCAGCATGGTGTTTCTGCCCGAACTAATGTATCGGTATAACTTTCCGGGCAAACAAGGAATCCCGCCAGGAAAGCTAGAAACCCGCCCAGGTCACCCATTTAAGTTATATAGACGGGATTGGGTCAGGGAACTTTGGAGCTATCATTACGATCCCAACCCAATCAGAGGGTTTCTGCGACGTGAACTGCCGACCCGGTTCTTCAAACCGCTAGAAAAGCTCTTCGGCGCGCCGCCAGAATTCGACTTAACATCGCCTGATGAACTGAATGATCTGCTGGGCATATTGTCTACGCAGCCTGGCTACTGGTATCGAAAGTTGTGGCCCCAGATGCGCGCTTTTGCACTCCCAAGCTACTCCGAAGGATACATTCGAATTAATGTGCAAGGGCGAGAATCGTCAGGAATTGTGCTGCCGTCTGAGTATGACGCACAATGTGACGAGTTAATCCAGCTCCTCCATCGGCTCAAGGATGGTCGCACGGGGAAACCAATGGTTGATCAAGTAATCCGAACGCGGCAATCACCCATGGATTCTCATCCAAATTCACCTGACGCCGATCTCATTGTTCTTTGGCAGGAAGATTATGCAACCGATGTGGTTGAAAGCCCGGATCTAGGGCGAGTTGGCCCTGTACCTTATTTCTGGTCAGGTGACCACCGTCCGAATGGGTTCTTGATGCTTCAGGGGCCTGGGATTGCTCCTAACTCCAGTTTGCCGCCAGGGCAGGTTCTCGATCTAGCACCAACAATTCTGAAGCTGATGGGTGCCCGGATTCCCAATCATCTTGAAGGTAACCCTCTCGTTGAAATTTCTGCTTTAGCGCACTAGGAGTTCAGTCAGCATCACCTGCTTAACCCTTCCAAGCGCTGGTTTTCGATTGCCAGTCACCCTTTGCATACAAAAACAACGTATAAATTTAAGATATTGCTTGAAGGAGTTTACTGATACTGACTGATTGCCATTTTCACGCTTGCTTCAAAGTTGATTATCTTATATTACGTCTGCTTACTATCCTGCATAATCGAGTGAGATTGATGGGGAGAGGCGGTTTCTCCAATGTTTTTGTCATGCCGTAATTTCATCAAAACTATGCTGAACCAACCCCTGAAAATTGGATTTCTGACAGCAAAAGATGCACGAGACAAGAAGTCGTGGTCAGGAACAGACTATTACATTGTGAAAGCATTGGAGCAGTATTGTGGTGAAGTTGTCTGTTTTGGCCCTGTAAAACCCTTTACTGAAAAAGTGGGGAGACGGGTCAGCTTGGTGTTGGAAAAAGTGTTGAAAAAAACTTACAGCCCGGATCGCAGCCTGATTGTTTCTTCGCATTACGCTAAAATTTTTGAGCGGAAGCTGGCTGAGCAACCAGTTGACTTAATTTTCGCGTCGGCGGCCTCCACCGAAATTGCCCGCCTCAAAACATCAATTCCAATCATCTATTTATCTGATGCAACCTTTGCCCTGATTAATAATTATTATGCTGATTTTTCCAACATGATGCGGCTCTCAAAGTGGAACAGCAATATATTGGAGCGATTGGCGATTCAGAAAGCGTCTATGCTGATCTATTCTTCAGCATGGGCCGCAAATTCGGCTGTCAAGGACTATGAGGCTGACCGGTCTAAGATTCATGTGCTGCCGTTTGGAGCCAACTTAGACGAAGCACCTTCCAGAGATCTTGTACTCAGTAAACAGAAGACAGAACGCTGTAGGCTGCTGTTTCTGGGTGTAAGCTGGCAGCGGAAAGGTGGGGATATTGCGTTTGAAACGCTGTTAGAACTGGAAAAGTTGGGATTAGATGCAGAGCTGATTATTTGTGGTTGCATTCCACCAGCAGAGTTTACGCATCCACGCATGACCGTTGTGCCATTTCTTGATAAGAACGACCCTGTACAGTATCAGCAGTTGGTAGAGTTGCTCTTGAAGTCTAATTTTCTCCTTCTGCCCACTCGCGGCGACTGCACCCCTATTGTTTTTTCGGAAGCCAATGCATTTGGTTTGCCAGTAATTACAACTGACACGGGTGGGGTATCGGGCGTTGTGAGTGAAGGTGAAAATGGCTGTATGCTGCCGATCGAAGCACGGGGCGACCAGTATGCTCAATTAATTTATGACATTTATCAGAACGATCATCAGTATGCAGAACTCGTGCGATCGAGTAGAGCGGCATTTGACAACCGCTTGAATTGGCAAACCTGGGGAATGACGATGAACAAGCTCATTCATGATCATTTTTCATTTGTGCGCGATCGGACGTTAGTACCTGATCAACCGTTAACAGCTGATGTATCGCTGTAGATTTTGGGTTTTTCGTCACTCGCGGAGCGTACTCGTGGCGACTCAATTCTGCGATTGCGGTTAATGTTACGGTTGCTGCCAGGTATGCAGGCATTAGATGGCTTTGGACATGGGTTTGAAGGGTGTGGCATCGGCACCTCCCCGAATCAGCAGTTTATCCCCACATCCCGTTTGAACCAAGATGAATACGGCTGTTCGGTAGCTGATCATCGTTTCTTGCCAACGGCCATCACCAGTGGGCATCATCAGTCGTGATCACCAGCATAGTCGCAGCGATATGGTCATCGTCCAAGCTTTTGGCGCATTTGATCGCGCAGACTGCGGGCATCGTGATAATTGGGTTGAATTTGTAACGCTTTGTCAATTGACGCGATCGCGTCATCAAATCGATGCAGGCTCCACAGCGTTGCGCCCCGATTATTCCATGCTTCTGCCAGGTTTGGCTTTAGTTTTAGCGCCCGATCAAAGGCAGTCATCGCTTCTGATAACCGATTGAGCCGCAAAAGCGCTGTGCCCTTATTGCTCCACGCTTCCGCAAAATCAGGTTTCAACGCGATCGCGCGGTTGTAGAGCGCTAACGATTCGGTGTAGTGCTCCTGCTGGTCAAAAATATAGCCTTTGCTCCAGAGCGCTTCTGGATAGTTTGGCTTCAAGGTCAGCGCTCGATTACAGGCGACTAAAGCATCCTTATACTGGGTCAAACGATTCAGCGTATAGCACCGTCCCCAGTAAGCTTCGGCATTCTTCGCGTCCATGCTAATCGCCTGATTGTAAAGCGTTAACGCCTTGTGACTTTGCTTGCCATCTTGCAGTTGCTTTGCCTGTTGCAGTAGTGCTTGAACCTGATCGCTGGCCGAAGGTGTAGCGGTAGAGAGTGCGCTTTCTGTAGCCACTTTAGAGACTGGTTGGGTCGGCAGCAGCGATTTTCCAATGAGCGCCACCAGGATCACTACAGCAAAGCCACTCAGAGGTAGCCAGGGCTTTGAGCGGGACTGCGCCACTGTTTTTTGAGCCAACTGCGGCAACAAAAACGTGACTGCGGTGAGCGTCGATACGGCTGATTGAATTGATCGCTCAATCACACTGGTTGGTTTTTCGGTCGATTGAGCCTGGGCGACTCGTTGGGCAATTAACTCTCTTGACGTTAAAGACGGCAGCAAGGTAACACCAAATGGCGCTGCATTGGCTCTGGCAGCAACCGTTGGAGCCGGTGAGGGGGCTATTGCATTGGTTGGAGGTGAAGGCGAGAGTGCAACTTTAGGAAGCGCCAGCGTTTGGAGGGGGGGAGTTGGCTTGACGGGTGTGTCGGAACGGGTTGCCGTTACAGGCATTGGCGTCACGATCGCAGTACCCGTTGACAGCGCGGCTGGATCTTCTAACTCGGCGATTGGCAGTCCACGAATGGCATCCAATGCCTCTACAGCGGTTTCATAGCGCTGGCGGAAGTCGTAACGAATCATCCGCGCTAAAACGGCTGCCAGTTCAGGATGAATTGCTGGAGCAGTGGACGGATCATGCCATTGCAGTTCACCCGTTCGAGGATCTTCATCAAGATTTCTGGGATTGATGCCAGTAAGTGCCTGAATCCCAATCATGCCCACAGCATAGACATCACTACTGAAGCGAGGGTTTCCAGCTAACTGTTCGTTCGGCATATAGCCATACGTCCCAACCGCAACGGTCAGGCTAGACTGCCCCGTTGTGGCATCGACGATTCCGCCGCTGACTTGCTTAACGGCACCGAAATCAATTAGCACGATGCGTCCATCCTGCTGTCGCCGGATCAAATTGGACGGCTTGACGTCCCGATGGATGACCCCTTGCTGATGGACAAAGGCAAGCACCGTCAGGATATCCTGCAGTAGTGTGACAACGGCGGTCTGCGTCCAGGGTTGGCCGTTTGCCAACAATGCGTCGAGCGCGTCGCCGACAATCAGTTCCTGGGCAAGGTAGAATTCCTGATTCTGCTCAAAGTGGGCCAGCAGCCGGGGAATTTGATCATGATCGCCCAGTTGATACAGCACAGTGGCTTCTGTATCGAACAGGCGTCGAGCAATTTGTAAACTGTGTGGATCGCTGAACTTGGGCTTGAGCTGTTTAAGGACACATTGGGGATGGTTTGGCAGATGCAAATCGGCGGCGACAAATGTTTGTCCAAATCCGCCTGCACCCAACTGTCGGACTATTTGGTAGCGTCCGCCCAGCATTTTTTCTGGCTCTTGCGATCGCAACAGTCCCAGAAAATTCAAGCTCATGTCAGCTCCTTAATAGCAATACGACTAGAGTCCGATCTCCCTGACTTATCTATAAGCAATTATGTGCCGTTGCAGCGACCAACCTCACACAAGATTCATCTTGACAGTTGGGTAGGGATCGTAACAACGATCAAATGTAGCGGCAGATCATCTTGGGAAGACGGTCGTACAATCCTTGGCCAGTAGATGCAGTTGATTGTACGATCGCATTTTTATTACGTACGCTCATCCAGATTGTAATCTGAAATTGTGCCTTCGAAACTTAACCAAAGGTAGACCCATTCCAACCCCACATATAGCCTTTGGCGTCAGCGAATTCGATGTAAATGCGGTTAATGGGGACAGCGATCGCCTGATTAATTTGCTGTGAAAAATCTTCGCTCATCGCTTGTGTCTGTGTCGGACTGAAGCTGCCAACGCTTTTCACCTCGATGTAGCAGACCGGATCAAACGTTCCCGCAAAGGTCATCCTGAGGTCAGGTTCAAACGCCGTCATAATATAGGATTCTGGTTTACCTGTGTGCATGGCCAAACTAGCTGACAGCTGTTTGAGCAATACCTCCACAGTGGCTTTATCAGGCTCAGTAACGGACGTTTGAACTTTGATCAAGGGCATGGTGGCAATTTCAGGGGGAGTGAGTTTTGGACAGTAGGAAAATGACTAATTCATGGCTGAATTATGACTGACTGACGGGATATCTTCAGGCTCAATAGTGGTCAAGACATCATCTGTGAGGCTGTTAATGACAGCCAGTCGATTCGCTTGCTGCTCAATCGTTTTCTCAAAGAGATTTCGAACAAGACGAGCATTACCAAACGTTCGATCGCGGTGATCGTAGAGGGTGTTGAGATATGCTAGCAGTGCTTGATTGGCGGCCTCTGTCGGTTTAAAGTGGCTATCCTTCCAGAGCTTATTGAAAATCGCCACGAGTTCGTCTGGGGTGTAATCTTTGAAGTAAAAATAGCGATTAAATCGAGATTTTAGGCCAGGATTTGACTCAATAAAAGCGGCCATTTCATCAGTATAGCCAGCAACAATAACCACCAGTCGATCGCGGTAGTCTTCCATTCGTTTCAGCAGTGTATCGACCGCTTCTTGCCCAAAGTCTTGAGCAGAATTGGCCGCGGTGAGGGCATAGGCTTCATCCACAAATAGGACACCGTCCAGGGCAGCGTTAACCAGCGCATTGACCTTTTCGGCCGTGCCACCGATATGGGAGGCGACCATCCCGGCACGGTCGGTTTCAACCAGGTGTCCTTTGGCCAAAAACCCTAACTCGTTAAAGATTTTGCCCATCAATCGCGCAACGGTCGTTTTTCCAGTTCCGGGCGGGCCGCTAAAAACCGAGTGGAGTGAAACAGAGGTTCTGGCCAGTCCTCGCTGCGATCGTGCCTGTTGCACTCGCAAAAAATTAGTGAGTGTTCTCACTTCAGTTTTAATATTTTCTATGCCAATGAGTTGATTGAGTTCGCCAAGCACGGACTCAACATTGGGGACGGGCAGGGAGAATTTTTCTGGTAGGGCAACCTGGGCCGAGTTGGCCCCATTACCGTAAGCGTGTAACAATTGCCAGACTTTTGATAGCGCTTCCACTTCTGGCATGGTTACGTTACTGTCTGCCTTTACAGCTACCTGGGCAAATCGATAGATCGCATTAATTGTTTTGCTAAGGTAATTAGTCTGTCTGGCCTCATCAAGCTGGTTGAGAACTGACGGTAGCGCTAATCGATCGCCCTGGTTATGTTCGCGCGTTAATTCTAAAAGGATTTTGAGCGTTTCTCGTTCCGAATGGTGTCTGACTTCGCTTGAGCTATCCCAGAGATTAAGAACAATATGAAGCTTTTCCTTATCTTGCTTAATCAGCGCATAAATAACAAAAAACGCTAGCAATTCGTTGGTTGTCAATTCGCCTTTGCTGCGTCCACAAATCTGCACGATCGTTGCCAGGTCAGTTAAAATCAGGCGTTCAAAATTTTCGCCCAACTCTAATAGTGGTAGGACAGCCTTGTATAGGAGGTTCGCTTCCTTCTTAATCTCCCGCGTATTCACTAGCGTCTCCACCAGGACTGCCCCCAATCATTGCCGCATTGCGTTACACCGCTTATTGTAACGACTTAGTGAAGTTGAGTGGCTTTGAGCATGTGATAGGCAATGAGCAACTGTGTCAGGGCCAAAGGATAGCTCTGCAGCGTTTCACCAGTTGTGCCTGTTACCTTACCTAGTTCTGGATTGGTTTCACGATTGCAGGCAGCAAGGAGGTGTGGGATATCACCACAAATAAAGCGTTCCAGCATGGTGACCTGGCTACTGGTCGCATGACCATCAATTTCCAGCACATCCACTGGCTTGCTCATATCCCGGTCTAACCCCAGACGGATGGGTGAATCTGTATGGGTCGTGTCGTTCCGTACTACCTGGGTCAGGTCTGGATGGGGAATGTTGGGTCTGAGCACTAAACGGACATTGAGATGCCCATTGCCCTCTGCCTGATCCGGCGCAGGATAAAAGCTCACAACCAGATCAGCCCACTGCCGTTGAGGGCGAATATAGGCATCGGAGTCTGGTTCACGCTTGAGCATCTCAGCGCGCACTTGCGCTTCTGTGTAGCCCCGCTTTTGCGTATCGCGTTTGATCTTCCACTGTGCCCGCAGTTCTTCGGGGGGGGCAAGATAGACTTTGACATCGTAGGCATCGCGTGCCCCACGTGTGGAGTAGCCCAGTAAGCCTTCGACAATGACAAAGCGGTTGGGTTTGATGTATTCGGGTGGATCAAATTCACCCGTTGAGTGGTTATAAATCGGCTTCAGGATCGGCTGCCCCGTGCGAAGCAGCGACAAATGCTGCTGCATAATGTCAAGGTAGTTGCAGTCCGGGTGCAACGCCGTTATGCCTATTTCAGCGCGCTGTTTGCGATCGTAGCGGTGGTAGTCATCTGTACAAATAACCGTGACATCCTCGGGACCCAAAAACTGAGCAATCCCTTTGGTCAAAGTTGTTTTACCGGCAGCGCTGTCGCCAACGATGCCGAGAATGATAGGGCGATTAGTCATAATTCCTCCAAAGCGAACTGCCAGATAGTAGATTTTATAATTCGGATTACTTTAAGTAATCAATCACAAACAAAGCCGTGGCACCGCAAAGAGAAATCAACGACGCCAATCCATTGATTGCTGCTGATTGGCTTGCCCCCTTCACGCTATCCCTATGAGAGTGATATCGCTTAGATGCCCCTTGACTCATTAGTTGAACTCATCCTTCGGGCATTAACTGGTTGAACTTTCATTTATTATCGGTGTTGCGGTGCCTCTAAAATCTTTATTGAGAATTGTTCTGCAATTCCAGTTCAGCGAACGCCCCCATGATTACCAACTTCATTGCTAACGGTATACAAACATACAGCGCATTCCCAAAGAATGATCTGGCCAAAATTACCGTCGCCAAGCTGCCCATGCTTGCCATATCATCCCATTGCAACCTACTGAAGCACCATGAAATTGTTTGTTTTTCACACGCCCGAACTGACCCCAACAGCAACAGTGGCTGACTGCGCGATCGCAGTGGATGTTTTGCGCGCAACCAGCACAATTGCGACGGCGCTTGGGGCTGGTGCAGAGGCCGTCCAGGCATTTAGTGATTTAGACAAGCTCCTGGAAGTGAGCGAAACCTGGGCACCGGATAAACGGATTCGGGCAGGGGAGCGAGGCGGTGCCCAGGTAGAAGGCTTTGATTTTGGTAATTCACCCCTGGCCTGTACGCCTGATCTAGTGAGTGGTCGTCGTCTATTTATCAGCACAACCAATGGCACACGGGCACTCCAGTGCATTGAAGCGGCCCCCGTTGTGCTAGCGGCCGCGCTCATTAATCGGCGCGCTGTAGTACAGCATTTGGTGCAGCACAAGCCTGCAACAGTCTGGATCGTCGGCTCCGGGTGGGAAGGCAGCTTTTCGCTTGAAGACACGGTCTGTGCCGGGGCGATCGCGCACGGACTCCAGGCAGAACTGGGCTGTTCTCTGGCCGATTTGGCCGGCAACGATGAAACGATCGCAGCCGTCAGCCTCTACAGCCAATGGCGTCCCAACCTGCTCGATCTCTTCTACCTTGCCAGCCACGGTCAACGCTTGTTGAAGCTGGGCATTATCGAAGACCTGAAGTATTGCGCTCAGGAGGATATTCTGGACGTACTGCCAATCCAGCGTGAACTGGGTGTGTTGGTCAAGCATTAGGGCACAAAGCATCGCCGATGCTACTGGTACAGTCATCGGTCTGTGTTCTGCGCCGCTCGGCCCCAGATGACAATTCTGATCAGGCATCCCCTGAACCGAATTAGCTGAACACACTCAGATTGAGCGTCTGGGTGAGTTGTTCCAGCAGGAATAGGCCGGCGACCGAATTGCCCGTCGTATCCAGTGCAGGGCTGTAGCACGCGATCGCGCCTTGGCGAGGCACCACCGCCAGCAGTGCACCACTCACCCCTGATTTTGTGGGCAGTCCGATTCGTACCGAAAATCGGGCTGACGCCTCATATAAACCACAAGTCAACATCAGTGCGTTGACTGCACGCCGATGCGCCAGCGACGGGTAGGTGTGCGGTTGCGCCAGCAGCAGTCCCACGTTCGCCAGATCGGCTACGGTTCCTGACAGGCAGCAGATCTGATTGTAGGTATCTAGCGTCGTCTCGATATCGTCAATATGCCCAGCCTGCCGCAAAACACCGGCAATTGCGCGATTGGCCTCATTGCCCAGCGAGCGTACCGATGCCAGCATGCTCTCATCCAACATTAATTGGCTCCCTGATTGGGCATTAAGCCACTGCCGCAGCGCTTCGCATCGATCACCGCCCGTTTTGCCTGGTAGCCGCGAGGCCAGAGTAATGGCCCCACTGTTAATCATGGGATTGCGGGGAAACCCGCGATCGGCATTTAACTGCATCAGCGAATGGAAGGACTGTTCCGATGGGGTAATACCGACATGGGTAAACACCGCCTCCCAGCCCAACTGCTCCAGCAGGAACAGGAGCAACAGTGGTTTCACAACACTCATCAGCGCGAACGATCGATCCCGATCCCCCGCGCTGACAATCGACCCCGCTGTGGTCTTAACCTGCACTGCTACCCATTGGGGGGTTGCCTGCGCCAGTAAAGGAATGTAGTTGGGCAAATGCCCTGTACTGGCATAAATCCTTGCCTGTGTCACCCAGGCGTCAAGTTGAGCCTGAGTCAAGGCCGCGAGTCCTGTCAATGGAGTATTCAAGGGCGGTGGGAAAGGGGGACAACGGGAAGAAACAACTGCTTCCCCTGGCCTTACGTTTGGTTACCCTGGCAGCAGGGAGACGTGGGCCGACACAATTTTCCAGCCCTGCGGCAGTTTGCGCCAGACCTGGCTTTGTCGCCCAAAGCGTGGTACGCCATCCGTAACCCGTCGAAATTCTAACGTGACAACAGCCGTATCCGCATCAAACGTGACGACTTGGAGGTGAGAAATGTCGCGCGCCAGGTTCTGAGTGGGGCGAGCTTGGCGAAAGGCTCTAATTTCGTCAATGCCGTAGAGATTTTCGGTCGCGCCAAATCGAAGAACTGCTGGGGAGTCCCAAAACAGCTCATCCATCGTAGCGATATCATTTTCGACTAGCGCTTTCTCGTATTTCAGGTACAGGTCGGTTAGTTCAGCGACGATCGCTGGATCGTTGATTTGAGTCATGGGAAAAAGACGGTGGCAAACGGTAATGGGCTAACGGATGCGATCGCAACGGCTTACTTCTAACGCACTACCGGCAGTCCGTCGTTATGGGCGATCGAACGCTAGAATCTGCGCGGCTGTCAGCTGGGGCTTTTCCAGATGCGGGACGTGACCACAGCGCTCAATCCAGACGAGCTGGCTCCCTGCGATCGCCTGCTGAAATTTGGTCGCATCGCCTGTGCCCAAAATGCGGTCAGAATCGCCCCAGAGGATGAGCGTTGGTTTAGCGATCGTGGCAATTTTACTGGCTAGAAAGTTGTAACCGCCGCTTTTGGTAAAGGCGATCATGGCCTGGTGCCAGTTTGGACATTGTAGGTGTAACGCCGCACAAAGTAGCGCATCGGCTGAGACAAACTGAGGATCCGCATAGGCTTGCAGACTGACCTGACGCCGTACCCCCGGACGCCGCAGAAAACTGGCGGCTAAATAGCCCAGGGGCGGAAAGAGAAACCGGGTGATCGCTGGCCCCTGAGCAAATCCAGCACTATCGATCAGGACGAGATTGGCAACGGCATCCGGATAGGTCAGCGTGAAGTCGATCGCAGCCGCTCCGCCCATTGATGCCCCAACGAGCGTGACTGGACGGCCAATCAGCGTTTTCCAGAAGTAGTAGAGATGCGTTTTGATGGCTGTTGGATCGAAGGGAACGTCAGCCGGACGATCGGTAAAGCCAAAGCCAAGCAAATCGACGGCCCAGGTTTCGCGCTGGGCGGCAAGCAAAGGCATCAAGCGCCGAAACTCAAACACCGAACTATCAAACCCGTGCAGCAACAGCAGTGGGGTGCCGCCTTGGCCCTGATGAACGTAAGCGGTCGCGATCGGCAAGGACCGCAGCGGCGTGGCAATGTCGACGTGCTCCAGGCTGCGCGCGATCGCGATCGACGTGGCTTCTGTGAGTTGGGCAAGCTGAGATTGAAGAAAATTGACGGTCATGGCGTGCTACGGCAACCAGGGGTACTGACGAAAATCTGGTGGACGTTTTTCGAGAAAGGCTTGCTTTCCTTCTGCGCCTTCTTCGGTCATATAGTAGAGCAGAGTGGCATTTCCGGCTAATTCCTGCAAACCAGCCTGACCATCACAATCGGCGTTGAAGGCCGCCTTGAGGCAACGAATCGCGATCGGGCTTTTTTCCAGAATTTCCTGCGCCCACTGGACCCCTTCCGCTTCTAGCTGCTCCACAGGCACCACGCAGTTCACCAACCCCATCTCCAGGGCCTGCGTGGCCGAGTATTGACGGCAGAGATACCAGATTTCGCGGGCTTTCTTTTGCCCCACAATGCGCGATAGGTAGCTAGCACCAAAGCCACCATCAAAGCTGCCTACCTTTGGCCCCGTCTGCCCAAAAATGGCGTTATCAGCGGCGATCGTCAGGTCGCAAAGAATGTGCAGCACATGCCCACCCCCGATCGCGTAACCTGCCACCAGCGCAATGACCACTTTGGGCATTGAGCGGATCAATCGCTGCAAATCGAGCACGTTCAGGCGCGGCACCCCATCCTCGCCGACATATCCGGCATGACCGCGCACGCTCTGGTCGCCACCCGCACAAAAGGCGTACTTGCCGTCTGTGTGTGGCCCCGCCCCCGTAAATAGGATGACGCCAATGCGCGAATCTTCACGGGCATTCGCAAACGCATCGTAAAGCTCAAAGACGGTTTCGGGACGAAAGGCGTTGCGCTTATGGGGGCGGTTGATGGTGATTTTGGCAATCCCATCGGCTTTGTGGTAAAGGATGTCTTCGTAGGTTTTGGCAATTTGCCAGTCAACGTGCATGTCTTAGAGATTTTAGATCGCAGACTTTAGATTGTAGATTGAGATGGCGGTTCTCCGGCGGCACTACTCTAACTGCAATTCAAATTTCTGCTCATTGACCGCTTTTCCCCACTGGCTGCCTCGGTGTTGCTCAACGAGTTTGAATCCAGTTGCTTCGTATAAATATCTTGCTGAGTGCAAGCCCTCAAACGTCCATAAATAAATCCGCTTATAATTTTTGCTGCGACAAAAATCTAAGGCGGCATTGATCAATTGCTTACCAATTCCCTTACCACGCAATGCATCTGACAGAATAAACCAACGCAGATGGACACCTTCCTGCTCAGCATGAATACTGTCAATGGCGATCGACCCTTCAACGCGATCGCCCAGGGCGGCAGTCCAAAACCCGTCTCGCAGTTCATCATATCGATCCATAAAGGCGGCAAGTCCACCTGCAACCTTTGCTTCAAAGAATGAAGTGAAACCCCAATGCTTGGAGTAGTAGATACCATGCAGTTCGGTCACTCGACCAATTGCACCAGGACGGTATCCGCGACTAATCTCGACCATAAGAAAAGTGTTGCCACCATAATTTACTCGGCTAGTTTAGCGAACGGATGACAGCCGTTTTGCTGCTCATACACCTCACTGTCATATAATTTAATTCCCTTGTTCGGCAGCAAACGCACCAAGATTATTTTGTCGCCATTGGGCATCGGCTTTGCGATCGGTTTGAATCTCCAACACTCGAATGCCAGAGGACGGTAAGGGATTTAATCGCTGTTCTAACTGGTGCCAGGTGGTGATGCGTTCGTGTTCGACTGCGTACGTGGCGCAAAGTTTAGCAAAGCTGATCGCCTGGGGAGTCGCAAAAAATTCCTCAAACGGTAGGTTAAATTGGGCGATCGGCAGCATCTCGAAAATGCCACCGCCATTGTTATTAATGAGGACGATCGTGAGATGACCGCTGAAATGGGGCCGCAGTAAAAAGCCGTTGGTGTCATGCAGCAGTGCCAGATCGCCCGTCAGCATCACACTACTTTGCTGTCGATGCGCGATGCCCAATGCGGTAGACAGCGTGCCATCAATGCCATTTGCACCACGATTGAAAAATGGCTGGACTCGGGAATTTCCGGGAGACCAGAAACACTCAACATCCCGCACGGGCATACTGCTGCTGATGAACAGCGGGGTTCCCGTTGGCAGCACTTGCGACAGTAACCACGCAACTTTGCTCTCCCGCAGGTCGGATGTAGCCGACATCGTTTGGTCGATCGCCTGCCTGACGCGGAGTTCCGCACGGAGCCATGCGTTGCAGTAGGCGATCGCTGCCTCAGATGGAGCCAACGCGACACTCAAAGCGGCAACGGTTTCAACCGATGTCCGCAAATGGATGGTCTTGCCATGTAGCGGGTCAAGATTTCGACCCGTGGGATCAATCACCCACTGCAGCGGCTGCGTTTTCTCCAACCAGGCACGCAATTGTTTACTGGTCGGCATTTCACCGATGCGAATGACCACGTCCGGTGCCAGTTTTGCCGCCAGTGTCGGCTGTCGCAGAATCAAGTCATAGCTGCTGACAAGGTTGGGAATAAGGTTGGCGTAGTTTCGTAACGGTGTCAGTCCTTCTGCCAGGACGGGATAGCCAACGGTTTGGGCGAGGTGAGCGATCGCGTTACAGAAGGCCTCTGGTGCCGCCGGTTGAACAGGGCCAACGATAATTATGCCCCGGCTCGATGTTAGCGGGAGGGACGGGGCCGCGGAGCCGCTATGGGCCGAGGGAAGCAGGGTAACCGGGAAACCCGCTGATTCCTGGCTCGGAACCCCTGATTCCTGGCGCAGACTGACAGCCGCGAAAAAGTCTTCGGAGTTGAAGGTGGATGCGAGCGAGTGGGCGTGTGCCTGGGGGATCGGGGCCAGGGGGTCACGCAAGGGAAGGTTCAGGTGGACAGGCCCGGCAACGGGGTATAGCGCACGCTCCCAGGCCTGGATGAGGGTCTGCCGCAGGTAGCCGAGGAGGGACTGATCGAGCGCGGGGATGGCCAGTTCGGTCTGCCAGTTTGGGAACTGGCCGTAGAGCTTGTGCTGGTCGATCGCCTGTCCGGCGTTACAGTCACGCAGTTCCGGTGGGCGATCGGCTGTCAAAATAATCAGGGGCACGCCACTTTCTTTCGCCTCAATGACAGCGGGGTAGAAGTTCGCACCTGCCGTTCCGGAAGTACAGACCAGCACCACCGGACGATGGCTTTGACGGGCAATACCGAGCGCAAAAAAGGAGGCCGATCGCTCGTCCAGTACGGGAATTGCTTCGATCTGCGGATGATTTGCAAAGGCAATCGCCAGGGGAGCCGAACGTGACCCCGGACAGATGATCGCCGTCGTTAGCCCCAGGCGATACAGCGTTTCCGCCAAAATCGACGTCCAAATGAGATTGGTATTCGTAAAATCAATGGGCATGAAACCGCAACGAAGGCTTAAAACAGCTAATCTGCATCATACGTCCGGTTCCACCCCCGGCATTCCTCCTTCTGCTTTACATCAGCGCCTGCAATAGTGCCTGCAATTTGAGCTGTACCTCCGCCAGTTCACGATCGGGATCGGATCCGGCGACGATACCGGCACCAGCATAGAGTCTGGCAATCCGACCATCGATCAATGCCGAGCGGATACCAACGGCAAATTCACCGTTACCCCGATGATCAACCCAGCCAATGGGCGCGGCGTACAGCGATCGAGCAAATCCTTCGTAGCGACGGATCGAGTCACACGCAATGGGACGCGGCATCCCAGCGACAGCAGGCGTTGGATGCAGGGCGGCAACGACATCTAACAAATGGATGTCGGACGGTACAGCCGCATGGATCAGCGTCTGTAAGTGCTGAATATTTGATAGCTGTAACAGGCGCAGCGGCAACAGTTGGGGATCCAGACCTAACTGGGCCAGTTGTTGACAGATAAACTGGCTCACCAGACGATGCTCATGCAGTTCCTTAACGCTGCTGCGGAGGCGATTGGCCAGATGAATGTCATCACTCGTTGTTTTGCCCCGTGGGGCCGACCCCGCCAGCGCATCGGTTTCTAGCTGTCCATTGCGTAAGCTCACCAACCGCTCAGGGCTGGCACCGATAAATTGTTGCCCCTTGCCGTTACTGGTGAGAAAGAGATAGCAGCCCGGATAGAACTGGCGGAGATTCTGGAGGGACGCGATTGGATCAAACGGTAACGGCGACACCACATCGACGGCATGCGCCAGCACAATCTTGCGAAATACGTTTTGCTGAATCGATGCCAGGGCTGACCGCACCGATCGCTTAAATTGCGCCCGATCGGCAACATCATACGTGCGCAGTAGCAGGCGATGGTCAACGGCGGGTGGCGTTAATTCATAATGAATGGCCTGGATTGCCTGCCACGACTGCCACAAATCGGTGACTATTCGCTCTAGATTGGTCGCGGCCTGGATCAATACATTGGCTACGACCATGCAGCGCTGCTGATAGCTAAAAATCTGCCATTTTGGTAGAAAGACCGTAGCGGCCGGAAATGCCGAATCTTGCGGTGAATTTTGATCAAAAAACGTGAAGCTACAGCAAAAATGTGGCCCCGCAAACGGTAAATGAGAATCACCGCAAATCACCGTTTGTGCCAAGGTTGATTGCACAAACTGTTTTGCCGCAACGAAGCGATTTCCCCCGTCAATCGTCAGTTGAGCAACAGCCCCAATCCCCACCATTGCCATCCTATCGTCGCTACAGTAACCATCCATCTGAATGGCTTGCTTTTCAATATAGAGATGGAGTTGATTGGATTTCGCAAATTGCTGCAGGACAACCAATGGATCGATAAACTCATGTTTGATGGCGATGCTAACAATTTGAGGCTGATTATTTATGCGTACGGTTTGTTGGTAATCAGATAAAAACTGGTGCAGTTCTCTGCGGTTTTGGAACAGATAATTGCAACGAGGTGTGACGGTCATGCAATAAATAAAGGTAGGGGGTGAAAGGCAACAGTAAAGAAGCGGAAAATCTCAGAGAAAACGAAAGATGTTAAATCACAGCCAACCAGTAATCGAATTGCTGAATGCTGCCAATTCACCCCGACCAATGAATAGAAACCATCGTGTATCTGCCATCCTCTAACAATAACAACCTACCGCCTTCTGACTTCTGGCTTCCGTTAGCTGACATTCCAGCAGCCTAACTGCGGCTTCTCTCTATACTTGATTCTGACATCTCACCTCACCCCAGCGCGCAAAGCAATTTCCATCTGGCCTCCGTTGTCTGGCTCGCGCGGATTAATGTTGCAAAGTTTGAAGCTATTGCCACTTAGCAGAATGTGCGGATCCACCGGATCGTAGAATAAGTAGGCTTCATCAGGATCGAAATGTAATTATCGACGTTGTAGAAATATGACAATCAAAGCGGTAGGTTCTCAGGCATCGGTCTCGGCACCCCCTACAGTGGTACGCAAAAAACTGTGGCTGGCAGCAATCAAGCCGCCAATGTATAGCGTTGCGATCATGCCGATCGTCCTGGGTACTGCGATCGCCGTTGCCAAAACCGGCACGCTGCAAGTTGGGATCTTTGTCATCTTTGTGGTGGCCGCTATTCTCATCCTGGCCTGGGAAAATCTGGCAAATGACGTGTTCGACTCCGAAACGGGCGTCGATGTCAACAAGCATCACTCACTGGTCAATTTGACGGCAAACAAATCATTAATTTTTTGGCTGGCGAATTTGTGTCTGGCTACAGGGCTGTTTGGTATTGGCGCGATCGCGGCCATCCAGCATGATCTAACCGTTGTTGGCATCATTCTTGTGTGCTGCGTGCTGGGCTATATCTATCAAGGCCCCCCTTTTCGGCTCAGCTACCAGGGTTGGGGGGAGATCCTTTGCTTCTTTGCGTTTGGGCCGCTGGCCTTTGCTGCTGCTTACTACAGCCAGACTCAGACCTTCTCCACTACTAACTTTGTGGCCTCTGTGATCGTGGGTGTGTCCACCAGCTTGATTTTGTTTTGCTCCCACTTTCATCAGGAAGCGGATGATGCCGCTGTCGGTAAGCGATCGCCGATCGTCCGATTGGGTACGAAACGCGCCGCTCAGCTATTGCCCTGGCTCAGCGGTAGCATTTTTGCGTTGACAGCGCTGTGCGTCGGGTTGGGACTCTTCCCCATAACCACGCTGCTGGTATTTGCCAGCCTGCCGACCGCACTTAAACTCTGCAAGCACGTCGGCACCCATCACAACCAGCCCGAAAAAGTGAGCAATTGTAAATTTATTGCCGTGGCTCTGCACTTCTGGAGCGGTCTTTTTCTCAGCATTGGCTTTGTGCTGCCAAAGCTTTTGGGTTTGGGTTCTGTGCCCCTAATCTGAGGATTGTGGGTTAAATCAGTTCTGCTTTTGACATCGTTCTGCGGGTGTCTGAGAAACCCAAGATCCCGCATGCGCTCGCGACCAGGACAGATGCATTACCAGTTTCAATATCGTCCCTACCGTCGCCCCTTTCGACAGCCACTCCACACCAGCCACGGCATCTGGGCCGTGCGGGAAGGCATTTTGCTCCAGTTAACCGACGAAACGGGGCGTATTGGCTGGGGTGAGATTGCCCCTATTCCCTGGTTTGGTTCCGAAACGATCGCGCAAGCATTAGCGGTTTGCCGTCAACTACCGTCTGAGATCACGCATGAGCAGATCGGTGCGATTCGGAATGAATTTCCCGCCTGCCAGTTTGGGTTTGAATCAGCGCTGGAATCGCTAACCCCCGAACCAACACCAGCGACGAGCGGCATTCATCATTTATCGACCCAGGCTGTCATGACTGTGACGAATTATTGCGTATTGCTGCCAACCGGGAGAGCCGCGCTAGAAGCCTGGAAGCCCTTCTGGAAGCAGGGATATCGCACATTCAAGTTGAAAATTGGTTGCCACGATTTTAAAGCTGAATTAGATCTATGCATGGCGTTGCGATCGGTGCTGATGCCGCCATGCTTGCTGCGCCTGGATGCCAATGGCGCACTAAGCATCCAACAGGCAAAAGTCCTGCTCGAAGCGTGCGATCACACAGGTATTGAATTCGTGGAACAGCCACTCCCGCCTGATCAGTTTGACGCTATGCAGCAGCTAGCAGAACAGTACCAGACCACGATCGCCCTTGATGAATCGATCGCCACATTCGAGCAGCTACACACTTGCTACCAAGATGGTTGGCGTGGGGTATTTGTGGTCAAACCCGCGATCGTGGGTTCACCGTTACGGTTACGCCAGTTTTGTCAGACTCACGCGATCGATGCCGTCTTTTCATCCACCTTTGAAACGGCCATTGGACGACAGGCTGGACTGCGTCTGGCCGCAGAATTGGCGAATCCCGATCGCGCCCTGGGCTACGGCACAACCCACTGGTTTAACGATGCCGACCTGAGCGACCCCGAGCAACTATGGCAGACCCTTTAGCGTACCTGAAGCAGCGGGCTAAGGACGATTGGCTGATTGGCTACAACAGCCAGGAATTTTTTGATCTGGCAAATCAACTGTTGGGAGAGTTGCGATCGCGCCCATCAGTCAGCCACCCAACGGTTGTCCTGCTCGCCGAACGTCATCCATTAAAATTCCTCGCTCACCTCATCGCCGCCTGCGCCACCCACTGCCATATCTTCCTCGCCAACCCCGACTGGGCACCAGCAGAATGGCAGCAGGTGTTTGAGATGGTTGAGCCTGATATTGTCTGGGGCGAGGCCGTCAGGATGAACGCCGGGAGTTGGGAGTCGGGAGTTGGGAGTCGGGAGTTGGGAGTCGGGAGTTGGGAGTTCAACACGTCCCCGTTCCCCAATTCCCCCACTCCCCAGATTCTGATCCCCACCGGGGGGACATCGGGCAAGATCCGCTTTGCCGTCCACACCTGGGACACGCTCATGGCGTCCGTAGAGGGCTTTTGCCAATACTTTGCGGTCGATCGCGTCGATTCGTTCTGCGTGTTGCCGTTGCACCATGTGAGTGGGCTGATGCAGTTTATGCGGTCATTCACGTCTGGCGGCAGACTCGTAGTGCGGTCATTCAAGGCAGTAGAAGCTGGCGATCGCGGCAGCGTCGATCCGGAGTCATTCTTTCTCTCACTGGTTCCGACCCAGCTCCAGCGATTACTGGATAGGGAAACAGAACACCTAGAGGATAGCCCCCACTCCCCGACTCCCGCCTTTTCAATCGCCTGGCTATCTCGCTTTCGCACCGTGCTTCTCGGCGGCGCGCCAGCCTGGGCAGACTTGCTCGATCGCGCCCGCTCCCATTGCATTCGACTGGCACCCACCTACGGCATGACCGAAACCGCGTCCCAAATTGCCACCCTCAAGCCCGACGATTTCCTCAAGGGCCACACCAACGCCGGTCAAGTTCTCCCCCACGCTCAAATCACCATTCACAGCCCATCTGGTGAAATTCTTCCACCACACCAAATCGGCACCATCACGATTCGGACAGAATCGCTTGCCTGGGGCTATTACCCGCGATTGCCCCGCGATCGAGCCTGCACAGATAGCCGCGAAACCCGTCAAGCAGACCTGGTCGCAAAAACCAACTGCCCCTCAACGACTCCATCACCCCCATCCCAGACTTCTGATTCGGGGGGTTTGGGGGAGTTAGGCCCCCAAGCAGCGGGGGGCCGGGGGGAAGTCCCCCGGACACAGCCTTTAGACCAAGCCAAAATGCTGGCACACCACAGCCTGGAACGAAGAGACGCCGTATTTCAACCGGATGACCTGGGCTTTTTTGACCAGGAAGGCTATTTACATATTGTCGGACGCCAGAGCGACAAGATCATTACAGGCGGCGAGAATGTCTTCCCCGCCGAAGTCGAAGCCGCGATCCTGTCCACAGGTTTAGTCCAGGACGTGTGCGTTGTTGGAGTCAACGATCGCCACTGGGGACAGGCGATCGTTGCCGTTTACGTCCCCATCGATCAGACCACAACAGCCGCCCGCCTCCAGACCGCCCTGACAGACAAACTGAGCAAATTCAAGCGTCCTAAACACTGGATTGCCGTTGACCAGCTACCCCGCAACGCTCAGGGTAAGGTGAATCGTCAGCAAATCCAACAGCGCATTTCGGTTAGTGGGCGAAATTCTGCATCGGAAGGATTCTCCCCACCCCCCACATTTTAGGATCCTAACTCTCCCCCCAAGGTTCTTGAGTTTACGCTGATTCCAAATCCGCAGCATCGGCTTCACGATCGCCCCCCGTCCATTGCTGTAACCATTGACTGATATTTGCAGGCAGCGATCGTCGGCTACGGGTGGCTGGGTCAATACAGACATGTCGCGTACGCGCTTTGCTCACAGCCCGCTCTGATCGCGATTCGAGAAACACCTCGTACACAATCTCAAACTCGCTGTCTTTCAGCAACACTGGCGTCAGGTGAATTTCTATGCGATCGCCACAGACCATCGGACGAAAGAAATCCACATTGGCATGGGCGATCGGCATTGCCACCGTCGCACCGCTAAAAAAGGCTGGCAAATCAATTTCCGCAGCCGCCAGCGATGCTTCATACGCCTCATGGCAGATACTCAGCACATTGGCAAAATACACAACGCCAGCAGCATCGGTATCGCCAAACCGGACTGTACGTTGATAAATAAAGGGCATCGCTATTCCCCGCTTCCCAACACCCTTAACCCTACACCCACTCCCACCGGATTCAGCCAGCGAAAGCAACATCTTTCGCAAAACTCTTTAGACTAGAAGATGGACGACGACGCAAGGAGAACTGCATGACAGAGCCACAATCCGCGCGGGAGCAATTTCGGGCTGCTTACGAAAACCGCTACACCTGGGACTCTAGCTTTCCCGGCTACAGTACCGATATTACCGTCAAACAGGGCGATCAACTGTATACAGGCAAAGCCCGCATTAACCACGATCTTAGCTATGAGATCACCGATGTCTCCGATGAAAAAGCTCAGGACTTGATCAAAGGTCAGGTATGGGAAATTGCGGTTCATCGCGTCCGCAAGCCGTTTGAGGAAACCCACGGCAAAAATACCTTTGAGCAGGGCGAAACCGATGAGACAGGAGCCGTTGAGATCCTGGTCAGCGGCAAAGCGATGGGCGATCGCTACAAAGTGCATAACAATGTTGTCTCCCTCGTACATCGCCATATTCATGGGGTTGTCGTGACGATCAACACCCTCAGCACGATCGACACAGGCGAAGGCTATCTGGCCGATCGCTACGACTCGGTTTACCACGATGCCAAAACGGGCGAACTGAAAGGCTCCAGCCAATCTGAAGACACCTATGAGAAGATTGGTAAGTACTATATTTTGACCCGTCGCATCATTCGCGAAGACAACCAGGGGCAGACCAGCGTTACCGATGTTGGGTTCTCGAACATCAAACTGCTGGAACCGGTAGCGGTATAAGCGTTGGCGGTAAACGTAAATCCGATCAAAGGCCACGGTGAGGATTACATTCTTACCGTTTGGCCCTCTACCACAGCCTCTTTTGCTCGATCGGCCCAACTCCCGCTAGGATCGATACAGAACGACCATCAACCGAACTGACTAGGTGAATCATGTCTGAAACATTAGAATTAACGCCAAGCAACGTCGAAACGGTGCTGGACGAAATGCGTCCCTACTTGTTGGCAGACGGCGGCAATGTTGAGCTGGTAGAAATCGATGGCCCGATCGTCAAGCTTCGCCTGCAAGGGGCCTGTGGTTCTTGCCCCAGCTCCGCAATGACGTTAAGGATGGGCATCGAACGCCGACTGCGCGAATTTATTCCCGAAATCGCCGAAGTAGAACAAGTTGTGTAAGAGTTATGAGTTATGAGCTTTAAGTTCTGAATTGCCTTGTAACTCAAAACTCATAACTCATAACCCACGATGCGCTATGCCCCATCCTCTTTACGTTGCGTTTATCTGGCACCAGCACCAGCCTCTCTACAAAAGTCGGGTTGAGCGCCAGACGCTGCTAACTGGACAATATCGGTTGCCCTGGGTGCGGCTGCATGGCACAAAAGACTATCTGGATCTGGTACTGCTGCTGGAGCAATATCCTAAATTGCATCAGACGGTAAACCTGGTGCCATCGCTGATCCTGCAGATTGAAGACTATGTTGCTGGTACAGCGTTCGATCCTTACCTGACCGCGGCACTGCTGCCGACCGAGCAGCTTAGTCCAGAGCAGAAAGAGTTTGTCGTTGAGCATTTTTTTGATGGCAATCACCACACCCTGATCGATCCCCATCCACGCTATGCCGAGCTGTATCATCAGCGGCAGGACAATGGGCGCGATTGGTGTCTGGAGCACTGGCAGCTCCAGGACTATGGTGACCTGCTGGCATGGCACAACCTTGCCTGGATTGACCCACTGTTTTGGGATGACCCCGAGATTGCCCAGTGGTTAGAGCAGGGCAAGGGGTTTACGCTGGGCGATCGCCAGCGCATCTATACCAAACAGCGTGAGATCCTCAGCCGCATTGTGCCGCAACACCGCCAGATGCAGGATGCCGGACAGCTAGAGGTGATTACATCCCCTTACACCCATCCCATCCTGCCGCTGCTTGCCGATACTGACGCCGGACGGGTCGCTGTGCCGAACATGACGCTGCCAGACCAGCGATTTCAGTGGGCCGAAGATATCCCGCGCCACTTGCACAAAGCCTGGACGATGTACTATGACCGCTTTGGTCGATCACCGCGCGGTTTGTGGCCTTCGGAGCAGTCTGTAAGTCCAGCCGTACTGCCGCCGATTGCCAAAGCAGGCTTTCAGTGGATCTGTTCGGATGAAGCCGTGCTGGGCTGGAGCCTGCGGCATTTCTTTCATCGCGATGGGTCTGGTAATATATCGGAGCCACGTCTGCTCTACCGCCCCTACCGACTGGAAACATCCTTTGGGGATCTGGCGATCGTCTTCCGCGACCACCGCCTGTCTGACCTGATTGGCTTTACCTACGGCGCAATGGAGCCGAAAAAGGCGGCGACGGATCTGGTGGGCCACCTGGAGGCGATCGCGCGATCGCTCAAATCCCAGCAGTCTAGCGGCCATACCGCGTTGGACGACCCCTGGCTGGTGACGATCACCCTCGATGGTGAAAACTGCTGGGAGTATTATCCCCAGGATGGGCTGCCGTTTTTGCGATCGCTCTATGAAACACTCAGCCACTCCGCCGACATTCAGCTTGTTACGGTGTCAGAGTTTCTCGATCAGTTCCCACCCACCGAAACCATTCCTGCCGAACAACTGCACAGTGGTTCCTGGGTGGATGGCAACTTTACCACCTGGATTGGCGATCCAGCCAAAAATCGCGCCTGGGATTTGCTGTCAAATGCGCGGAACACACTCGCAAAACACCCGGAAGCGACCGAAGCCGTCAACCCTGACGTTTGGGAAGCACTCTACGCCGCAGAAGGCTCTGACTGGTTCTGGTGGTTTGGCGAAGGGCACTCCTCCAATCAGGACGCCATTTTTGACCAGCTTTTTCGGGAACATCTGGCAGCCATTTACGAAGCCTTAAACGAGCCAATCCCTGTAGAGGTGCAGCGTCCGGTCGAATCACACATCGCTGGTGGCGATCACCCACCCCAAAGCTTCATCCATCCATTCATCGATGGCCGGGGCGATGAGCAAGACTGGGATAAAGCCGGACGCTTTGAGATTGGTGGTGCCCGGGGGACGATGCACCGTAGCAGTGCCGTTCAGCGGCTATGGTACGGCGTTGACCACCTCAATTTTTACCTGCGTCTGGACTTCAAGACGGGCACAAAGCCGGGCAGCGATTTTCCAGCGGAGCTAAATTTGCTGTGGTTTTACCCCAATCAAACCATGCATAACAGCCCGATCCCGCTGGTTGACCTGCCGAATGAAGCCCCGCTCAACTACTTATTTCATCATCATTTAGGGATTAACCTGCTCACACAAACGCTCTGGTTTCAGGAGGCGGGTGAGGCTCTACGCTGGCAGTCACGCGCTAGCCGCGCCCAGGTTGGGCTTGATACCTGCCTGGAACTGGCCGTACCCTGGGCCGATCTGCAAATTCAGCCAGACTGGTCGCTGCAACTGGTGCTGGTGTTATCCGAAAGCGGACGCTACCAGAGCTATCTGCCAGAAAATGCCCTGGTACCGATCGCGATCCCTTAATCAACGGCACTCTAAAAAGGGATTGGAATTGGACGGCTATACCCCAGTTCATGCCTGGATACGTTCCCCCATCAATGACCTTTCTGATATGCCCGTAGGGCCTCATGACGAATGCCCAATGACGTTTGATTTTCGCCCCGATTAGTGACGAATTGTACTTAGAAAATAGTTGTAAATGCTCCTGAACAAATCAGCGTTGCAGCGATCGACATGGAAGCAATTTAGTCGATCGCGACCATTACATCACTGGCTTTAATCACAGCGTAGGCTTCCTTACCCACACTTAAGCCCAACCGTTCTGAAGATGCTTTTGTAATCATTGCTGTAATCTCAACGCCGGGTGCAATTTCTAGAACAACTTCTGTGTTGACAGCACCGATGGCCATCGCTTTAACGGTTCCTTTGAGCGCATTCCGTGCACTAATTTCCATTGGTAACGTCCTGCTGAATTGAATCTTGCTTAAATCATGTTTTCCTTAGGAACGAGAACAAAATAAAACCGGTAATTCTGTAGGGGCTTAGCATGCGGGCAAAAACCGCTACCATCACCGGAAGCATACCTGCCGCATGCTAAGCCCTTACGAT
>JAJPKC010000463.1 GCA_021323955.1 Oscillatoriales cyanobacterium Centralia_MAG_596 | reverse complement strand
GGGTTGCCTTCCCAGACGATGCCGATTTTGAGTGTGGGGGGTGGGGAATGGGGAATGGGGAGTGGGAGAGCGGGGCGGTTTGTCGTGGGGAGGTAAGGAACTGTTGCAGGCACGGTGTCTGCAGTGGTGCCTAACAGGTAAGGCAGGCTCATGAGCGGGGCATGGACATCGAAGGGCGGTAAGGGTGCGCCAGAAGGAATGAGTTGCTGGCTGCCTGCGATACCCTGAAGCAGATTTACTAAGGGAGCCTGACATTCAACGATGACGTGTCCGCCCAGTTGAGCAACGAGGGGCGCATAGCGAATGAACTGGATCGTATCGCCCATACCCTGTTCGGTATAGAGCAGGATCGTCTTCCCGTTGAGGGGCGTACCGTCCCAGCGGGGTTGGGGAAACGATCGCGGCGGATTTTGCTCCAGAAATTTGCTCCACTGGAATCGCCACTCATAGCCTGCAAAGCCCTGGGCCAGATCACCGATAAATAGCTGCGTCAGGGCTTTATTCCACTGCGCTTCGACAAAGTCTGGGTTCAGCGTTAGCGCCTGTTCGTAAGCAGCCAGGGCTGCATCAATGTCACCGGAGTTGCGGCGAGCAATGCCGAGGTTGTTGTAAGCGCCGATGTAGTCTGGCTGAGCCGCGATCGCGGCCTCAAAATGTGCAAATGCCGCTTCAAACTCACCCTGCTGCTGGAGCAAATTGCCCAGATTGCTGTGGATCTCAGCGTGGGTTGAATTGAGTGCCAGCGCCTTGCGGTAACAGTCGATCGCCGCCTCAAGATTGCCCTGATCCTGATAGACATTGCCCAGGTTATTGTGCACTTCGGCGTAGTCAGGATTCAGGGCTAGTGCCTGCTGAAAGTGCGCGATCGCCGCCTCAAACTGCTTCTGCTCCTTCAGCGCCGCACCCAGGTTACTGTGGGCTTCAGCAAAGTCAGGACGCAGGGCAAGCGCCTGCTGATACTGGGCGATCGCCGCGTCTAAATGCCCCTGTTCCTGGAGTGCATTACCAAGATTGTTGCGGGCTTCCGGGTAGTTTGCTCGCCGCAACAGTGCACTGTGATACGCCGCAATCGATTCCTCAAGGTTTCCCTGCTGCTGCAGTGCGTTGGCAAGCCCGTGGTGCGCTTCGGGATAGTCCGGCCTGAGCGCGATCGCCTGACGGTAGTGCTCAACGGCTGCCGCTGGGTTTCCCTGCTGTTGCTGCGTGTTGCCCAACCCATGATGGGCCTCCGGGTAGTGGGGCTTTAGAACCAATGCCTGCTGGTAATGATGCACAGACGCTTCAAGCTGTCCCTGCCGCTGGAGCGCCGTTGCCAGGTTGTGATGCGCTTCGGCATAGTTGGGCTTCAACGCGATCGCCTGACGGTAATGCGCGACGGCGTCATCCAGTCGGCCCTGCTCCTTACAGGCAATTCCCAGATTATTGTGCGCTTCTGGGTAGTTCGGGCGGCGATCGAGTGCCTGCTGATAGGCGGCGATCGCGCCGTCCACATCACCGAGTTCCTTCAGCGCATTGCCCAAATTGTTGAGCGCTTCTACATGGTCGGGTTGGAGGGTCAGCGCCTGCCGGTAGTGACGAACCGCTGCTTCAAGCCTGCCCTGTCCTTTGAGCGCAATGCCCATGCTGTTGTAGGAGTCAGGGCGATCGGGCTGCAGGGCAAGCACACGTTCAAAATGGGTGATTGCATCGTCAAACCGATGCTGTTGATACATCAATGCACCCAGCAGGTTCAGCACATCGACAGAGTCAGGAGCCTGCTGCAGCATCCGACGGTAGGCAGATTCCGCTTCGCTGATGCGCCCGTTACGATGATACTGAAGTGCGACAGTCAATGATTCGGGGGGATACGTCATTCTCAGGAGTCCTATCCTGGGCTGTCTGGCAGTCTATTCTACCCACCTTGCGATCGCTACTAACGCTATTTAAGCGGTCAGTGGCGGCTTTGGATCAGGAATTTAACCGATCTTGATTGGCGTGAGGTGCGGCATTCCGGCAAGGTTCGTTGTTCATGCCATGAAAATGCTGGAACTGCTGTGTTGGTCGGACTGGAATCGACGATGTGACTGGCTCATCAGGCTTGAGCACCGCAAACGAACAGCCGATCGTTACTGTTGCGGATGCGGGTTACTACCGCTGGCACATACGGCTTTCCCCACTGCGATCGCCGGACTGTTAGCGATACATTGACAGTGATCGGTACACAAAACTACACGGTAAACGGGGAGCCGAACCCCACTACTGCAATTGATTTTGCAACTGCACGACTGATGATACCAGGTCAAAGCGCCAGGTCCAATCCAGATCTCTAGCCATTGCCCCTCGTCTCAGTTGTCTTATTCATCGCTACAAACGGCGTGGTAGGAGAAACGATCATGTTTGAACTGTTTACAGAAAAAGCCATTCGGGCAGTCATGCTGTCTCAGGAAGAAGCACGCCGCCAAGGACACAACCTGGTTGGAACAGAGCAAGTACTGCTGGGTATTGTTCGCGAAGGAACCAGTACGGCTGCGCAGGTATTGCGTACCGAAGGCGTAACGCTTGATGCGGCTCGTGCTGAATGCGAGAGAATTACGGGCCGCGGTACGGGGACTGTTCCCGCTGAACTGCCTTTTACGCCCAGAGTGAAGCGCCTGTTTGCAGATGCAATTCAGGAAGCGGAGCAGCTGGGGCAAAATCACGTCAGCCCTGAACATTTGTTGCTTGCCCTGACTCAGGGAAATGAAACCGTTGCCATCCGAGTGCTGCAAAGCCTGGGTGTCGAGCCGACTAAAATTCAGGATCAACTGCTCCAAAAGCTTGGGATACAAGCCATGGGAGAAGCCGTAGCGGTTGGGGGCCGCGATGATGCTCCCTTTACGGGGCGTGGCAATGCCCAAACCCTGACCTTGGAGGAATTCGGTACAAATCTGACCAAACTGGCTGCCGCCGGTAAGCTCGATCCAGTCGTTGGACGTCAGACCGAGATTGAGCGGGTGGTGCAAATTCTTGGTCGCCGTACGAAAAACAACCCGATCCTGATTGGTGAGCCGGGTGTGGGCAAAACGGCGATCGCCGAAGGTCTGGCGCAGCGCATTGTCAATCGTGACGTGCCGGAAAATCTGGAAGCCAAGCAGGTGATTAGCCTGGATATGGGGCTGTTGATTGCGGGCACTCGTTTCCGGGGTGAGTTTGAGGAACGGTTGAAAAAGGTGGTGGAGGAAGTCCGCCACAACGGCAACATCATTTTGGTAATTGACGAAGTGCATACCCTTGTGGGTGCAGGTGGCACAGAAGGCGGGATGGATGCCGCAAACCTGCTGAAGCCAGCCCTTGCTCGTGGCGAACTTCAGTGTCTTGGTGCCACCACTCTGGACGAGTACCGCCAGTACATCGAACGGGATGCGGCGCTGGAGCGACGGTTCCAGCCCGTGACGGTGGGTGCTCCCAGCGTCACCGAGACAATCGAAATCTTGTTTGGTCTACGCGATCGCTACGAACAGCACCACAACGTACGCATCGAAGACACCGCGCTGGTGGCGGCAGCCAAACTCTCGGATCGTTACATCGCCGATCGCTATCTGCCCGACAAAGCGATCGACCTGATCGATGAAGCCGGTTCCCGAGTGCGGCTTGCTCACACCCAGCAGTCTCCCACCAAGGCACTTCGCAAAGAATTGCGCCAGGTGACGAAAGCGAAGGAAGAAGCCGTCAACGCGCAAGACTTCGACGCGGCTGGCAAGATGCGCGATCGTGAGTTAGAGCTAGAAGCGCAAATCAGTGGGCAGCGAGCCACCAGTTCAGCAGATGCCACTCTCCCCACAACGGTTGGTGAAGCGCACGCGCCGACCCCTGCTGCACCGCCCGCCCCAGTCGTTACCGAAGACGACATCGCTCAGATTGTGGCCTCCTGGACGGGTGTTCCCGTTCGCAAACTCACCGAATCAGAATCGGAGCAACTGCTGTATCTGGAGGACACCCTCCATGAACGGATTATCGGTCAGGACGAAGCCGTTAAAGCCGTTTCGCGAGCACTCCGCCGTGCACGAGTGGGACTGAAGAACCCCGATCGCCCGATCGCCAGCTTCTTCTTCTCAGGGCCGACGGGTGTGGGCAAGACCGAACTGGCCAAAGCGCTCGCCGCTTATTTCTTTGGTGCTGAAGATGCCATGATCCGGCTTGATATGTCGGAATTCATGGAGTCGCATACGGTATCGAAGCTGATTGGTTCACCGCCCGGGTATGTCGGGTACGGTGAAGGCGGACAGTTGACCGAAGCGGTGCGGCGGAAACCTTACACGGTTCTGCTCTTTGACGAGATCGAAAAAGCGCATCCCGATGTGTTTAATCTCCTGCTGCAACTGCTGGAGGATGGGCGTTTGACCGATGCCCAGGGGCGCACCGTCAATTTCAACAACACGCTGGTTATTATGACCTCTAACGTGGGTTCGCGAGTGATTGAAAAAGGTGGAGCGTCGTTTGGCTTTGAGTTTGCGGATCAGGCGGACGCGCAGTACACCCGCATTCAATCGTCGGTCAATGAGGAACTGAAGCAATACTTCCGACCGGAGTTTCTCAACCGTCTGGATGAGATCATTGTCT
>JAJPKC010000384.1 GCA_021323955.1 Oscillatoriales cyanobacterium Centralia_MAG_596 | reverse complement strand
CGGATGCTGCAACAGTTCCAGGTCCTGCTCGAAGGCATTGTTGCCCATCCAGACCAGCCGATCGCCCACTTGCCGCTACTCACTCCCGCCGAACGCCATCAACAGCTCATCACATGGAACGATACCGCCGTTGATCATGCGGAAATCCTTATCCATCAACGTGTAGAAGCCCAGGCAGCGGCAACACCCGACGCGATCGCCGTGGTCTTTGAGCATCACTCCCTGACCTATCGAGAACTCAACCAACGAGCCAACCAACTCGCCCATCATTTGCAGCAGTTGGGTGTTCGCCCCGAAACGATCGTTGGGCTATGTGTCGATCGCTCCCCTGACCTGATTATTGGTGTGTTAGGCATCTGGAAAGCAGGAGGAGCCTATCTGCCGCTCGATCCAGGTTATCCCCGCGATCGGCTGAATTTCATGCTGAAGGATGCCCAGGCTGATCTTGTGGTCACTCAGCAGAGGTATGGCGATCAATTTAGCGATCGGCTCCCGGTGGTGTGTCTTGATCAGGATTGGACAGATCTCGACGCCCTAGCCAATCCCAGCGGCCATGTTGCCGCAAACCACCTTGCCTACATCATCTACACGTCAGGTTCTACGGGCAAGCCAAAGGGCGTTTTGGTCGAGCATCGGGGCTTGAGCAATCTGGTTGCAGCCCAGCGGCAAGTATTCCATCTGCAACCATCGAATCGCATTCTACAGTTCGCCTCGTTTAGCTTTGATGCCTTCATCTTTGAATGGGTGATGGCTTTGACCAATGGAGCGGCACTGTACATGGCACCCAGAGAGACGCTCTTGCCCGGAGCCCCGTTGCTTCAGTTTCTCCAGGACAATGCCATTACGCATGCGACGCTTCCTCCGGCGGTTCTCGCCATGCTGCCTTCAGAATCTTTACCAGCCCTGGAAACCATCATCTCAGCCGGAGAAGCCTGCTCTAGAAAGGTGGTCGATCGCTGGGCACAAAACCATCAATTCTTCAATGCCTACGGCCCTACGGAAGCCACCATCTGGGCAACGGTCGCTCAGTTGCAGTCAGGAGATAAACCCACGATCGGGCGTCCCATTGCCAACACCCAACTATATTTGTTAGATGCCCAGCTTCAACCCGTTCCTGTCGGTGTAGCAGGTGAGCTATGTATCGGCGGCGCAGGCATCGCAAGAGGGTACCTCAATCGTCCTGACCTAACCACCGAACGCTTTATTCCCAATCCTTTCAAGGGGAATGGGGAACGGAGGATGGGGGATGGGGAAATTCAGCCGACTCCCGACTCCCGACTCCCGACTCCCTCTCCTTGCCTCTATAAAACAGGGGATTTAGCACGTTACCAGGCTGATGGTCATGTGGAATTTCTCGGACGGGCCGATCGTCAGGTAAAACTACGGGGCTACCGGATTGAACTGGGCGAAATTGAAACCGTTTTGCAGCGATATCCTGGCATTCAAACCGCCGTGGTCATCGTTCGAGAAGATCTGGGCACAAAGCGTTTGATGGCTTATTTGTTGCTTAAGCCAGAACACACCATCACAACGGATGGCTTACAGCATTTTTTGCGATCGCAGCTACCCAATTACATGATCCCTTCAACCTTTGTGCCCTTAGAAACGCTGCCATTAACGTCCAACGGCAAAATTGATGCTGCCGCGTTACCCGATTCCAGCCAAACCCATTTAGAGAAAAGTACGTTTGTCGCTCCTCGTAATGCGATCGAAGCAACATTGGCCAACCTTTGGGGGAAACTACTTCAACAAGAGTCGATCGGTATCCATGACAGTTTTTTTGATCTGGGTGGCGATTCCTTGTTAGCAGTCCGTTTAATAGATCAGATCCAGCAACAGTTTGAGCAAACGCTTCCCCTGTCCGACCTGTTGTTGAATCCAACTATTGCCGGACTGGCAAGTGCCCTTAATCCCGACCACCAACCGTTGCCCTGGTCACCCCTTGTCCCGCTTCAACCCAAGGGTTCTAAACCTCCCTTTTTCTGCATTCACCCAATCTTTGGCGTTGTGCTTCCCTATCACACCCTGGCGCAAGCAATGGGCTTAGACCAACCCTTTTATGGGCTGCAACCGTTGGGTATTGATGGAAAAACGCCACACACGCGCCTTGAGGACATGGCAGCCTATTACATTCAGGCAATTCGTCAAATTCAACCGCAGGGTCCCTATTACCTGGGTGGGTGGTCGTTTGGTGGTTTGGTGGCGTTTGAAATGGCGCAGCAGTTACGCCAGACAGGACACAAAGTCGCTCTCTTAGCTATGCTCGATACGCTGGCTCCCATTCCTGCGAATAAACCATCATTCTGGAAGGGTTTTAAGTTTCTCTTCACCACCACAGCGCGATCAATTGGGGCGTTTCTGCTCGATTATCTCTCTCTCTTGGCAGCGTCCGATCGATTGCCCCTTAGCGGGCGAGGTCAATTTCCTAAAACCTGGAGAGGACGAATCGAACGCACTGCGATCGCCAGTCTTCTGCCTCAAGAAGCGCAAGCACGCGTCTTGAATGAGCTGACCGTGCGCCCCATGCTTCAGGTGTTCTATGCCAACAGCCAAGCCGTCCACCGTTATGTACCTCAAACGTACCGCGATCGCATTACCCTATTTAGAACCTCTGCACCATCTGTAGAAGGCACGCCAGATTTAACATTGGGTTGGCAGCAGCTAACCGGGTTAAAAGTAGAGATTCATCAAATCCCTGGAGATCATTTTACAATGCTGCGTAAACCTCAGGTGGAGCTACTGGCGCAGCAATTAAAGGTATGTATCGAGAAACCACTTAAAGACGATCGCAGTTCGACAATTTAACGGAGCCCAAATGGTTAAGTAATGGGGAAATGAGAAGTAAAGCAGAAAGTAGCTTTAAACTTGAAAGCTTTGCCGTGTAAGGGGTTGAATCGAAGGTCTCATGCTCTACTTCTTTAGGTTAACTGCCCCCGGGGCAGACTGTGTAAAAACTAGAGTCAGCAATCCAAAAAGCGCTATTGGAAGCGTTTAAGGTGCTCAAATTTGTACACTTATAGCGCAATGTCACTGAAATAAGCTTAATCAAGCAACCAGCTTCGCTTTCAAGACAGAACGTGGCTGCCGAATGCGGGGAAATGGTTTGGGTCTACGTTTGACTACTCTGGGTTCAGACCGATGGGGACGCACTGGCAGTCAGCCAGACGCAACTTGTTCTAATAGGACTTGATAGAGCCGCTGCCGTTGCGCTTTTGTCGTTGTTGCCAACAATGAAACCATCTGATTCAATTGCTGTCTGGCACCTTGCAGGGAGAGTTGAAAGGGCGTCCGTTCTGAGGTTGTGGTTGCCTGCCACATCAAGGTGCGCAATAACGTGTAGGCGAATAAATGCGTCCAGATTTCTTTACGCACCATTTCAGGCGTTTTCGCGGTCAACAGTTCCATTTTCAAGGTGGTTTTGCGATGACGCAAATTCACCTCGGCTGCTTGCTAGCGCCGTCCATACAACGGCGTCAATTGTCCAGCACTGTAGCGTTTGGCATCAAGGAGGGTGGTAACCACAATGATTGTCTGATTTCGAAAGCCCCGTCGTGGCAGCCGTAGACAGACTTTCCGCACCCCAAGTGTGGCGGGTAAAGCCGCAAACTCAGTGGCACTCATGTGCTGGGGACACGGCGGCGGCTTCTGCCAGACCACTT
>JAJPKC010000678.1 GCA_021323955.1 Oscillatoriales cyanobacterium Centralia_MAG_596 | reverse complement strand
GCGATTTTCCTGGAAACGGGTGACGATCGCGATCGTCACGGGGTTTCTGAGCGGTAGCAGTTCAGCCGGATTGATCGCACTCATCAGTCATGCGGTGGGTCAACCCTCAGCCACATCTCTAGTGCCGATCGTCGGTGGATTTGTGGGGCTTGCCTGTGTGGCGCTCATTACCAGCATCATGTCGCAGGTGATGTTAGTCCGCCTCTCCCATCACGCGGTATTTCAGTTGCGTATGCGCCTGATCCGTCAGATTTTGGCATCTGAGCTTGATCACCTGGAACGATTGGGCAGTTCGCGTTTAATGGCGACGCTGACAGAAGACGTGCAGGCGATCACCAGTGCCGTGTATACGCTGCCGCTGTTGTGCATTGATCTGGCGATCGTCGCGGGTTGCCTGACTTACATCACCTGGCTCTCCTGGATGGCATTGCTCCTGGTGTTTAGCTTGCTCGGTTTGGCAGGGGTCAGTTGCTTTCAGTTTATGAGTCGGGGCGAACGCTGGCTGGCCTTGGCACGGGAGGAAGAAGACCAGCTTTTTGGTCATTTTCGCGCCACGATCGAGGGTATTAAGGAACTCAAACTGCATTACCATCGGCGGCAATCCTTTCTAGCCGATGCGGTAGAGCCGAGCGCGATCAATTTTCGGCGGCACAACATTTCCGGGCTGACGCTAATTGCGACGGCATCAAGCTGGGGAAAGCTGATTTTCTTTTTTGCGATCGGGTTCGTGCTGTTTGCGCTGCCCCAATTGATTGCGATCAGTCCATCGGCGATCGCGGGGTACATCCTGGCATTCACGTACCTGATGGTGCCCATTGAAAACATCATGAACAGCGTGCCCTTTGTCCTGCAGTCCAACATTGCGCTACGGAAGATTGAGGCGCTGGGGCTATCGCTCCGCGATCGCCCGGAACTCGCGGTCGTGCCAGCGCCGATCGACCACGACTGGCGACAGTTGACCCTGAAGGATGTCGTGTATCCCTACCAAAGTCAGCAGGAAGACCGCAGTTTTACGCTCGGCCCGATCAGCCTGACCGTTCATCCAGGCGAAGTGGTCTTTATTGTGGGCGGTAACGGCAGCGGCAAATCCACCCTCGCGAAGTTGATCACTGGACTCTACATTCCCCAGTCGGGCAGCATCGACCTGGATGGAATACCGATCGACGCGCAGAATCGGGAATGGTATCGCCAGCACTTCTCGGCCATCTTTGCTGATTTTTACCTGTTCGAGCGCTTGCTGGGACTCGATCCGGTCAATCTCGATCGCCTCGCGCAACACTATCTTGACAAGCTGCATCTCGATCACAAAGTCACGATCGAGCAGGGTACGCTGTCGACGATCGCGCTCTCGCAGGGACAGCGCAAACGACTGGCGCTCCTGGCGGCGTATCTGGAAGACCGCCCGATCTATTTGTTTGATGAATGGGCGGCTGACCAGGACCCGATGTTTAAGGAATTGTTTTACACGCAACTGCTGGGTGATTTGAAGCGCAAAGGTAAAGCCGTACTGGTGATCAGCCACGACGATCGCTATTTTCGCGTTGCCGATCGCATTCTCAAACTGGAGAATGGGCAGATTGAGTTTGACAAAAACTCCGTATCGCCCCAGATTTACGACAGCTAAGACGAGTCCGCGATTCGGTTGCGCGGTTCTCAAGTCATTACTTCGAGTTTGCCGTCCTGCACCAGCTTTAACCGCTGCGATCGCCACTCCACGGTGTTGCCAAAAAAGCCGTAGCACCAGGTTGCAAACGACACCAGATCACCCAGCGGCGACAGCCAGAAGAATTTTTGCGCGGTGGGGTCTTGAATGGCCCAGCCACCCACCACCCACGCCATCGCAAACCGCACCATCCACGTCACGGCCAGTCCCGCCCAGGCCAGGGTAGAACCGCCCGTTGCCAGCAGCAGCAGTAAGCTGACCACTGTGCCGCGAATCAGAATCGTTTTGGGATAGCCGGATGGGTCAGAAAAGCGCGTTCCACAGGCCCAGCGCCCCTGACGCCGGATCGATCTCAGCCAGCTTTCTGGCCCGGTGACGTGATCCACCACGTAATCCGACAAGACAACCTTGTAGCCAAGCTGGGTCGGACGATAGCCCAACTGCGAGTCATCCTCCAGGTAATCGGCGATCGCGGCAAAGCCACCCATTTCCTGCAAGACCGATCGCCGGATCATAATCGTCGCGCCGATCGCAAACTTGATGCCTTCGAGCCACTGGGTGATGAATACGGCTGGATGGTGTTCCGTCGCAATAATCAGCGCTTCAAACCGGGCTGCCAATCCTTTTGGTAGACAGCGGTAAAGACAGGTGACAACCCCCACAGCTGGATCGCGCAAGGGCTGCACCACCCGCCGCAGGTAATCGGGGCGCACCCGGATATCGCTGTCGGCTGACAGCAAGATATTATGTCTGGCCTGCGTCTCAGCATTGGCCAGATTGTTGACTTTGGGATTGCTGCCGATCGCGCGATCGCTGACCACCAACGCCAGATCTCGCGCCGGAAAATCCTGCATGATCTGTTTCACCACGGCAATCCCTGGATCGGTTTCGCTGGCAGTGCTGAACACAATTTGATAGTCTGGATAGTCTTGCTGGCAGAACGACGCCAGGTTCTCATACATCTCGCGATCCAGCCCACAGATCGGCTTCAAAATCGTGATAGGTGGATGAAAGGTGAGATCCAACGGAGCGTGGTGAGTGCGGAACCGGATCGTCGCGTAGATCACACAGCCATAGTAGGCGATCGCAGACAGGCAAAGGAGAATGAGTGGAACTAAGACCAGATTGTGAACCATGCAACGCGACATTCCACACCGATAATGGATCGTGACTTCAATCATCTGAGAACCCGGCGATCGTTCGGCAACCGGCCTGTTGCCCGCATACACGCCAAGAACACACTAACGCTACTTTTACACAATGAGACGCCCTTTGCATGATGGTATGCCATCACCGTGGCTCGATCGGGAGCAGTTGTGACGCATGGAACACCCTTCAGACCCAAAGCTGTCGTTTAAGCAACGCTGCCATCACTTTAAGAACAGCTTACTGTCGCGCCCGCAGGAGTTTCATGCGTTTCTCGTCAATGCGTGGGTGATCCATTTCGGCAGTCGCGCAGTGCCGCTCAGCCCAAAACCAGCGATCGTGTTTTCGCCCCACCAGGATGATGAAACGTTGGGGTGTGGGGGCATCATCGCCCTCAAGCGGCAGCAGTCTGTGCCCGTGCAGGTGGTCTTTATGACCGATGGGCAAAAGTCCCACATGTATGCACCCTGGCTAGAATCGCCCCCCGACATTGTGCAAATTCGACGGCAGGAAGCGATCGATGCGCTCACAGTTTTAGGGGTGAAGCCCGCCGATACTCACTTTCTCGATCAGATGGATGGCGCATTGGGTGAGCTAAGTCAAACCCAGCGTCAATCAGTCATTCAGAAAATCGTTCACCTTCTTTTGATGTATCGACCAGAAGAAGTCTATGTCCCCCATCGCAAAGACAATCATCCAGATCACCGGGCAACGTATGAACTGGTGCGATCAGCGATCGCCGCGGCCCAGCTTGAGGTGGAACTGTTGCAATATCCGATCTGGCTATTTTGGGAGTCGCTGATCTTCTTTGGGCTGAGGCCACGGGATTTACAGAATGCGGTGAGACTGACCATTGGCTCCGTCCGCCAACAAAAGCAGCGCGCGATCGCAGCCTATCGATCGCAGCAACTCCTGCTACCGCCTGGATTTTTGAAAGGCTATCGAACGCCCTATGAGATCTTCTTCAAAGAATGAATTGCCCTGATCTTGAACGGTCGTTATTTTTGAGATTCGGTAATCAGGTCGCCCACAGCCGCAATGAGGAGGAACACGCCCGCGATCGCCATGGCTGTAACCTGACTATGCGTACTGAAAAGCACCAACAACGCAATCACAACTAGCGTTGGTAGTTTCGTTTTCACGGTGTTGTCCAGCACGTTTTGCAAATCATTTGTGACCTGCTGGCGCTTTGCCAGCGTTTTGCTGTCCATGAGGTACTGGAGCAGTTGCCCGGTACGCAGCAGCACAAACAGCTTACTGCGGGTAGCCGGGTAAAAATCAGGTTGGATGCTCAGCGCTTCATCAAAGTTGGCGATCGCGCTGTCAAAGCGGCGCAGCTTCCGTAAGACCAGCCCACGTTGGTGCCAAAGTTTGTAACGGTCTGGCTCTGCTTGCAACAGCTTGTCGTAGCTGGCGATTGCCTCCTCATAGCGACCGAGCTTTTGCAGGGCGGTGCCCCGATTGGCCCAAATGAATGCCTCATCTGGTTTTAGTGCCAGCGCTTTGTCGTAGCTGATCACCGCTTCAGCGTACTGTCCTTGATGGTTCAAGGCATCGCTCAACGTCTGCCATGCCTGGTAGTCATCAGCGTTCAGTTCCAGTGCCCGATCGCAGCTATTCACCGCTTCTGCATACTTGCCCAGGCGATAGAGGGCGGTACCCCGGACACTCCAGGCTTCTGCGTTGGTTGGTTCCAGTTCCAGTGCCCGATCGCAACTGGCGATCGCCTCATCACGCTCACCCGCTTTTAGCAATGCTGCCGCATGACCCGCCCACGCCTCATGCCAGCCCGGTCGCATCGATACAACATCGCCAAATTCCACGATCGCGTCATTCACCTGGTTCTGGGCCAGCGAGTGTTGCCCCTGCTGATAGAGCAACAAAGCCCGCAACGGTTCTGCCAGTTGATCATCACTCAACAGTTGGCGGCGGTCTTCGGGCGTCAGATGCCAATACCGCTGATAGTCTGCTTCAGAAAATTCTTCGGCCCAACTCATAGGAAGACGCCCATCAATAGTAGACTGACGAAGGCAGGGAAAGGCTGAGGGCTAAAGGCAGAGTGATAAAAAAGCCAGGGGCTAAAGGCTGAATGCCAAAAGGTAGACGTTTTGAGTTTTGAGCTGATGTTGACCAGTGATTTTTCATCCTTTAGCCTTTATCCCCTAGCCTTCAGCCTTGAGCCTTTTACCGTTTTACCCACTAATCACCAACCACTAACCACTTCAGAAAGTCGTTATGAGCACTGAACTTGACCCTACAACATTATCGAAAAAGCAAGTTGGAGAGGCGGCTGCCGCGCGAGTGCAGTCTGGCTCTATTGTAGGACTGGGAACTGGGTCAACGACAGCCTTTGCCATTCAAGCCTTGGGCAATCGCCTGAAGTCGGGTGATTTGAAGGACATTAAGGGCGTTAGTACGTCGTTCCAGGCGATCGTGCTAGCCAAGGAATATGGCATCCCGCTGACCACCCTGGATGAAGTTGATCGCATTGATGTGGCGATCGACGGCGCGGACGAAGTTGATCCACAAAAGAACCTGATCAAGGGTGGTGGTGCAGCCCATACGCAGGAGAAAATTGTGGATTCCTTTGCCGATCAATTTATTGTCGTGGTGGACGGCGGCAAGCTGGTAGACAAACTCGGCACCACCTTTTTGCTGCCTGTAGAAGTCATTCCCATGGCAATGAGTCCGGTGATGAAGGCGATCGCGGCACTTGGCGGCAAACCCCAACTCCGCATAGGCGTCAAAAAAGCAGGCCCCGTGATCACAGATCAGGGCAATTTTGTGATTGATGTTAAGTTCGATGCTGGCATCGACAATCCGGCTGACCTGGAGAAAACCCTCAACAATATCCCCGGCGTCCTCGAAAATGGCTTATTCGTCGGAGTGGCAGACATCGTCCTGGTCGGTGAAGTGAAGGACGGACAACCCTCAGTACGCGAGTTTTAAGCGATCGAAACCAGCGATCGCTCAAAAAGTCTGAATGGGTTGCTGAAAACGTAAAGCTGATGTGGGGGAATGGAGGCAGTGCTCCCGTTCCCCCGAATTTTAATGCACCAAAATGCACCAATGACCTGAAGCTAACTACTTAACGTGAATCCCGGTACCCGGCAGTGCCGTCGTCCCTTCAATCCGCACGCCCGTCAGCAGTTCAGGGTTAAGACCCAATGCTTCTAAAATTGTGACCGCTACTTGAGTGGTTTTCACCTGAGCTGTCACTGTGGTGTTCTTCACTTTAGACGCTAAACCCGACCCCCCAACAACGAGAGCGATGTTCGTTGAATCGGGCGTAAACAACGCACCGTGCTCAGCAATCTTCTTGCCCTTGAGCGGATTACCCACAAAAATGACGCCGGGTGCCGTCCGGATAAAGAGGTCGGGTGTGCGATTGTCTGGCTGCGGACTGGGAGCCAAGCCCAGTTCATACGCTCTCGTCCCAGAATAAACGTTGGCAACACCAGGATTGCAGGTGGGTGCAACCGTTGGGTCGCCTGAGACCGCACTGGTGCAGAGAGGCAGTGCTTTCAAGCCACGCAGATATTTGCTGACCGCTGCAATTTTGCTCTGGTCTTTGAGCCAAATGAGGGAGACATTGTCCTGGGTGGCTTGCTTCACCGCATCTTTATCTTGCAGGTAGAACGCGATCGCCGCCGGAATCAAGTTGTCTTTCAGCAGCGTGCCCACACCGAGTCGGGGGGCTTGCCCATGCTTAGCGACCAAAATCACGAGCGTATTGCCTTTCAGCTTTGGATTCTGGTTAATTGCCGTCAGTATCTTGCCAATACTTGCATCCGTATGCTGCAAGGCATCTGTCAACACATTGGAGGGGCCTGCTGGCGGCGTTGCGCCTGTTGCCTTCGGATTATTCGCTGTGTTGCCAGCATTATCAATGCCACCATTCAGTGCCTTTTGCGCGACGCTCACGGCTTGAAAGTTCATTTCAAAGATGGCCGGGACTGGCGCTTTCTTGGTGCCTAACGAGTTCTTGCCATGAATCTCATTCAAAATCGCCTGAACTTTCAGGTCGTCGTAGGGCTTTGTATATTTTGTACTGTCTGTGGGGACAACGGCATTTGGGTCAATGACGGGTTTACCGTTCGCATCAAAGGTAATGGCATCGACCAATTTGCCGCTGGCGTCAAGCACTACACTGGCGTTGATCTCAGGGGAGTAATAATCATCGATCGAGTTACCACCACGCCCTTGAACAATGTTGTAAGCACCCGCGTGCTTATCGGAGAAAGCCGTGTACAGCCCCGCATTGTGAGCCACATTGAAAATGGTGTTGATCCCATGCTTGAGATACTGCCAGGGGTAAACGGGCTTACAGGTGCCGCTGGCACAATTTTGCGGTAAGCGATTGGGGTCAATACTGCCTTTGCCATAATCCCCCGGCACCAAAGGTTTAGTTGGGTCGCCACCCGGATAGCCACCCCCATCCAACCGCCACAGCACATTGGTTGGATCGGGCTTAGTCGGATCAGCCGGGATGGAATAATCCATCGCTTCAAAATAGGTTGCTTCCGTCCCTAAAGGGCTGCTGGCGTTACCGCTGGGGTCGCCATTAAAGGGAACGATCGGAGCCGTCAGGTCGCGGGCATAGGTGTCGTCATAGTAAACGCCTGTGGTTGCTGGCCCTGCGCCCGTCAGCCACGACAAAGTCCCTGGGAAGGAATCGGAGGGACTGGTGGTAAAAGCATTCGGGTATGTCACCCCTGTTGCGCGGAGGCTATTGATGTTTGGGATGTACGATTGCAGTGCTGGATCTTGCAGATCGGCACTCCGGAGGCCATCCACAGACAGAATTAAGACGTGCTTAAAAGGGGCGGCCTGGGCAGGCTGATGGAACAGTAAAAGGCTGGTTGAGACCCCACCAATTAGCGATAGGGCACCCTTGCGCTGAAGTAGATTGAACCTGCTAAGTAAATTGAACATACTAATGGTTTTCCTTGTTGGAAAAGAGACAGGACATTGGATCTGTAGCGCTGGTTCACCTGGTCATGGTGCAGGCTGAGTGAAACCGGCTTTCCGTTCCACTCAGAGATGACTCCCGTTCACCGGCTTAGAGGCGTTTTGACGGCTACAGACGGGCATAAAAAATTGGCACTGCCAGAGCCAAGAAGCAGTGACCCAGCGTGAATTCACTCGCTTCTCAACGGAACAGTGCGGCTACAGGTGAGTGAATGATGAGGAGCGATCGCGGCACTCAACCTGACATTGCGCCAGTAAAACCAATTGGCGAAACAGGTCTTTAGCAAACCTGATCGGCGATTGTATTGCATCTGGTTTCGGTGAGGCGCGTATACTCCCCACAGAAAATACCACGCTGCATTAAAATACCTACGTGTTCCTGCTGACGTTCGATGAACAAGTGCGGCCAGTCAGTGATCGGTGACAGATGGGATTACGTGTGTACGGCCCATCCATTTCCAGCGCCTCAACTGAGCAACGGGCTGCCATGATGGTGAACCAGATACCATTTCTGCGCCATGTTCTCAAATACGTTTGTGGCGAGTGATTGGGCTTTGCTTTGTCGATTGCCCGTTACTTGCAGCACGGTTTCAACCAGCACCACATAGGCCAGGTCACCGTTGACCTCAACCCGGAGGATCTCTGT
>JAJPKC010000425.1 GCA_021323955.1 Oscillatoriales cyanobacterium Centralia_MAG_596 | reverse complement strand
CTCCAGCAGATTGGGATTCAGCTCGCGATCGCCCTGCGTCAGTCCTACCTGTATCAGGCTGTCCAGGCACAGGTGACCGAACTGGAGCGGCTCAATCAACTCAAAGACGACTTCCTGAGTACGGTTTCGCATGAGCTGCGATCGCCCATGTCCAGTATCAAAATGGCGATCCAGATGCTGGAAATCAACTTGAAATCGCTGGGTGCCTTGACCGATGAGTCCAACGCCATTAACCGCTATCTGCGAATTTTGCGCGAAGAAGGGAACCGGGAAGTAAACCTCATTAACGACCTGCTCGATCTGTCGCGGTTGGATGCTGGAACCGACTCCCTCAATCTCACCCCGATCGATCTGCGGCAGTATATCGCCAAACTGGCCGAGCCATTTATCGAACGGATGCGCCCGCACCAGCAGCACTTCGTCAGCCACATACCGGCGGATCTGCCACCCTGGAACACCGATGTGGCCTTCCTGGAGCGGATCTTGACTGAGCTGTTGCACAATGCCTGCAAATACACCCCGGCGGGAGAAACGATCGCGGTATCGGTACAATCAACGCCCACCGGACTGAGCATTCGCATCAGCAACACCGGGGTCGAGATCCCAACGGCTGAATGTCATCGCATCTTTGATAAGTTCTACCGCATTCCCAAAAACGATCCCTGGAAACATGGCGGTACCGGGCTGGGGCTGGCACTGGTGAAGAAGCTGACCGAACGGTTGGGCGGGACAATCCATGTTGAAAGCGGATCCAATCAAACAACGTTCGTGCTGGAGTTTACGTGTGCGCCCGCTCATAGCCCTGATGCGACGATTGAATCCTAAATCTCCATAAAGAAAAGCCGATTTTTTCCCTTTTCTGGAGTTCCGGAGGGAATGATGAGAAGTTATAGCAGCCCAATATGTAGTGTGAGTTGTATCCCGTTGATCCGCGACCAGCGATCGGCCAGCGTTCAGCGTTTGGTTAACCACTGGCCCCGGATCATCGTCATGCAGTCCCGCTCATGCATTCGTTGGCATGGCTATCGGTACCTGAGCGATCGTCTAGGGGAATGGAGATGCTGAACTTGATGAATCTTCTGGTGGGAGTTGATTCGTTTATTCCTCACGGGCACTGCTATCTCTGGCGACCCGAGCTCTTGGGGCTGCATATCGTGGGGGATGCCCTGATTGCCCTGGCCTATTACTCGATTCCGCTAACGTTGTTTTACGTTGTGCGGCGACGGCAGGATCTCCCCTTTACCTGGGTATTCTTACTGTTCAGCGCGTTTATCGTTGCCTGTGGCACGACCCACCTGCTGGCGATCTGGACATTGTGGTATCCCGCCTACTGGCTGTCAGGCAGCATCAAGCTATTGACGGCAGCAGTCTCTGTGGTCACGGCTGTGCTACTGGTGCCGATCGTGCCAAAAGCGCTGGCACTGCCCAGTCCGGCAGCACTGGAGATCGCTAACTGGTCACTACAGCAGGAAATTATTGAGCGCCAGCGCATCGAACAAGAGCTGATTCGCAGTCGGGATTTGCGTGAGGCCATCTTTCACGAATCGGCAGATGCGCTGTTTTTGGTAGACCCGCAAACGTTGCTCACGCTGGACTGCAATCGACGGGCGATCGAGCTTTTTCAGGCGGCTGACCAGGCAGAGCTGATTGGCATCGCTGGCAACACGCTCCAACGACACCCCTTTTCCCCCAATGAACTGAGCGCGATCAGCATCGAGATGGCGTCGCAAGGATTTTGGAGCCGTGAAGTGGAGTACGTGACCCGACAGGGCCATGTCTTTTGGGGCCACACGGCTGCCAAACACATCACGGTCGTCGATCAGACCATGAGTTTAGTGCGAGTAACCGATATCAGTGAACGCAAGCGGAGCGAAGCCGAACGCGAGCAGGCAGAGCTATCAGCCATGCGGCTGGCGGCGATCGTTGAATCATCGGGCGATGCCATTATCGGTGAGTCTCTGGACGGCACCATTACCAGTTGGAACCTGGGCGCGGAAAAGATTCTGGGTTACAAGGCGGCGGCGATCGTGGGTCGCCCAAACGTCATGCTGGTGCCGCCTGATTGTCTGGATGAACTGTCCCGCGTTCTGGAACAGGTCAAACAAGGCGAAACGATCGAGAGCTATGAGACGGTGCGGCTCCGGCAAGATGGCCAACGCGTCAATATTGCGGCCACCGTTTCACCCGTCAAAGATGCGACCGGACAAGTGATTGGCATTTCCAAGATTGGGCGTGATATTACGGCGCGGAAACGGGCAGAAGCGGAACTGCTTGAGAGCGAAGCTCGCTTTCAGGCATTCATGAACAACAGTCCAGCCGCTTCATGGGTCACGGATGCCGATGGCCAGATGTTCTACATAAGCCCAACCTACGCGCGGGTATTTCCCACGCCGGGTGATGCCATTGGTCGATCGATCTTCGAGCTATTTCCAGCCAAAATTGCGGCAAATTTTCACCGCAATATCCGGCAGGCCGCCGAAACGGGGCAAACGGTATCGGCGATCGAGAACGCACCCCGGATTGACGGCACGCTGGGCAAGTTTTTAGTCTACCAGTTTCCCCTCAATGAACTATCGGGACGCAGCCTGGTCGGTGGGATTGCCGTTGACATTACAGAACGTGAACAGGCCAAAGAACAGCTTCGATCGCTCAACGATCGCCTGCAGTACCTACTGAGCCATGCCCCAGTGGCCATCTTTAGCTGCAAGGCGGGCGGTGACTATGGGGCGACCTCCATGAGTGAGAACATCACCGCACTCTTTGGGTACGAGCCGCAATCGTTTCTGGAAGATTCTAGCTTCTGGGTCAATCACATTCATCCCGACGATCGCGGTCGCGTGCTGGCTGATGCCGCTCAGATTTTTGTCAGCGATCACCACGCCCACGAGTACCGATTTCTGCATGCCGATGGCACCTATCGCTGGGTGTATAACCAGCTTCAGCTCATGCGCGATGAGCGGGGCCAGGCAACAGAGATCATCGGCTATCTGGTCGATATCAGCGATCGCAAACACGCAGAAGCCGCCGTGCAGCAAAGTGAGGCGCGTTACCGTGCCATTGTCGAAGACCAGACCGAACTCATTGTCCGGTTTCAACCGGACGGCGTCCTGACCTTTGTAAACGGTGCCTACTGCCGTTACTTCGGTATTGCACAGGAACATACCATCGGTCACCGCTACGCGCCTGTGGTGCTGGCGGAGGATCGCGAACGGGTGGCCCAACTGGTCGCCTCAATGAATCAAGCGCATCCGACCGTCACGATCGAAAATCGGGTTGTGGTCAGGGGTGAAGTGCGCTGGATGCAGTGGAACAATCGAGCGTTGTTTGACGCCCAGGGGCATCTGAGTGAGATCCAGGCGGTCGGGCGAGACATCCATGACCGCAAACAGGCCGAACAGGCGTTACAGGAGCGGGAGGCCTTTCTGCGGGCGATCGGGGACAACATCCCCAACGGGTACCTGTACCAGCTCATCCGCGAAGCAGATGGTCGCTACCGCTATACGTACGTCAGCGCGGGCCTGGAGCGGGTGAGTGGACTCAAGCCGGACGCTGTTTTGGCAGACTCCAGCCTCATGTTTCAGCTTGTGCTGGAAGACGACCTCCCCGAAGTGCTACGGCAGGGCGAGGCATCCGCGCAGCAGCTCTCGGTGTTTGATATGCAGGTGCGAGAGCGACTGCCAGACGGAAATACCCGCTGGCTGCGGTTGTGCGCCACACCCCGCCGTTTAGACGATGGCCGGGTCGTCTGGGATGGTATTCGGCTGGATATTGATGACCTTAAGCGCACCGAAGCGAGCCTGCGCCAGAGCGAAGAGCGCTGGCAGATGGCGGTCTCCGGTAGCAATGATGGCATTTGGGATCACGATCTCCAAACCAATCAACACTACCTATCGCCCCGGTGTCTAGAGATTGCCGGCTACGCGTACGACGAGGTCGATACTTTTGAAACGTGGTTTCAGCGAATCCATCCAGCAGATGTGGATCGAGTTAAGGCAACGTTTCGAGAGCATGTGGAGCAGCACCGGCCCAACTACGCCTGCGAGTACCGCATGCAGTGCAAAGACGGCAGCACCAAATGGCTGCTGACACGGGGGCAGATCCTCTGGGATGAACACGGAAAGCCCCTGCGGGCCGTTGGCTCACTCACAGACATTACCGAGCGCAAACGAACGGAAGCCGCTTTGCGTCAAAGCGAAGCCAAAAATCGCGCGATGCTGGCAGCGATACCGGACTTGCTGCTGCGGGTAAAGCGAGACGGCACCTGTCTGGATTTCATTCCCCCCCGCGATCGCAACGCGGGTGAATTCATCCCCATTCGCAATCATCTTGCGGAAGTCTTGCCACCGGATCTGCTACAGCACCAGCTAGAACGCATTGCGGAATCATTGGCGACGGGTGCGCTACAAATCTGGGAACATCAGCTCCCGAAAAATGGCAGGCTTTGTGCTGAAGAAGTCCGCCTGATCCCCTGTGGCGACGACGAGGTCTTAGTCATCGTCCGGGATATTAGCGAACGCAAACAGGCGGAAGAAATGCTCCGCCGCTACGAGCGCATCGTGTCAGCGACGACGGACGCAATCCTGTTGCTCGATCGCAACTACACCTACCAGGTGGTGAATCAAGCCTATCTTGACTGGTACGACAGGCGAGAGGAGGAGATTAGTGGCCATCCCGTGACTGATTTGCTGTCGCTGGATGTGTTTGAGAATACAGTCAAACCGCGATTAGACCAGTGTTTGGCGGGACAGGTTGTGCAGTTTGAAATGTGGGCCGACTACCCAAAGATGGGTCGGCAGTTTCTCAGCGTTACCTACGATCCCTACTACGACGCGAACCAGGTTATTTCGGGTGTGGTGGTCAGTCTGCGAAACATTACGCGACTGAAGCAAGCCGAAACCGAACTGGAGCTTCAGGGCGTGATCGTGCGCAACATGGCCGAGGGTATTTGTGTCGTGAGAGCCGATAGTGGCATAGTCGTGTACGCCAATCCTAAGTTTGAGCGCCTGTTTGGCTACAGTCCGGGTGAACTCAAAGACCAACATATTTCGGTAGTGAATCACAGTAACGAAACCCTCAACGCGGCAGAAGTCAACCAGAGCATCACGCAGGCGGTGATGCAGCACGGCGAAGCGACCTATGAGGTGCACAACGTCAAAAAAGACGGGACGCCGTTTTGGTGTCGGGCCACCACTTCGATCTTTCAACATCCAGAACATGGGACGGTCATGGTGGCAGTGCAGCAAGACATTACCGAACAGAAGCGAGCCGAACAGCAGATCCAGGCATCACTCCGGGAAAAGGAAGTATTGCTCAAAGAAATTCATCATCGGGTTAAAAATAACCTGGGCATTGTCGATGGCCTGTTGCAAATGCAGGCGCGGCGATCGCCCGATCCAAGAATTGTTGAAATATTAAAAGAGAGCCAGAACCGCATTTCGTCGATTGCCCTGGTGCATGAAAAGCTCTATGGTTCTGAAGATCTGGCAAATATTGACTTTGCGCAATACATTGCCGATCTCACGGCCCACCTGTTCGACTCCTACAACATTCGCTCTGGCCAGATCCAGCTAATTACCCACATCGAAAACCTGTCGCTTGACATCGATGCCGCGATCCCTTGCGGCCTGATCATCAACGAACTGGTCTCCAATGCACTGAAATATGCGTTCCCCAATTCCGAGGCGGGCGAAATTCGGGTGTCATTTCAGCAGCAGCAAAACCAGACACTGGTTTTAAGTGTGCACGATAATGGAATGGGTCTTCCCCATGACTTTGATCTCAATCAAACCAGGACTCTGGGCATCAGCCTGGTCAGAGGTTTGGTCAGACAACTCCGGGGAACACTGGAGATCGGTACGCAACAGGGAACTACATTTACAATTTCCTTTGATCGAACTGAACATGCAGCCAACAAGTGATCCGCTACTACCGACGGCTCCGCTAACGCGACGGCGAGTCTTGATCGTCGAAGATGAGTACATCATTGCAGCCAACCTGCAGGAGTACTTGACATCACTGGGGTACGATATCCTGGACATCGCGGTATCGGTGGAAGAAGCAGTTCAAATGGTGACGACGCTCCGTCCCGACATTGTGTTGCTGGACATTCGGTTGCAAGGCAAATTGGATGGCATTCAGATCGCCGAGTTTATCCGGAGTCATCTCCAGATCCCGGTCATTTTTGTGACGGGGCATTCTGACAACAATACCCTGGAGCGAGCCCACCAAACCTTCCCCTTCGGCTATGTCCTCAAGCCTGTAAAGGGGCCAGAACTCCATCTCGCGATCGCTACAGCCTTAGACTGCTGGTAACACAATGAAATTTATCGACATGTCCCCTGTTCCCTCTACAGTCGCTGGTATGACTCAAGTCTTAGTAGTCGAAGATGAGTACATCATTGCAGCGAATTTGCAAGAAAATCTAGAGTCACTGGGCTATCGGGTTGCCGATATTGCTACCGAGGCCACCGAAGCGATCGAAAAGGCGTCAATCCTGCGGCCCGACATTGTGCTCATGGATATTCGGCTGCGGGGTGGCACCGATGGCGTTAAGGCCGCAGAACAAATCTGGAACCGCCTGCAAATCCCGGTAATTTTTATCACCGGGCACTCCGATCGCACCACGCTGGAGCGTGCAAAATCAACCTTCCCCTTTGGCTATCTCCTCAAGCCCATCAAGGATCGCGAGCTTTATGTGGCGATCGAAACCGCCCTCAATCGCTACGAACGAGAACAGTTGTTGGCAACCGTCTTTCGCAGCATTGGCGACGGCATCATTGTGGTCAATACACGGGGTCGTGTGATGTTTCTCAACCGATCGGCAGAACTGCTGACGGGTTGGCTGCAAGAAGAGGCCAGAGATCAAGAACTGCCAGCGGTGTTCAATGTCATGACGGCGGCAACACGGCTGCCGATCGGTAATTTGGCGCTTGCCGCCATCCAGCAGGATCAGATCATTTTTCTGGGTGAGCAATTTCTGCTGACCACAAAGGATGGCACGATCTTTCCCGTGACGGACAGTATCGCACCCGTCAAAAACCATAAAGGGTTGATCACTGGAGCCGTGATTGTGTTTCGGGACGACACCCAGCGTCAGCGTCAGGCAGACTATAACCGCACGACCGAGCGTGCTCAACTGCTGGAGCGGCAGACGGCGGAACTACAGGCGTTAAACGAGCTGAAAGATGACTTTTTGAGCACCGTATCGCACGAGCTGCGGACGCCGCTGACCAACATTCGGATGGCGATTCAGATGTTAGAGATCACGCTGGATCAGCAGAGTGATCTAGATGCCACTGGAACCGATCGCATGACCCGTTACCTGAATATTCTGCGCGACCAGTGCAACCAGGAATTGAGCCTGGTGAATAACCTGCTGGAGCTACAGCAGATTGAGGCAGGCTTACACCCGATCGAGCACGTTGAAGTTCGTCTGGATGAATGGATCGCCAACAGCCTTGAGATCTTTCAAGAACGTGCCCATAGCCGTGGGCAGCAGTTGCAGATGTTGATTGCGTCTGATCTGCCAGTGCTGGTCACAGACCTCACCATTCTGACGCGTGTGTTTGCCGAACTGCTCATGAACGCTTGCAAGTACACCCCTCCCGGTGGCGAAATTACGGTTTCGGCTTGCGCCCAGCCCAATGAAGTGATCCAGCTAGTGGTCTGCAACACTGGGGTTACCATTGCAGCGGCAGATCTACCACGCATTTTTGATAAGTTCTACCGGGTGCCAAAGGGCGATCGCTACCAGCAGGGAGGAACCGGCCTGGGCCTTGCACTGATCAAGCAACTGGTCGGCCTGCTGGGTGGGTCAATTTGGGCTGAAAGCGATATCGACCACACCTGCTTTACAGTTGAGCTACCCCTCGTGCCGCCGCAAGCGCCCGCATAGATCATTTCATGTCGTATTACTTCATGTCGTAGCCAAACAAGTTGGGGTTTACCGCCGCCAGATCCAGATCGGCCAGACCATAGTCGGCCCACCGTCGATCGACCATCGCGGCTACAGCCGGATCGGACTCCAGGGGCGTGTTCCAGGTGCGATCGGTTTCCGGGGGGATTTTGGTTGTCGCGTCGATGCCCATCCGGCCACCGAGTCCGGCGTTGGCCGTGGCAAAGTCCAGCGAATCAAAAGGGGTGTCGGGCAGAATGAAGACATCACGCGCCGGATCAACCTTCGAGGCGATCGCCCACACCACTGCCCGTGGGTCACGGATGTTAATGTCTCGATCGACAATGACCACAAACTTGGTGTAAGTGAACTGCGGTAGAGCGCTCCAAAAGGCCAGCGCCGCACGGCGAGCATGTCCCGGATAGGCTTTGTCGATCGCTAAAATAGCGGTCTTGTAGCTCAAGGTTTCCATCGGCAGGAAAAAATCGACAATTTCGGGCACCTGCTGCCGCAGGATGGGTGTATAGATGCGGTTGAGCGCCAGTGCCATCATGGCGTCTTCCTTGGGTGGACGACCGCTAAACGTCGTCAGGTAAATCGGGTCTTTGCGGTGCGTCATGCAGTGAAACCGAATGAGGGGAGCGGCTTCGTTCACGCCACCATAAAATCCCATGTGGTCGCCTGCTGGCCCATCAACGCCCGTTTCGCCAGGGGTGATCGTCCCCTCCAGCACAATCTCGGAGTCGGCAGGCACTTCCAGGTCTACTGTTTTGCACCTGGCAAGATGTACGCCCTGTCCACCGTAGAGTCCAGCAAACAGCCATTCCGAAAGGTCGATCGGTAATGGCGTGGCAGCGGCCATGATGAGGAGTGGGTCAACTCCAAGGGCGATCGCCACTTCCAGCTTTTGCCCTCGTTCAGCGGCTTTGCGGAGATGGCGCGTTGCCCCGCGCACCGATAGCCACTGGACGGTCATCGTGTTCTTAGACTGCAACTGCAAGCGGTAGACACCCACGTTAATGGTCTTGTTTTCGCAGTCGCGGGTAATCATCAAGCCCAGCGTGACCACTTTGTTGGCATCCTCTGGGTAGACGCGCAGTAGCGGCAGCCTGGTTAAGTCCACGTCCTCGCCTTGCAGCACAACCTGATGGCAGGGTGGCAGCAAATCGCGTGTTGGCTTGGCTTTCAGTACATCAAACAAGGCTTGCCCCAGGGCGATCGCCTGCGGCAGCGTTTTGGGTGGCCGGGGTTGATACAGGAGTGCTAGCTTCTGGCCCAAGGCTTCCAGTTCCGCGGGTTGCTCCATATTCATCGCCCAGCAAACGCGCTCCACAGTGCCCATCAGATTGACGGCAACGGGATAGGGCGAGCCTTTGACATTCTCAAACAGTAAGGCTGGGCCGCCCCGCTGTAGCAGTCGGTTTGCAATTTCTGCAATCTCTAGATCAGGGTCAACCAGCGCTGCAATCCGCCGCAGTTGCCCCCGTTGCTCCAGGAGTTTGATAAATCCCCGTAAGTCTCTCGCCATGAAGCCGCCAAAAAGTACTACCTCTTAATTATGAAGGGATACAGTACTGGGCGGCGATTGCAGAAGCATCCGGATTATTTTGGCCAACCGGAAACTTCTGAGGGCACCTGCCAGTCTCAGCTTGCACCCGGGCTGATGGTCAACCCTTGATAGGGGCGGGGTTGAGAAATTGCCTTGACCATCCATTCTGGTGCATTCACCCTGAAGGCGACGTGTCTTCAGCCCAATCGTTCATTATTTGGAGATTTAACCATGCAACGAACTATGGTTGCAGCGCTTGGCACCTTGCCGATCGCTGCCCTCTCGCTATTGCCAAAATCAGCCGTGGCGGAACCAGTATGGCAGCCTGTGCCTGCCGCATCCGCGGTGGCGCAGCCCTCACTGACAACCGTGGACTGGCGCGATAATGACCGCGGGAACAACACCAACGATCGCGACTGGCGCACTAACACCACCAACACCAACGATCGCGACTGGCGCAATAGCAACACCAACACCCGCGATCGCGACTGGCGTGACCGTGACTCAGACCG
>JAJPKC010000520.1 GCA_021323955.1 Oscillatoriales cyanobacterium Centralia_MAG_596 | reverse complement strand
GATTTCGCAAGCGGTGAAAACCCTGCAAGACAAAAATGTAGCCGTTAAACCGCTCAACCTGCTTGAAACGGCAGCCATTCCTGCTGATGCCAATGTACTCATCCTGTCAGGGCCACAAAAACCACTGCTGGAACCGGAGGTGAAAGCCCTGGATGAGTACCTTAAAACCGGCGGCAACCTATTTGTCATGATTGACCCTAACACCAATCCTGGTTTGGATAGCGTGCTCAATGACTGGGGCATTACCGTAGACAAACGCGTGGTGATTGATGTTTCGGGTAGACTGTCGCAGTTGGGGCCAGCATTTTCATCGGTTAGCCAATACGGGAACCACCCAATTACTAAAGATTTTGGCAACACCCTGTCGATTTATCCCCTGGCACAGCCGATCGACGTCAAACCGCAGGCAGCCATTAAGTCCACCCCACTGCTCTTTACCAGCGAACGAAGCTGGGCCGAAAGCAATGTTAAAGAACAACCGCTGAAGTTTGACCAGGGGAGCGATCAACCCGGCCCGTTAGTGTTAGGCTACGCGCTCAGTCGTACCGTTACTCCACCGTCTACAGCCCCCACCGCCAAACCAACCCCCAATCCTGCGCCTAAGGCGGCTACACCATCACCCAAACCCTCGTCTTCAACGGCAGCCAGCCCCACGCCGTCACCCAGCGCGACTGCCAGCCCCACGCCATCCGCGGCCAGTCCCTCACCCAGTCCCTCATCGTCAGTTACCAATCAAGCTGACCAAAAACCAAAAGAATCACGGCTAGTCATCATTGGCAACTCCCGCTTTGCGGAAGACGGTGCCATAAACCAGGGAATTAATGGTGATGTCTTTGTTAACTCCGTGCGTTGGCTCAGCCATGCCGATGACCAGTCCCTTTCCATTCGCCCGAAAGAAGCCAAAAACCGTCGCTTAGGACTATCTGCACAGCAAGCCAGCTTAGCCACCTGGACTGCGATCGCCATCCTACCTTTGATTGGTTTTGGTACCGCCTTTGGCGTGTGGTGGCGGAGACGGTAAAACGGCAACGGAAGCGGAGCGGAGGTGAAGGCTAAATTATCAACATGGTCAAGATTCACGCGTCGCTGCTCTCTTGAACGCTGTCTGCTTCTGTTGCCTCTCTTCAAACTCATTTTCAATCGAAAAACTTAACCTTGCGCTCTCGGCTATGAAACTGCAACGGACTCCTTTACTTTTGTTGGCGATCGCCTTTCTGTTAGGTGCCTTTGTCTATCTCTATGAAGTGCAGGGAAAACCGCAGCGGGATGCCGCCAAGGCCCAAACGGAGCAGTTGTTTGCGTTCCAAGAATCGGACGTACGATCGCTTAATCTCACCACGCCAACCCAAACCCTATCCTTTGCCAAAACGCCTGCTGCAAGGCTCACGTCGGCACCCAAGCAAGGCCAGAAGTCGTCACCAAAGCCTGATCAGACAACACCTCAAGGGACGGGTGATACACTAATTTGGGCGATGACAGCCCCCGATGCCGCTGTAGCGAATGATGCCTCGATCGCCTATTTACTCAATCTCCTTGCGACCGGAAAGCGTCAACAGACGATTACCGTGCCCGCTGCCCGTAAAGCAGAGTTTGGGTTAGATACACCAACCGCCATTGCCGAAGTTAAACTTGCCAACCAGCAAATTCATCGATTGATTCTCGGTAAACCCAACTTCAATCACAGCGCCCTCTACGCTCAGGTTGATCCGCCTGCACAATCCAGTAACGATTTATCGATCGCGCTCGTTTCCACCGACTTTGAGAACGCGGTCAAGCGTCCACTCGCCGAATGGAAAGAAAAGACACCAGAGCTTAAACAGTCGCCAGCGCCCAAACAGCCAGATAGCAAGAAATAGAAGAGAACGGCTGAAGGCGAAAGTCTAAAAGCTAAAGGCGAAAGGCTCAAAATTGGAGTTGCTCGTAACCACTCCCCACTCCTACTCCCCACTCCCTACTCCCCACCGCCAATGCCCAGCCCCACCGCCACTCTTCTGGTTTCTTGCCCTGACCAACGAGGACTGGTCGCAAAAATTGCCAGCTTCATTTACGCCAATGGCGGCAATATTATCCACGCCGATCAGCACACCGACTTCACAGCCGGACTGTTTCTAACGCGAATTGAGTGGCAGTTAGAGGGATTTAATCTACCGCGTGAATTGATCGGGCCCGCATTTAACGCGATCGCCCAACCCTTGCAGGCAAACTGGCAACTCCTGTTTTCGGATACAGTGCCACGCATTGCGATTTGGGTTAGTCGTCAGGATCATTGCCTGTTTGACCTGATCCTGCGGCAAAAGGCAGGCGAACTAAATGCCGAAATTCCATTAATCATCAGTAATCACGAAGAATTAGGGGCGATCGCGCGGCAGTTTAACATTGATTTTCACCACATCCCGATCGCCAAAGATACCAAAGCTGCCCAGGAAGCAAAGCAGTTGGAGCTACTGCGCCAGTATCAGATTGATCTGGTCATTCTGGCAAAATATATGCAAATTCTCAGCTCCGAATTTATTGCGCATTTTCCGCAGGTTATCAACATCCATCACTCATTTTTACCCGCATTTGCCGGCGCAAACCCCTACCAGCGGGCTTACGAGCGCGGCGTGAAAATTATTGGCGCAACGGCTCATTACGTCACTGCCGACCTGGATGAAGGCCCAATCATCGAACAAGACGTTGTTCGCGTTAGCCACCGCGATGACGTTACGGATCTGATTCGCAAAGGCAAGGATTTAGAACGGATTGTACTCGCAAGAGCGGTGCGCCTGCATCTACAAAACCGTGTCTTGGTGTATGGCAATCGCACCGTTGTATTTGCGTGAACAATGCGCCTGTGCAGAACAATGCGTTTGCGCAGAACAATCCGCCCCTGAAATCTTGCATTCCCCGGCGATCGCTCACAGCATTACAAAGCTGCCTGCAGCTGGTCTAGCAAGCCTTCCACATACTTGAGTGCCGCGTGGATGGTGGCCGGATTCTCCAAATCGACATCGACATACTGCCGCAAAGCCTCTACCTGATCCATGCTGCCGCCTGCTGCTAGCAGTTCCATATAGCCAGGGATGAAATCTTTGCCTACCTGGAGATATTTCTGATAGCAGGCGAGGCTGACAATGTTGGACGCGGTGTATTGGTAACAGTAGAACGGCTTGAAGTAGATATGTCCAATCCGTGCCCAATCGTACTGGTGTTCGGGTAACACTTCCACCGCATCGCCGCAGAGTTCCTGGTAGAGCGATCGCCATTGCTCATTCACAAAGGCTTGATCGAAGCTGCCTTGTTTGGCGCGATCGTGGATTGCCAATTCTAACCGGCTGATCGTGCTCTGGCGGAACAAGAGATTCAACTGGTCTTCCAACTGGCGCGTAATCAGCGATTTTTTCAATGTGGGATTGTCTGCCGCTTGCTTGAGTAAATAGTCCAGGAGCAGCAGTTCATTAAAGGTGGACGCAATTTCGGCCAGCACCATCGGTGGGTTGCTGTTGAAATAGGATTGGCGATCGTCAATCCAGGCAAAGTGCAGCCCATGCCCCATTTCGTGTGCCAGGGTGAACAGCGAATTGTAATCGTCCGTATAGGACAGCAGCAGATAGCTATGCTTGCCGTGGCTGTACCAGCAAAACGCACCACCCCGCTTGCCGGGACGCACTTTAGCATCGACCCAATTCTTGAGGAAAAACTCTTCGGCGCGGCGGGCATAGTTCGTGTCAAATTGCTCCAGTGCCGTCAGCAGCGTCTCTACACCTGCTTTGTAAGGCAACGGTTCCACAGCTTCACTCCCCCAGGGTGCATACACATCACAGGTACGAATTTTTTGCCCTAACGCCTGACCCTTTAGCGTGTAATAGCGCTGCCACAGGTCAAAGCGATCGCGCGTACCATCCATAATGGCGCGGAATACAGGTTCCGAAACCTCATCGGCAAGTAGCTGCTTGTGCAAGGTCGAGTCATGTCCCCGCATCTGGTTCTCCAGCTTATGGTCTTGCGCCACCGTGCTGAGAATGTAGCCATAGAGCGAATTGTGCTGGTGCATCACCTTCCGCACAGAGGCATACGCGTTGTAGCGCACGTCGCGATTGGGGTGGAAGAGCAGCGCACTCAGTTCAGCATCGGTGCTGGCACTTTTGCCGTCAGGGGTTGTCACAGGCTCGTATTCTTGCTCGCCCAAATGCACCGATCGCAGTTGAATAAACGCCTGCCGTCCAGTGAGACTATCCTGATTCCGCGTCTGCTCTACTTCTTCGGAAAGCGTATAGGGTCGGAATTTGGCGATGTTATAGAAGTAATGCCGATAGGATTGCAGAACTGATGCCGTTTCAAGCTCGGCAAATTTGGCACTGTCCAGGCTTTTTAGCTCCAGGTCAAAAAACAAAAGCTGGTTCTCGATGCCCGTAATGGCCTCCATTACTTTGTCTTGCATCTGCTTCGCTTCAGCATTGCGTGTGTCAGCCGAAAAGATGAGCGCCGGGAACGCGTAGAGGTAGCCCGATGTCTGCGCGATCGCTTCTAGCTGCTTCAGGCAATGGGCAATCTCGTCAGGCGCGAGTTCGTTAACCCGTCCTCGATACGTTTGCCGAAATGCCGTCGCCTGTTGCTCCAGATCGGCTAAATCTTGCGCCAGTCGCGGATCGTCAAAGCCCTGATACAGGTCTGACAGATTCCACTCTTGGGGATTGTCCAGCTGGGCAATCGTGGCGGCATGCGAGGCGATTTGCACCAAGGTAAAACTCCTTTCGTGTGTCACAACAACGCAGGGGCGATCGCAGCAATTTGAGAACGCGCACATCCCTACTGTCTCAATCTTAAACAAACTCAACCAAAGCAAGCAGACCAGCAATCAACGGAATAATGCCCAATTTAAGCCAATGATTTTCCGAACTCAGCCATCAGGCAGTTGAATCTGTTGAAGGAACACATTAGACGGGCACACTGCAAAGGGAATGCAAATTTCCTGTTGCCAGTGAATTAGGGCGAACAATTAAGCGATCGCGGTTTTGCGATCGGTGCCACCATCGGACAGCCGCGTGTACTTCTAACTGCTTAGCAGCCTTCACCAGCCTATCTACTCTTAGGACTCAGACACTATGGGAATCGTGATTTTTCTTGTTGCACTCATCCTGATCGTTGGTTTCATCTTGATCGATGGCTATAACAAACTGGTTACGCTTCGCAACCGCTACAAAAATGCTTACAGTCAGATTGATATTCAGCTCCAGCGACGGTATGACCTGATTCCAAATCTGGTGGAGACGGCCAAGGGGTACATGAAGCATGAGCGAGAAACCCTGGAAGCCGTGATTGCTGCCCGCAATGCCGCTTTTTCCGCCAACAGTCGCGCGGCCAGAAATCCGGGTGATCCAGGCGCGATGCAGCAGTTGGGTGATGCCGAAAGTGTACTTACAGGCGCGTTGGGCCGATTAATGGTGGTGTCAGAGTCCTATCCCGAGCTAAAAGCCGACCAGACCATGACCCGCGTGATGGAAGAACTATCGTCCACGGAAAACAAAGTGGCTTTTGCCCGTCAGGCATTCAATGATGCGGTGACGCTTTACAACACGAAGCGCGAAGTATTTCCCAGCAATCTGGTCGCCAATGGGTTTAACTTTGCAGCAGCCGAACTGCTCGAAGAAGCGGCTCCAGAAGTTAAAGCGGCACCGCGAGTGTCGTTCAGTTAAGTCGGTCAACGATCGCCAAAGTCTTAAAGATCGCGGCAGTCTGAAAATCAATTCAAACCACTCATCTTCGGGGGATGCTGGGTTCCCCCTGCCAAAATCCTCCTGACGGAGCACCATGAATTTCTTTGAGCATCAAGACCAGGCACGGAACAACACGCGAAAGCTGATTATTCTCTTTGCCCTTTCGCTGCTGTTTATTACGGTCACAGTTTATTTGGCAGCCGTGATCACGCTGTCCAGTTCGTTTAACCGATCGAAGGTACGAGAAGCACACTATCAAGCGATCGAATGCGCACAGGCCATGAGTGAGTATTCTCGACTGTCGCAGATTGCGCTGGACAGTGAACTTCAAGCCAAGTGTTCGGCGGCGAAGAAGGCTCAGGAGTTTAGCTGGTGGAATCCCTCGCTGTTTTTCACCATTGGCACTGGCACGATCGTGCTGGTGGGTTTAGGTAGCCTTTATAAAATTCAGACCTTAAAAGCGGGTGGTAGCGTCGTCGCGCAGGAGATGGGTGGACGATTGCTGCTGGCAGAGATGGCGCACCCAGAAGAACGGCAGCTCTTGAATGTGGTTGAAGAAATGG
>JAJPKC010000439.1 GCA_021323955.1 Oscillatoriales cyanobacterium Centralia_MAG_596 | reverse complement strand
TGTTGCAAACGGGCAAAATTTCCTTTGTGGCACCAGATGTGGATCCATCCACGCAATCCATTGAGGTCAAAGGAGTCTTTAACAACCCTGGGGGCAAACTGCGAACCTCTCAATTTGCTCGCGTCCGCGTGATTTGGGAAACCCGTCCGGGCTTGCTGGTACCCACGACAGCAATTTCGCGGCTGGGTGGCAAGGATTTTGTGTTTGTGGCAATGCCGTTCAAGAATTCTGGCTGCAAAGCGCTGGCTCAGGGACAGGGCGCACCACCACCCAAAAATGTTGACCCCGACCAGTTAGTAGCGGCACAAAAGCTCATCGAACTGGGCAAGATTATTGGCAACGACCAAGAAGTGAAAGCCGGTGTGAGTGGGCGCGATCGCATTGTCACATCGGGCATTTTGAACTTGCAGAACTGTTTACCCATTGCGGAGGCAACACCCACACCGCAATAGTCTGGCTCCAATCGTGCGATCTGCTGTTCTAAGCGGAGCGATCGGTCGTCAATGCGCCATCGCCCGGTGTAACGATTGACGACTGACCCTGGATGGTTCTTTCACGGCACTGGCTCTATGATCCTTTCCATTTCTACCTTCTTCATCAAGCGCCCAATTTTTGCGACGGTTTGCTCGATCGTTGTGACGCTTCTGGGTGTGGCGTGTATCCCAACGCTGCCGATCGCCCAGTATCCCGACATTGCGCCACCGCAAGTCAGCGTCACCTCCAACTATGTTGGCGCGAGTGCAGAAACGGTGGAAGCCACTGTGACCAACATTCTGGAACGAGAGCTAAACGGCATTAATGACCTGAAATACATCAAATCCACCAGTGCAAATGATGGTTCTAGCAGTATCAACCTGACGTTTGAGCTGGGGCGCGATCAAGATCTGGCCGCCGTCGATGTCCAGAATAAAGTATCCACAGTCCAGTCACGCCTGCCGGGGCCAGTCACCCAAACCGGGGTACAGGTCACCAAGTCCAACAGCAACTTCCTGCTGGCGATCGGGCTGTATTCCGATCGCGATGAGAAGACAGGGCAGGATGTCTACGACAGTATCTATCTCAGCAATTACGCCGATCTCTACATTTCTGATGCATTGAAGCGGATCAAGGGCGTAGGGGGTGTCCAGACATTTGGTGAACGGAAGTACGCTATGCGGCTGTGGGTAGACCCGGAACGTCTCGCGAGTCGTGGTCTTACGCCTCAGGATGTCATCACCGCCCTCCAGCATCAGAATCTTCAGGTCGGTGCCGGACAGATTGGCCAGCCACCCACCAATGAGGGCCAGCAGTATCAATATGCCGTGACGGCACAGGGGCGGTTGAAGGATGCCGAGGAATTTAACGATCTCGTTGTCAAAACGACGGCTGATGGGACGTTGGTGAAATTGAGAGATGTCGGTCGTGCGGAGCTAGGCGCGGAAAACTATGGCTCTGTGCTGCGGTTCACACCGGGTGATCACATCACTCACCAGGGCATTGGGTTGGGCATTAACCAGCAGTTTGGCACTAACGCCCTGGATGCCGCACGTGCCGTTAAGGAGGAAATGAAACGGTTGTCAGAAAGCTTTCCACCCGGAATGCGCTACGCCGTTGCGTTTGACACCACAACCTTCATCGAAGCCGGTGCCGAAGAGGTCATCTTCTCGCTCGTGCTGGCAATTGGGCTGGTGGTGCTGATCATCTTCCTGTTTTTGCAAAATTGGCGATCGGCGTTAATTGCATCGATCGCAATTCCCGTCTCATTGCTCGGCACGTTTGTTTTTGTTAAGCTGCTGGGGTTTTCAATTAACACGCTGACGCTGTTTGGCCTGACCCTGGCCACGGGGCTGGTCGTCGATGACGCCATCGTGGTGGTTGAGGACGTCACTAAACGCATTCAAGAGCAGGGGATGCGACCTCTGGAGGCTGCGATCGCGTCGATGGATGCCCTGTTGGGCGCGGTGGTCGCAACTGCGATTGTGCTGGTGACGGTATTCGTCCCGGTGGCATTTTTCCCAGGGACGACCGGACAGCTCTACAAACAGTTTGCACTGACGATCGCCTTTTCCATTACGGTGTCGCTCTTCAACGCCGTCACCCTGACGCCCACCCTTTCTGCCATGCTGCTGCGTCACGGGCAAACCCCCGACAACTGGCTTTTCCGACGCATCAACAGCACAATTGAGAACATCAGGGAACGGTATAGTCGCACCTTGAACCGCCTGACCCGCCGCAAAGGACTGGTGGTGGCGTTGTTTTCGGGTGCCCTGGTGCTGACCTACTGGGTCTACACGATCGTGCCTGGCGCTTTTATCCCCGATGAAGACCAGGGCTACTTCATTACGATCGTGCAGGCACCGGAGGGCGTATCGCTGGATTACACCCGTAACGTGCTGGAAAAAGCGGAAGCCATCCTGAAGCAGCAGCCGGAAATTGAGAACATTTTTGCGGTGGGTGGCTTTAGCTTTAGCGGCGCAACGCCCAACAATGGCCTGATCTTCACGACGCTCAAACCCTGGGGTGAGCGGAAAAAAGCGGAGCAGTCAGTCAAGTCGATTATTGGCGGCTTTTTCCCCTTCCCATCTGGCCTGTTCCCCAAAATGCTGGGTATTAAAGAAGCCACAGTCATCCCCGTATCGCCGCCAGCACTTCAGGGTGTGGGCAACTTTGGTGGCTTTGATTTTCAGCTGCAAGACCGGACGGGGCTTGGCTTTGACGTCATTGGGCAGAACCTGACAAAATTTCTTAACCGTGCGGCGACCTATCCATCACCCCAAAAGCCACAGTTGACCGGATTACGTCCGACGTTTAACGCCAATACGCCGCAAATTTCGGTAGAGGTCGATCGCACACGCGCCAATCAGCTCCAGGTGCGAATGGCCGATGTTTTCAACACGCTGCAGACCGCTCTGGGGTCAACCTACGTCAATGACTTCAATCAGTTTGAACGCACATATCGGGTATACGTCCAGGCAGACAAACAGTTTCGCTCTAATCCCGAAGACATCAAGCGGCTGTATGTGCGATCGCAGACGGGCAAGATGATTCCGCTCAGTAATTTGGTCACCATTACTCAGACGATCGGGCCTTCTATCATCACCCACTACAATCTGTTTCGCTCTGTGGAGATTACGGGAGCAGCGGCACAGGGCGTTAGTTCCGGTCAGGCGATCAAGGCAATGGAAGCCGTCGCTAAAGAAACACTGCCAAAAGGCTTTGGGTATGAGTGGTCTGGACTATCGTTGGAGGAAATTGAAGCCGGTGGCAGCGCAGTCTTTATCTTTGCGCTAGGGATTGTGTTTGTGTTTCTCACGCTGGCCGCGCAGTATGAGAGCTATATCGACCCGTTCATTATTTTGCTGACGGTGCCCCTGGCGATTCTGGGTGCGCTCATTGCCATATTGCTGCGCGGCACCGCCAACGACGTATACACCCAGATTGGCTTTGTGATGCTGATTGGGATGGCCAGTAAAAACGGCATTCTGATTGTGGAATTTGCGAACCAACTGTACGAACAGGGTTGGAGCATCGTTAAAGCCGCGCTGGAGGCCGCACAGGAACGGCTACGTCCCATTCTAATGACCGCGATCGCCACCATTGTCGGTGCTGTACCGCTATTTGTTGCCTCAGGGGCTGGCGCGGCGGCGCGGCAATCATTGGGAACAGCAATTATTGGCGGGATGTGCGTGGCAACGGTTCTCAGCTTGTTTGTCGTGCCCATTCTGTATATTGTGATTAAAACGGCTGAAACTCGCTACCAGCGTGGTCTATATCAGCCTGCGATCGCAGGAGACGATACCAACGGTGATGGTGACGGCAAGGACAGCGTTCACCGCAGCAAAGAGGCCTCGTCCAATCGTTAGTCACTCGCAAAGTTCCGACAAAGCAACCGTTGTCGATCGCGAAACTACGTTAAAGTTGGGCAATAAAATCCTGATTGTGATCACCTTATCTGTAAAAAGGAGTTGTAACCAGACACAGGTTGATCCTGCCCCGCGATTCAGCAGCCACCGTTGAACCTGTGATGGTTCGACGTGACCAACGGATTGCATCAAAGGGTTGAGAAATGATTTCTGTGCAGAACGTACTTCAGTCAAGCGGCGCTTTTGCTCGATGCCGCCCAGCCGTACAAGTCCTTCGAATGGCATCCGCTGTCGCGGTTGGGCTAGCGCTGTTAGGGGTGGTGCAACCACAAGCACAGGCGCAAAGCTGCACATCGACCTATGAACCCGGTTCCCTGCAACAGCGTCAGCGCTCTGGGCTTTGGGACGGCAGAATCGGCCCCATTCGAGTCGTCAACAATACTGAGAACGCGATCGTCGTCTCGCTTTACCACCCGAATGCGCCCGATCGCGTCTTTAAGTACTGGTACGCGGAACCCGGACAACGCTTTTTGCTCAGCAATGACAATTACAGCAGTGACTGGGGCATTCAAATCGATGAAGGCCCGATCTGTTATGTGGGACGGGTTTCCAGTTGGGATAGCCGCATGTTTACAACCTTTCCCAGCCGTTTATTTATTACAGATTCACCCGCTCGCAGTCGTTTGAGCGCGGTCAAGAGTCAGGCCGTAGCGGTACCCCTGGCGATCGGGTCCCCGCGGCCTGAAACCTATGAAGCGATCGCTGCCAAGCAAATTAAGCAGGGGCAACAGCGCAATGGACTGGTTTCGCTGCTGCGTGCGGCTGACCTTTATCGGGCCAGTGGCCGCACTCAAGATGAACAGCGAGTGCGCGATCGCATCAAGCATGAAATTGGCGGTTAGTGGAGGCGGACTAGGGCGAACCAATGTGTCGATCGCGGCTCCCATTGTCGCTAAGATGGTAGTTGCCAGCGTTGGTGCCAGAAGCGTCATCTTACGTCAGCCGCTTGCTGTGTCCCCAGTTTTCTGACCAAAGCTGTAGAACTGGCCATTCATGTCCCGGTGCTGCCCGCTATGTCTTCTCACCAAAAGCCTGCCAAATCCAATGCTGCTAATGCCAAAGCGTCAGACAAAGGACGCGTTGTTTATTCTGAGTTTGGCAACACCGATAACGCCGAAGCGCTAAAACGCGCGGTTCCCGACTTGCCCCCCAACCAGCAAAACCTGCGAGTTGAAGCATCTCGCGCTGGACGCAAAGGTAAGACGGTCACGATCATTCGTGGGTTTCAGGCCAGCCCAGAGACATTGGCAGCCTTGCTCAAACAGCTTAAAGCGCACTGTGGGGCAGGTGGTACGCTCAAAGAGAACGAAATTGAAGTCCAGGGCGACCACAAGCAAAAAATCGTTGAGTTTCTGCTCAAGCTCGGGTACAAAGCGAAGGGCAGCGGTGGCTAGGCTCTACCAGGCAATCGTTTCTGGTCAGAATGGCGTAAACTGCCGTTAATGTCTTGCGTTTCGTGCATCCCGGTATCGCTGATTGTGCTGATTGTAGCTGCTGGCACTTTTCGCCCGACAAACAATTCGGCTGCGGCACTTTTAGGCGCGATCGCCGTCTGTGCTTGCAGTACGCTTGTCAATCGCGATCGAGTCCACGGTTTGCAAATTGAGTAGAGCATATGGTTCAACTGGGACGCTGGCGGCAATGGCTGAATGCCGTTCTTAAACGGGCTGGCGCTAAATTATTGGCAGTCTGGCCTCATTGGGCGATCCACCCTCATCACAGGCGATCGCGCGTTTCTGGATACCTGAGCGGTCTTTTTCTCGCAACCCTCTGCGTGAGCCTCTCATTACACTGGCTTTACCCGGCAGACGCTGCTGCCATTCAACCGCCCCTATCAACCAGAGGCGCTCAAATCGTCGATGCTAATGGGCAAACCGTGCTGCTGCGAGGGGTTAACTGGTTTGGGGCCGAAACGGAGACTCAAGTTCCCCACGGACTCTGGATCCGCGATTACAAAGACATGCTGACGCAGATTAAAAGTCTGGGCTACAACACCATTCGCTTACCCTACTCTGTTCAAGGAGTGCGGGCAAAGACGTTTAGTGGTGTTGATTTCAGCATCGGCAGCAATCGTGACCTGGAAGGCAAAACGCCTCTGGAGGCAATGGATCTAATCATCCAGGAAGCACAGCGGCAAGGACTGCTCATTTTGCTGGATAGCCATCGGCTAAATAACCAGAGCATCCCGGAACTTTGGTATGGCGATGGCTTTACGGAAGCCGACTGGATTGATACATGGAAGCTGCTGGCAGACCGCTACAAAGACCAGCCCAACGTAATTGGCGCAGACTTGAAGAACGAGCCGCATGGTCGGGCCAGTTGGGGCACCAACGATCGCGCCACTGATTGGCGGTTGGCGGCTGAACGGGCCGGTAATGCCATTCTGGCGATCAACCCAAACTGGCTCATTGTTGTTGAAGGCGTGGAACGGAACGTCCCCGGACAACAGCTTGCTCGTCACTGGCAGGGGGCCAACCTGGAAGGGGTGCGGCGCTCCCCTGTCCGGCTCAGCCATCCCCGGAAGCTGGTTTACTCCCCGCATGAGTATGGCCCCGGTGTTTACAATCAACCCTGGTTCGCCGAAGCAACGTTTCCACGCAATCTGCTCAATCGTTGGGAAACGGGGTTCAACTTCATCGCGAGGCGCAACATTGCCCCTGTCTTGATTGGTGAATTCGGCGGACGACAAACAGATGCCAGTTCGAAGGAAGGGATCTGGCAGCGGCAGTTGATCAACTTTATTCAGCGGCAGCAGTTGAACTTTACCTATTGGAGCTGGAACCCTGACAGTAGCGATACAGGCGGCATTTTGCAGGATGACTGGCGCACGGTAGACCAGGCAAAACAGCAACTCCTCAACCAGGTCTTGTCTGCGTCTCGGATCTCTGCCAATGCGATGTCCGTCGGGCCGCTCACCCCGTTAACGCCCGCTGCCGTGTCATCCCCGTCACCCCG
>JAJPKC010000282.1 GCA_021323955.1 Oscillatoriales cyanobacterium Centralia_MAG_596 | reverse complement strand
CTTTAGCCTTTAGCCTTTAGCCTTTAGCCTTTAGCCTTTAGCCTTCAGCCTTCAGCCCTTTCCCCACCCCTTACCGAAATAGCTTTTGCACAGACTCTAGCTGGCTAGTATCGCGCACGATCAGGAAAATCCCCAGTCCCAGAAGCAGCATTAGCCCGGTCTGCATCACGCCATCTTGAATCTTGGTCGGTAACGGTTTACCGCGCAGACCCTCGATCAGGAGAAAGGCCAAATGCCCACCATCGAGCGCAGGCAGGGGCAAAATGTTAATAATTGCCAGGTTGATGCTGATCAGCGCACCAAACGTAAACAGGTTAAACGCGTCCGATCGCGCCAGCTTTGCCCCTTCATCCACGATTCGCACCGGGCCGGAAATTTGATTGGCGACCTGGCCAAAGTTGGTGATCAGTTGCCCAAACCCCTGCAGCGTGAGCACGGTAATGCGCTGAAATTCGCTAGCAGAGAGCGTCAACACTTCAATGGGGTTACCAACCCGGCGACGCTCGATCGTCACGTTGGGTGAAAGCTGCACCCCAATTTTGGCTTTACCATCCGCTCCGGCATCCGGCGTCACGACCAGCGGATTGGGCAGCACTTTACCATCGCGCTGCACTTTCAGGTCGATCGGCTGATTCGGACGGCTCTGAATCGCCTCCATGAGCGTTTTGATGGACTCTTTAGACGCGCCTAATTCTTTCCCATCAACCGCGAGCACGATGTCGCCTGGCTTAATGCCCGCTCTAGCGGCAGCAGAGCTTAGCTCTGATCGCACGTCCGGAACCAGGACGCCGGGCTGGAAGTGCACATCCTGCGTGCCCGCGATGCCAATCTGTGCGACCAGCAGGAAGTAGGCAAACACTAAATTGGCGATGACGCCAGCGCTGATCACGATCGCCCGATCCAGCACCGGACGGTTTTTCAACAAATTGGGGTCATTGGGTGGAATGGTGCTGTCGGGGTCATCATCCGGAAACCCTACAAACCCACCGAGGGGAAATGCCCGCAAGGCATATTCGGTTTGTGAACCCTGGTACTTCCACAAAATAGGCCCAAACCCAATCGAGAAGCGGTTAGCATAAATGCCCTGAGCACGGGCAGCCGTAAAGTGCCCCAATTCGTGAACCACGATAAGGATAGCCAAAACGGCGATCGCAGCCAAAACTGACATACCAAACTTCCAATAAACGGTGGTTTGCGGTTGCAACAGCAGCAACGTACTTCCAACTATTCTAGAAGCTACGACCCTGTAAGTGGTGCTTACCACAAAATCCGTTCGCGTCTGCTGATCGTTCCCGCGTCTAGGGCGATTGAAATAGTTGCACCACTCAAGGAAACTTACTGTATACCAGTAACCAGTCGCGTTGTTACCTCAAACCAAAGCTGCACCTGTGTATCAGTTATTGAAATCTCGATTGGAGCCACGTGATCCGCAAACAGCCGCGCTCAAGGCAAAACTTGCCCGCGCTGATCGCCTCATTGCCCAGCTGAAAGCCGAAACATCCCAACTCCGCGAGCAGGTGACGCAACTCCAACGAGGCACACCAGCACTCAGCGCCACGCCCAGATCAGCGCGATCGCGACACCGCCCGCTTGCCGTTGTTGACCAAAGGCCTGGGGCTGCCAGCAATCGTCTGGCCGTTCGCAGTCCGTTGGGTCGAGAGCGTGTGGGTAAAGGGGAACGATTAGCCCGTACGCTGCGCGATCGACCACGAGTGCGTCGTCGGGAACGGTGGCTGATTCGGTTGGTGGACACGATGCTTTTAGCGATGCTGAGCGTTGCCGGAATGGCCATTTTTGTCGTCCAGCAACAGTCGCGTCCACAGCAGGTTGTGTCCGTTGTCCCCAGCCCCACATCGACGCAATCCGAGACAACACAGCAAATTCAACCTGCTGATGCAACCGTGCCGAAGGTGCAGACGCTCGATGAACTGGTCTATAACGTCCAGCAGGCACCGCCGTTAGAACATGATGAAGCGCTCCAGGCGATCGTCGATGGTGCAATGGCACTGGCGGCCAGCAAAGACCTCTCAACAGAACCGCTTTCGATCACCTTGATTGACTTAAAGTCGAACAAAATCGCAGGCTATCAAAATCAGACGCTGCGGTATCCGGCCAGTGTCGTCAAGCTGTTCTGGTTAGTCATCTGTGAAGCGCAGTTAGACCAGGGGTTTCTCAAAGCAGATGCCCCACTTGCCGCCGATCTCAATGCAATGGTGGTGTACTCGGATAATGATGCGGCCAGTCGGGTGTTCGATCGCATTACGCAGACGACATCGGGGGACGCACTCAGCGGCACAGAATATGATACCTGGCTTAAACACCGGCTACAGATCAATCAATTCTTTCGCGCGGCGGGCTACGACGGTCTGAGCATCAGCCAGAAAAATTACCCCATCTACTCACTCAAGCTGGATGGCCCCGATGGACGCGAACTCCAGATGCATGATGAGCAACAGCAGCCGATTCGGAGCCTGATGAGCAGCGATCAGGCGGCCCGGTTGCTGTACGAAATTTACACAGGAAAAGCCGTTTCGGCCAGCCGCAGTCAGGAGATGATGGCGCTGCTGACCCGTGACCTGCACCCCGAAGCCTGGAAGCAACAGCCTGACAACTCGATCGCGGGCTTTCTCGGAGAACCGTTACCACCAGACGTTCGTTTTGCCTCTAAGGTGGGCCTGACGACCAAAGTTCGCAATGAAGTGGCCTTCATCGAGTCCGCCGATGGCGAGACAGCCTATATCCTCGCCGTCTTTGGTGCCGACCCAACGTATAGCCAGAGTGCCGACATCTTACCGGCCATTTCGCACGCTGTTTATACCCAGATGGTGCAGCGCGCCCCACAACACGTTGGTGACTAGCGATCGCCGTTATCGTCGAATCGGCGGCACGCATTCGCTCATAATATCTCTCGTCCTAAATATGGTTGCAGTACTGCTGGCACCTTGACCGTGCCATCCGGTTGCTGATAGTTCTCAAGCACCGCTGCCATCGTGCGACCGATCGCCAGACCAGAGCCGTTGAGGGTATGGACAAATTCGGTGCCTTTTTTGCCAGCTTCCTTAAAGCGAATGTTACCGCGCCGTGCCTGAAAATCGCCAAAGTTGGAGCAGCTTGAGATCTCACGGTAAGTCTCAGCGGCAGGGAGCCACACCTCCAGGTCGTAACACTTGGCCGCACCAAAGCCAAGATCGCCGGTGCAGAGTTCAATCACGCGGTAGGGGAGCTTGAGCGCTTGCAGAATCGCCTCAGCATTTTCTACCAGCGTCTGGTGTTCTTGCTCAGAGGTGGCGGGATGGACAATCTTGACCAGTTCGACCTTGTTGAATTGGTGGAGGCGGATCAGGCCGCGGGTGTCACGCCCGTAGCTGCCTGCTTCACGGCGAAAGCACGGCGTGTAAGCGCAGTGATGAATCGGCAACTCATCCGCTGCCAAAATTTCGTCCCGGTAAAGGTTGGTGACGGGCACTTCCGCCGTCGGAATCAACCAGAGGTCGTCATCTTTGCACTGAAAACTCTCTTCGGCGAACTTAGGTAACTGTCCGGTCGCCGTCAACGATTGCGTATTGACCAGCAGCGGCGGCAGGACTTCGAGGTAGCCAGCAGCAGTCTGGTGATCGAGCATAAAGCTGATCAACGCTCGTTCTAACGCCGCACCGGCACCCAGTAAGGCCACAAATCGGGTCTGCGCGATCTTCGTTGCCCGTTCGGTGTTGAGGATGCCGAGTTTCTCCGCGATCGCCCAATGCGGTAAAAGTCCAGCCGACGACTGCTTGTACTCGTCGCCCCAGCGCCGGATTTCAACGTTTTCGGTTTCGTCCTTACCGATCGGGGTAGTGTCACCTGGCAGATTCGGCAACGTCAGTACCAGTGCCTCAATTTGCGCTTTCAGGTCTTTTTCCGGCGGTTCCAGGTCGCTCAGCTTCGCTTTGATCTGGTTGCCTTCTTCTTTCAGCGCCACAATTTCGGCATCATCCGGCTTGCTGCCAGACTTCATTTTTTGCCCCACCAGCTTGCCAATTTCGTTGCCCCGCGCCTGAAGCTGCGATCGCTCCTGCTCCAGCGATCGACGCTGCTCATCCAATTGCAGGATGGGCTGAATGTCGTAGCTACCGCTGCGCGTGTTCAGTTTCTCGCGCACAAGGTCAGGATTTTCGCGAATTAGCTTCAGGTCAAGCATTGTTCATAGAAGTAGTCACTCATTCATCAGGATACAAGCCTTTGAGCCAGAAGCATGTCCACAGACCGAACAAGCAGAGCCGCGGTCTACTGTACTGGACTGTTATTGGGTGATGAAACCAGTAAAACCCAAATAAGCAAGCATTTCGGCGATTCCAGCTTTGATCGCCTGAAAGCGTTGTCTGACAGAGGGTTCAGATCGTCATCCTCGTTTTAGAGACCAATGCCCACACCGTCAGGGCAGTTCACCGGGTTCGATCGTGCCATCGGGGGCAGCGCTTTTCATGGCGGCGGCTGGGAGTGTTGGGTTTGGGGCAGCGCCCAGATGGTTTCCATAGGGGTCAGACCCCAGACCTTTGACCTGTTTCATCAGGCTGGCCATCTCCAGCGCACTCATAGCGTAGTTCCAGCCCAAGTTGCTCTTGATGCCTGCTCGTTCCAGCGCTTGCTGCATGGTGTCTGTCGTTAACACCCCAAAAATAACCGGCACACCCGTTTGAAATCCAGTAGCCGCAATGCCCTTAGATACCTCAGCCGCTACATAGTCAAAGTGAGGCGTTTGGCCTTTGATGATGGCACCCAGGCAGATAATGGCATCGTAACGATTGGTGAGGGCGAGCTGACGGGCGACCAGTGGCACCTCAAAACTACCCGGTACCCACGCGTAGTCAACCTGGGTGCCATTCGGGTCAATATCAATGCCGTGGCGCTTGAGACAATCCTGACAGCCTTCCAGTAGCTTGCTTGTAACCAGATCATTAAACCGACCGATGACGATCGCAAACCGCAGTCGTTCGGGGTGGGTGAAGGTTCCTTCAAAAACTGCCATTGTGGGTTACAAGCTAAAAAATAATTTCCCATCAGCTTAAAGGCGATGACGCTACAGCTTCAAACTGATGGGCATACAGATGATCTTAATCCAGTGTTTTTATAGCGGAGCAGGATGAAAATCAACCGGGTTAGACCACGAGGTAGTTAAGCCCTCCTACCAGCAGCACCAGCGCTGCCCACGTAATCGACCCCAACAGCACAAGGCGCTTGGACTGATCCCAGTTTTGGGGAGTTGCCAACGCAACAGGTGCCCCCACAACCAGCGCAAAAGACAGGATTACTAAGGCAGCCAGGGAAATCTGGAAGATGATGGTCATAATTTCCGCTTCTCCGATAGAGCGATAGATTAGGCAAAGGGATGATTAGTGCGGGCGATCGCAATCTGACCCTGACTAGTAAGCTATCAGAAAATGGCACACAGAAGGGCAGCGGAAACGGAAATGGATCTCGTCCTTTGTCACACCACGGCTGATTTCGACACGCTGGGGGCCGCGGTTGGCTTAACACGCTTGCATCCAGGGGCACGGATTGTCTTGACGGGCGGTGCGCACCCGGCGGTACGCGATTTTCTCGCGCTGCATCGGGATGAGTACGCGCTGATTGAGCGGCGATCGGTCAATCCCGAGCAAATTCGCTCGATCACAGTCGTAGACACTCAGTTTCGCAATCGGGTCGATAGCGCAGCAGAATGGCTGGACTTGCCAAACATCGAAATTTCGGTGTACGACCACCATCTGGAGATGGAGTCGGATATTCCAGCGGCTCACCGTTGGGTGGAAGCCGTTGGCGCAACGACGACACTTGTTGTAGAGCAGCTTCAGGCAAAAAAAATTGTGCCTAACCCGGTGGAAGCGACAGGGATGGCGCTGGGAATCCACGTAGACACGGGATCGCTGACGTTTGACCAGACAACGGTACGTGATGCACGGGCGCTGGCGTGGCTGATGGAGTGTGGTGCTAACGTGCGCACGATCGCCAGCTACATCAGGCCCGGTCTTTCACCGGAGCTACAGCCCTTGCTCCCGTTGGCAATGGATCTGCTGCAAACGGAAACCGTCAACGGCCAGACGATCGCCTGGGTCTTGCTCACGCTGGATGGCTTCATCCCGGGGCTATCGGGTTTGGTGTCGCAGTTGATGGACTTGACGGATTTTGATGGACTATTGCTGGCGGCACAGTACCCCAAAGGGAACGCAGACGATGACAGCCATGATGCGCTGACTGTGATTGGGCGATCGCGTATTGACGGCACCAATCTCAACGAGTTGTTCAAACCCTTTGGCGGCGGTGGCCATGCCCGCGCGGCAGCGGTCAATCTGCGTCCGGCTGATCCGTCGGCCACCCTGGCGCAGTTAGTTGCTCAGTTCAAAGCCCAAATTCCGTCGCCACCTACCGCCCGTGAGCTAATGTCATCGCCGGTTCGTACCATTCGCCCCGAAACCACGATCGCCGATGCTCAGCGCATTCTGTTGCGGTACGGGCACTCCGGATTGTCCGTGGTGAACGCAGCCGGTCAGCTCATCGGGGTCATCTCACGTCGCGATTTAGATATTGCATTGCATCACGGCTTTAGCCATGCGCCAGTCAAGGGCTACATGACCACCAACCTCAAAACCATCACACCCGAAACGCTGCTTCCCGATATTGAGTCACTGATGGTGACTTACGACATTGGCCGCTTGCCCGTTCTGGATGATGGAGAACTGGTGGGGATTGTCACCCGCACAGATGTGCTACGGCAGTGGCATCAGCAGGAGAGACGGGTCGCTGGCTTTCGCGCCGCGATGGGGAGAGGCACAGACGCAGCGCCATCTGAAGCCAGCGACGCCTCTGCCATCGAGGTGCAGTCCGCCCGCCCCTACACCCGTCCCCCCACGCCTGGTGCCCTGCTGGCCGCACTGCGTCCGTGCCTCAAAGCGGAACTCTGGCAACTCCTGTCGTCTGCCGCCGCCCAGGCAGAGCAGCGGGGATGGCACATGTATCTGGTGGGTGGTGCCGTACGCGATTTGTTGCTGGCGATCGCCAACGGCACGAGCGCCAACGGCACGCTGCTGATTGAAGATATCGATCTGGTGGTCGATGGCTTCCACCATGCAGCCGATGCTGGAGCCGGAGTCGAACTGGCGCGATCGCTCCAGTCGCTTTACCCAACCGCACGGCTCGATGTTCACGGGAAGTTTCAGACAGCCGCGCTGCTATGGCACAATGACCCGACCCTCAAATCGCTATGGGTCGATATTGCGACCGCCCGCACGGAGTTTTATCCTTATCCTGCGGCAAACCCCGAAGTAGAAGCCAGCTCCATTCGTCAGGATCTCTACCGCCGCGACTTTACGATCAACGCAATGGCCGTACGTCTGACGCACCCGCACGCAGGTGAACTGCTCGACTTTTTTGGCGGTGTGCTGGATCTGGAAGCCAGGCAAATTCGAGTGCTTCACGCCAACAGCTTTATTGAGGATCCCACGCGGATTTATCGAGCGGTGCGGTTTGCGGTGCGGCTAGGATTTCAAATCGATACGCAAACGGAAGGCTACATCCGCCATGCAATGGCGATCGGCATCTATGCTCAGATTCAAGACCGCAGGCAGGCCCAATCAATCATTTCGGCTCCAGCCCTCCAGACGCGCTTAAAGTCAGAACTCAAACATATTCTCCAATCTCCGTACTGGCCGTCTGCCCTCCAAAAGTTAGCCAATCTCGATGCGCTCCAATGTATTCATCCCACATTAAGCATGAGTGCAGCGCTGTGGCGGCAACTCCGGTTGGTCGATCGCTGGCTGTGCGGATCACGGAGACAGACGCTCTCCGGTAGTCCCGGAGAGTTAGCATCCCGACACCCAGCACCCTGGCTGGTGCTGTTAGAGGTCATCATTGCGCACCTTGCACCGGAGTATCGTGGCCTGGTGGCCGAAAATTTGCAGCTACCGTCAGACAGCATCGATCGCCTGCAGCAGCTTGCAGCGGTGCAAACGCATCTGGCAACCGTGCTTCCCGCCTGCAACCAACCCAGTGAGATTGTCCGGGTGCTGAAACCATACAACGCCCAGCTACTAGCGCTCATCGCCGTTCGTAATGGCTATGACCAGACCACGCCACGCGCCCTGCGCGAGCGGTCAATGCGCCGCAAAATCTGGCAGTATCTTACCGATTGGGCCACAATCAAACCACCGCTGGACGGCAACGATCTGAAGGGGATGGGCTATAAACCTGGGCCCCAGTTCCGATCAATTCTGGATGCACTTTCTGCCGCCACACTGGATGGCGTGATCCAGACCCGCGCCGAGGCTGAAACGTATGTCAAACAGCGATTTCCCGAATTGCAGTAAACGCTTGCAGGCAGTCGCCCAACCGGTGCGACGCTAGCCTCAGGCCACCCCGAAACGCTAGCATGAGCACGACGATCGCGAGTAGATTTCATGAACTTGACGGCTGGGACACCCCTACAAAATGGCAAATATATAGTCAGTCACCCACTCGGCCAGCGTCAGTGGGGTGCCACGTTCAAGGCGACGCTGTCACGATCGCAGCAGCCAATTGTGCTGAAGACCATGCATCCGCCCATGCACGTAGACCACGCAGCGCTGAAGCAGCGGTTTCTTGAGGAGGCCAAACGGTTCTCGCAGTGTCAACACCCTGGTCTGGTGCGCGTAATGGATGTCTTTGAAGAATCAGGACTGCCATTTGCGGCGATGGACTACGTGGAAGGACAGTCCCTGGCTGAGCGGGTAAAGTCGCATGGTGCCCTGCCAGAAGACCGCGCGATCCAGTACATTCGGCAGGTGGGATCGGCGCTGAGTGTGATCCACCGACACAACCAGGTGCATCGGGATGTCAAGCCCGAAAATCTCATTCGGCCAAAGGGAGCCAATTTTGTGGTGCTGGTCGATTTTGGGATTGCCCAGTATGCCCGATTGGCGCTGCCCCATGAGCTACAGAATTTGGTTCAGGGCAATTATGAGGCGATCGAGCAATCACAGCCGTCCGCGTTATTAACACCGGCAACAGACATCTATGCGTTAGCCGCCACGCTGTACTTTTTGGTCACGGGGCAAATGCCGATCGCGGCTGTAAAGCGAAACCATACTCTTTTACCGTCCCCTCGCCAGCTCCAACCCAACTTGAGTGCTGCTATGGAGTATGCCATCTTGAGCGGTATGGCCATGAATCCAGCCGAGCGCCCCCAGACGATCGCGGCCTGGTTTGCGCTCCTTCCAGACAGCAATCCGCTACCGGCGGTGCACGAATTTCCCAGCAGTGTGGGGCAAGCAATGGCGGCCACTCATTTACCGCAACCCACCCAAACCACCAACGGGGCTGGACGTCCCACTGCACCACCCATCAACACCGTATCAAGCACTCGCCCGGCGGTTCCGCCCCCACCGCCCAGACCACTACCCAGTCACGCGGCATCCAAGAGTCGGCTGCCCAAAGCATTAGCCATGACCGCTGCCATTGCGATCGCGGCAGGCGTAGGGCTGGGGCTGGCACTGCGACTCAGTGCCGTTAGCGGTATTGGCCCCATGTTCTTTCAAACCAAGCAAAACTTCCCCCCGGTTGACAATTGGCCCCTCCAG
>JAJPKC010000546.1 GCA_021323955.1 Oscillatoriales cyanobacterium Centralia_MAG_596 | reverse complement strand
TTCTGCCGTGAGCAAAACAGCAAACACCGACCATTGTTTATAGCGGGCATAGCGCGCCAGCAGGGATGTCAGCGCCACGGTCAGCATAAAGGTAGGGAGCATGAGAAGACGGGTAATCGTGGTGCCCTCATCGGATGCCACAAACGACGAGCCCGCCAATGCAATATTGCCGGTAACGTGCGCGGTAAAGATGCCAAACAAAATGATAAAAGCAGACGTGTCAACAAACCCGGCCACCCAACTCAGCAAAAATCCCGCAGGGCCATCGCTGATTAAAAAAGCGCTCAGGCTAAACGGTGGCTCAGTACGAACAACAGTCATTGCTTCCCCCTTCTTCAGGTGCAGTCCTTATTAGATGCCTTACAGTTGCATGAATTGATGCAGACTGCCCCACTCCAATCGATGGCAGAGTGAGGCAGACAGACAAACCCTAATTTCGCCCAGATGGTCGATCGAAATTCTAGCGAACCTACGAGTCGGCTTCTGTGTCTGCCTTATCAGTCACAGCATCCTTCAGCTTTTTGGCTTCGGCTTTTGCCGCTTCCTTCGCCTTCTTTGCTTCAGCTTTAGCCGCTTCCTTGGCTTTCTTCGCCTCTGCCTTCGCCGCCGCCTTCTTCGCCTTTTCCTCTTCCTTCAGCTTTTTGGCAGCGGCCTTTGCCTCTTCTTTTGCCTTCTTAGCGGCGGCTTTTTCCGCTTCTTTCAGCTTTTTCGCTTCGGCCTTTGCCGCTTCTTCAGCCGCTTCTGTGGCGGCTTCCGGGTCAGCCGCCGCTTCAGCCGGGTCAACGGCAGGGTCAGCCGCCACCGGCGCATCGGCTAACAGCACAGCCACTGTGGGAATGCCAGGAGCCGCCTGCGCGATCGTGGGAGACGCCACAAGCACATTGAGCAGCAGCAAGACCGATAAAGCAAGGGCGCTCAATTTGCGGGTAAAAACCTTAAGCATGACTCTCTAACTCTCCATGTTGATGATGATTAGCCGGAGGGCGATCGTCGGGAGCGATCGCCCGGTTCCAATTGCGATCAGTAGACTAGTAGTAACCCCCTGATCACCGTGGGTGGAGCTTGACAACACCCACAGCACTGGGGCACAGGTGAATTAGCTCGAAAATTTTGACTCTTCGAGCTGCTCTGCCGACTCTTCCAACGCTTCCATGTCAGCAGCAGGGGTGGATGATTTAGGCAAAACGAGGTTCAGCACCAGCGCACAGATCGAACCTGTGGCGATACCAGATTCCAGAATCGTGTGGATCAGTTCGGGGAAGGCCTTCAGCGACTCTGGGGCAAACGTCACCCCCAGCCCCAACGACAGCGAGACGGCCAGGATCACGGTGGAGCGATTGTCCATTGGCATCGATCGCAGGATGTTCATCCCGGCTACTGCCACCGTCCCAAACATCAGCATCACAGCGCCCCCAACCACCGGGAGCGGAATCGTACGGAGCACGCCCCCAATAATCGGAAACAGCCCCAGGAAGGACAGGATTGCCGCCACATAGTAACCAACGTAGCGGCTGCCAACGCCCGTCAGTTGAATGATGCCGTTGTTTTGCGCCAGCGTCACTACAGGAAACGTACTGCACACCGCCGCGAGGAGTGAATTGACACCATCTCCCAAAATTCCTGCCTTCAGGCGGCGGAAAAATGTACCGCCTGCCACTGGTTCGCCGGTCACCATCGAGGTTGCCGTAATGTCGCCAATGACCTCCAGGGTCAGCGTGAGGTAAATGATGGCAAACGGTACGAAGGTCGCAAAATCAAACGCCAGACCAAAGCGGAACGGGATGGGGAAATTGACCAGCGGCAGTCCGGCCACTTTGCTGAAGTCAATCAGCCCCATGAACAGGGAGAGGATAAAACCGACGCCCAGCCCAATGATGATCGACCCCATCTTCAGATACTTATTTTTGCTGGCGCTACAGAGTGCCACGATGATAAAGACCAGTCCAGACAGCGCCCAGTTCTGCAAACTACCGTAGTTCGGGCTTTTTACACCACCGGCCATGTAGTTCATCCCAACCTTAATCAGCGTTAAACCGATTAAGGTGACTGCCACGCCCGTCACCAATGGCGTAAAAATTTTGCGCGTCAGGTGCAAAAAGCGGCTCAGGATAATGGGAATAAACGAGCCAAAAAAGCATAACCCCAACACCAGCGCCAGCGCTTGCTGCGGCGTTCTGCCCTTATCTAATGAGGACGTAACCACGGAAAGAATGGCTGTGACGAAGGCAAAGCTGGTGCCCTGAATGCTAAGCAATCCCGACCCGATCGGCCCCACCGTCCGGGCCTGGATGAAGGTTGCAACGCCAGACACCAACAACGACATCCCCAGAAGGTAGCTTGTGGTTGGAATATCAAGCTTTAACGCCCCCGCAATAATCAGCCCCGGCGTGACGATCGGGATAAAGATGGCGCAAACGTGCTGTAGCGCCACAAAAATGCCGTCGGTTAGCGGGGGCTTATCGTTTAAGCCGTAAAGCAGCTTGGGGGGTGCTTCGATGAGATGACCGCCCTCATGAATCTCTCCGTGTGTCATTCCTCAGCCTCAACTTGTGTTTATAACGGCGATTTCAATTCAACAGACCGACAAAGCAAACGCCAGGACATCTGGCAAACGCAAACAGCGCCACGCGATCGCTCAAACAAACCCATTCACAGGCAGAGCAGAGCGCTGAAACAGACTCCGGCAAACCACTTTCGCTAAATCCACGAAAAAGCTCTCAGCGAAAAAGCTCTCAGCTAAAGGCAAGGTCTGTATGCAGTACACAATTAGCGAGATACGGCATACGATAGGCAAATCAAGAGCCGGGTGATGTGTATGACGCTACAGATCAGCCATCATGATCGCCATGTCTTTGCCTGCCTATCTTGCACGGTTCATGCCCCTTGCAGAAGTATCAAGCTTGACACTTCTGGCTGACAGACCAATGTGCGTTATGGGATACGAGAACAATGATCTGTATGCGGTATACTGCCGCTGGCTCACGGCATCCAATCACGGATGGGCGATCGCTGCCGGGATGACTCACCCCACACGGTCAACATCGACATCACGCAATCACTTGCCGATCGCGCCTATTTCTCCGACACTCAAGGAGTATCGATTTTGACGCTTCCACCCGCTTTGACGCTCTCACCCCGACCGCTCCAACGCGCCCAGTCGCTCCACGAGCAAACCTATCAGACGCTGCGGACAGCCATTCTGTCCGGTGAGCTGGCCGCTGGCGATCGTCTGGTCGAAACCCAGCTAGCAGCGCTGCTCCAGGTCAGTCGCACCCCAATTCGAGAAGCCATTCGGCAGCTTCAGCGCGAGAATTTAATCACCACTGACCAGCATGGTGCCCTGCGTGTCGCCATGCTCTCAGTGACCGACGCGGCCCATCTTTACGACTGCCGTATCGCGCTGGAGCAGGTGTCAGTGGCTGCTGCGTGCCGTCATGCCTCACCATCCCAACTGGAGCAGATTGACCTGGCCATTCAGCAGGCAGAAAGAACCATTACCCAGGAACCACACCAGTTGACGCACTATCAACTGCTGCACATGGACTATCAGTTTCATCGGCTGCTGGCCGAAAGTGCGGGCAACCCCTGGCTGGTGCTCCTGCTGGATCAGGTCTTTGACAAAATGACGCTCCTGCGGTTGCGAACCATGCAGCACAACCCGCGCGTGCTGGAAATTGGCAGTGAGCACCGTCAGATTTACGTCGCCATTCGCGATCGCAACGCCACTGTCGCCGTCCAGGCCATCCAAACCCATCTCATCGCCAGCAAAGAGCGCGTCACTCGTGAGATTGAGCAGATTGGGAGGGATGAGGGATGAGGGATGAGGGATGAAGGCTAAAGGATGACGGATGAAGGCTAAAGGATGACGGATGAAGACTAAAGGATGAAGACTAAAGGATGACGGATGAAGACTAAAGGATGACGGATGAAGGTGAAGGCGTTGAGTTTGAACAGTCAGATGTCAACTGAGCACTGATAACGAATGGCTGGTGGGTGCTAATTGGCGGTTGCCTCCCTTTGTCCCCTTACTCCTATCTGTCTGCGGTCTACTTCGTTTCCGTCCAGAGCAGCGCGATCGCCAGCCGCATCGCCTGCCCTACGGTTGATAAGCGTGCCGTTTCGGGGGCTGTCTCCTCCCAACGGAGCATGTGAGCCCGAAAGCCTTTATCTTGCTTGGCGCGTTGGGCAATCACCTGACTGATGACTTTCTTTTGGATGTCTTCGGTCTTAATGCCCTGACGGTTTAGATAGTTGAGCAACTGCTGCACGCTCTGGACAAATTGTTCGGGAGCCTGAGACATCATGATGTGCTGAATTTGGCGCACGACTTCTTGATAGAGACGAATACGGCGATCGGGCGAGGGCAACGACTGCGGCGGTGGTGGCACAGACTGCGGTGGTGGTGCCAGCGCCAAATCAGGTTCTCCAGCCTGGGCCACAATGTCTAACAGGGAAAAAATTTCGGCGCGATGCATCAGTAACCGCCGCAATATGTCTGGATAGAGCTGAAAGATTCGTCTGGACAGCATCTTGGCATTCACCAATCGGTTCGCCTTTAGCCGCACCAGGTAGTTATCGTCCAGTGGCTCATAGGACTTAATCGTTAGACCCAGTTCGTTCCCTTCGAAGTTCACCTGCGCCAGCGTAAACACCAGTGCTTCCCAGTTCGGCAGGTCAGTGAAATAGACTTCAATCAGTGATTCATCATCTTGATACTGTCGCCCCAGTTCACCCGGTTCGAGTTCACGCCCCACGGGATAGCGTTCTGTGGGGCTTTTGGTCGTGTAGTCAAACTGGGTAAACACATAGCGACAGTTGACCTTAGAGAGATCCGAGTCTTCGACTCGCCAATTGGCAATGCAGCACTCAGTCATCTGCGCTCCATCCATATTAGTGCGAATCAGATGGCTTTCAAGGAGATAGGCACCACTGAGATCGGCTTCGCTGAGCGAGGTATCACTCAGGTAAGCGCCGCTGAGATCGGCCCGTCGCAAGTCCGCGCCACGGAGATTGGCTTCATTTAAATCGGCCCGCAGCAAATACACATCCTGAAGATTTGCCCGCAGCAAGTGCGCTTTGCTCAGGCTGGCTTTCAGCAGGTAGGCTCCCGCCAGGTTGGCTCGACTGAGATCCGCACTGGTGAGGATGGCTTCACTCAGATCGGCTCCTGTAAGAATGGCCCGATGCAGGTCAGCTTCAGAGAGGTTTGCCTGTCGCAAGTAGACGCCGCTGAGATTCGCCTCAATCAAGTTGGCACCAATGAGTGACGCTTCGCGCAGGTTGGCTTCTTCCAGGTGCGCTTCCCGCAGGTTGGCCTGATCCAGGTTAGCGCTGGCCAGATTGGCACGGCGCAGGTTAGCCTCCATGAGTTCAGCACCCGTCAGGCAGCTACCGCTGAGTTTGGCCCGCTCCAGATTGACTTGATCTAGTTTGGAGCCGTAGAGGTTAGCGCCGCTCAAGTCGGCATCCTGGAGCACGGCCCAATTTAGATCGGCGTTCTGGGTTTGCGTCAGCCGCAGGTCTGCCTTGCTGAGATTGGCACCGCTTAAAATGGCCTGATTCAGAATGGCGTTGTTGAGGGACGCGCTACGCAGATCAGCACGACGCAGGCACGCGCCCGTGAGGTTGGTACGGCTCAAAAAGGCCCAGCTCAGGTTTGCGCCAGTCAAGTTGGCTCCGGTCAGGTCGGCATCGCGAAGATTGACCCCACTCAGACTGGCTCCACTGAGGTCAACGTGAGCAAAGTCTCGCTCACCTTTCTGGTATCGCTCTAGCAGATCCTGTACTTGCATGGTGATCTTTGAAGCAGCCTGGCGATCGCGATCAGGTACGGATACTCAATGCCGGACTGCGGTCGGGTGCTTCGGAGTTAACGCCGCGTAAAAATGTTAAATACTAACAGCCAAGGTCGATACGTTATGTGATGGAAATTATACAAAGGAGAGCCGAAAGGAGGGTGAGGGGTGGGGGCGTTCTACGGCAACCACCGGGGACGTAATCCAGGCAGGGGAAGCGATTCAGGCTGAGCTTTGGCCGCTGGGTTCGTTGGATCAATGGGGAGTAACCAGAGGCGACTATCGGCGATCGCCTTGCCAGTGCTATCGCGGAGTTGTCCAGCCGCGGCGGTGTTGTCTTTTACGGCTTCAACGGTCTGGTCAAACAGGAGGGCTAACCCATCGGGCGCAAGGCTCATTTGCACATCACGCTGATCGGGTAGAGCCACGAGTGGCCGCAGTTTGCTGGTCTTGAGATCAATCGCCGCCAGGTAAGGCTGCTCCTGATACATGTCACCGCTAGTCAGAACTTCGGTGAGCAAGCAGTAGAGGGTCTGCTTGGCCGGATCAAACTGGGTACTGAGGATGGAGCCAGGGGTACGGAGGAGTTCTTTCTGCGTGCCCTGATTGCTCACTAAAAAGAGCGATCGGGTGTTGTCTGTATTGAACTTCACGGTAGTCGCCAATGAGCCATCCCTAGCGAAGCCTAACACCATTCCAAACTTCGGTAAAAAATCCAGCGGTTTCGCGTTGGGTTGCAAAGGTAAGATCGCCAGCCCTTGCCCCTGGGCGATCGCGAGTGAGTTGCTGTCGGGTGTAATCAAAAAATCGCCGCCTGGTTGCCCCTTGAGCGGTTGGGGCGGTTCACCTGCTTTGACCAGCCAGGGGCCAAAATCACTGGGATTGTTGCGGCTGACCCGCTGCACAACAATGATGTTGCCGTCGGCAGACAGGTCAAACTTGAGATTCTGATAATCTTTGTTGTCCAGTACGGGCGTTACAACCCCCAACGGCTGCGCCGTGGGTTGGGGAGGCGCTACAGCGGCAGTGTCGAGCTGAACCGGCGGCTGGATCTGAATGCCCGTCGTGACGGTAAAGAGCTGCTGGTCAGTTAAGACCGTCGGCTGCTCTGTGCGTGCCGTGGCGGCAAACAGCAAGCGATCGCCCAACGGGTAAGCCTTAAACTCCGTCACGACCAAATCTTTGGGCGTGAGCACGTCTTTCTTTTGCTGATTCAGGTTGTAGAGCACCAGCCGTCCGGCTTCTTCACCACTGACGCCAATGTAAGCAAAGGCGCGATCGCGCGTCTGAAACCGGCCATTAAACGGTTGCATCACGGTGCGGGAGCTGGCAAAACGATCCTTCGCGCTTTGCAGGTGCACTTGAAATTGCGTGCCGTAGGGTGCTGGGGTAGTCAGCGTATAGGCCATGCGTCGCCCCGCCCAACTCGCCTTGCCGGGGAGCGGTGGTTCAAGCCGGAGATTTGCCTCGACGCTGGCATGATCCATCGGGCGGCTGAAGGTCAACGTGAAAGCCGTATCGTCCGCGCCGATCTGTTTGTCCTGCCAGCTAAAGCTTCGAACATGAGCAGCCGCATGGTCGCCGGTCAATAACAAAATGCCGATTATCAAGCTCAGCGCTACCATGAGGACGATGGCAACACGATCGATCGGCTGTGGAAAGGGGCGGGAGTGAGGGGCTGAATTTGAGCGAGTCAATGGGGCACTCTGATAAAGGAATCAAATCAGTCAAGCGGACAGCGAATCAAACCCGATTGTTTCGTAACCTGATTGTTTGGTCAATGGGATGGGAATAGCTTGTGGGACATTCATTCAAAGAGTTGGGATCAGAGATTCTCATGGTGACAGACCTGCTGGAGCCGTCACTTTGTAGTCACGTCATCCAGGTAGCAGAATGCTGCCAGTTTAAACCCTCTAGTATTCTAGTCAATGTCGTAGACACGGACGTTCGCAACAGCGATATCTTGCCACTGGGCAATACCGATCAGACGCTCCAGGAATCAACCAACCAGATTTTGCTGACAAAAGTCAGGATCATCCAGGACTTGCTGTTTAAGCACTACGGCATTAAGTTTTCGCAAGCTGAAATGTGTTCTCTATTGCGCTACAAGCCGGGGCAACGCTACAAGCGTCATGTGGATAATTTGCTGCTCGCCAGCCGTTTTCAAGAAGTGGCCAACGGTATTCCAACGCGCGACATCAGCATTGTTGGCTACCTGAATGACGATTTTGAGGGCGGCGAAACGTTCTTCGATCGCCAAAATATTAAAGTCAAACCGCAGGCCGGCAGCGCGATCGTCTTTCCCGCCTACTACACCCATCCCCACCAGTCTCTCCCCGTCATTCGCGGACGCAAGTACTCATTCACGAGCTGGCTATTTTACTAAGCGCACGGCTTCTGCCGCGAACTGACCCGGTGCTCCTGGGTCGAAGCCACCGATCAAGCCGCGATCACTGGTCAAGCCGCGATCGCCAGAAGCCACACACGGCAGATTAACGGTTTCATCCCTGCCGCAGGCTCGACCATTGGCCTGGATGCAGTCCTGAATGCGGACGCGATCGATCATTCGTCAACTTTCAGGTCAAATACGTTCCACAGCGTTGACTCGTAGTACAGGCTAGAGATCTGGGCACCGTGTACCCGATCGCGAACTGCCGCCATGCTTAAGGGATTGACCAGGTAGATAAACGGTAGCTCTTCCTGGGCGATCCGCTGGGTTTCGGCATAAATTTCCTTGCGCTTCGCTTCATCAAACTCACGCGCACCTTCGACATAAAGTTTGCCAATGGCCGCTTCCCAGTCTGCCACTTGACGCCCCTCGATCGGAGCCTGCCCCTTCTGGGGCTTTTGATTGAAGGGATGGAAAGAACCATCGGGTAGCCAAACGTTCGCGCCATTATTGGGTTCTACACCACCCGAAATACCGCCCAGTTCTGCTTCCCAGTCAAAGGTGTTCGACAGCTTTTCGACCAGCGTGCCAAAGTCCAGCAGGTTGAAATCCACCTGAATCCCAATTTTGCTCAGGTCACGCTTGATCTGGGCACCCATTGCTTCGATCGTCCGTCCGCCCGTGTTGCTCAACAGGGTGAAGCGCACCACATTCCCCTGGGCATCGACAAGTTGACGGCGACTGTTGTACTTAAATCCAGCGCTCTGGAGCAGCGCTTTCGCTTTTGCCGGGTCATAGTTATAGACCTTTAGACCATCCTGAGGCGACAGGTAGTAGGGGCTTTGCACCGAAATCGGCGAGTCTTGCGGCGCACCCAGGCCACGCAGAATGTTATTGATCATCGCCTGGCGATCGATCGCATAGGCCACAGCCTGCCGAAATTCTTTGGTGTTGAACCAGCGGGACTTCACCGGATCAACCAGGGGCTTACCATTGCGTTTGCCCTGGTTGAGATTGAAGGTAAGAAACGTGGTGCCAGAATCAGGGCCACCGTTTTGAATCGTGAACTTGCCGCGCTTCTCTTCGCGTTTCAACAGCGAAAAGCTGCTGGGGCCAATCCCAAGCATGTCCAGCCCGCCTGACCGAAACTGGATCAGTGCCGTATCGCCCGAGGGCACAATTTGCGCGATGATGCGCTGGATATAAGGCTGCTGGTTGCCCTGAGGGTCTTTCCGCCAGTAGTAAGGATTGCGCTCATAGACAATCCGCTGACTTGGAATATAGCTGGCGATCTGATATGGCCCCGCCACCACAAGCGTTCTTGGGTCAGTATCCGTGCCCCAGGTAGAGAAAAACTGCGGTTGCCCTTTGGCATCCGTCGCCGTGACCGTTTTTTGCAGCACATGAGCCGGCAAGATCGCGGCTCCCGTGTTGCGTAAAAATGGCGCGAAGGGTTCGGGCAGCGTAAATTCAAAGCGGCGATCGTCCAGCTTGCGGATGGTAGGCAACGCCCCGTTCGTACCAATCTTAAAGACGTCCTGAGTGGATGTGGGCATTTTGGGATTCAAGAACACATCCCGATAGGTAAACACCACATCGTCTGAGGTTAAGGGGTGTCCATCAGACCACTTCAACCCCTCTCGCAGGGTAAACACCACACGGCGCTTATCGTCAGAAAATTTCCAGGATTTAGCCAGCGCTGGCTGAATGTTGCCCTTACCGTCTTCAAAAATCAACCCTTCGTAGAGATATCCACCGACATTGGGATATTCCTGAATGAGCGCATAGTTAAACGTTTTGGGGTCGCTGGCCGTGACCACAACCAGCTGTGATACCTGACTGGCATTTGCCTTCATGCTGGATGGATTGCACGCCGTCAGGCCGATCGCGGCGAACAGCGCCAAAACTCCCAGCGCCAGAACCCTCAACGCCCGATCGCCTAACGTCCGATCGCCCAACGCTCGATCGCGAAACCAAACCATCTTTACCATGTACTCCCTATCCAGCCACGCTCGCTATTGCACATATCGCTATTGCACTATTATGATGCCTCCCTCCACTCGACTCGATCCAATTCAGACAGCAGCAACAGAACGAATGCGATCACGATCGCGCCGTTCAGTGCCCCGTCTCCGCTCATGCAGGATCGCGGCGGCGGACGTTTGCATTCTGCCGCTGGGCGAGGCCGCATTGCTCCAACTAACGATGGGACAGGCGCGATCGACCGGGATCAAAAATCGCCTTGGGGTCGGTTGGTAATTCGTCCGGTTTCAGGCATAGTGACATAGTGAAGAACCATTTTTGCCCATCGCTGCATGTCCGCCAATCCATTCTCACGTCTCAACTACGAACCCGCGATCGAGATCCTGGGTGACGACTATCACGACCAGGTTGCCGCCGCTGAGTTTCCAGCGCACATTTTACGGTTTCGGAATGATGACCTGTTGCCCACGCTGGGACTGGAGCCACAGTCGATCGACGATCGGGATTTTGTCGAAGCCTTTGGCAAATTTCGGGGGCCGCGGCCATTT
>JAJPKC010000049.1 GCA_021323955.1 Oscillatoriales cyanobacterium Centralia_MAG_596 | reverse complement strand
ATAAAACAGGCTTGAATCCCATACTGTGCACGGATCAGCGTGGAAAAATAAATGACGATCAGCTTCCCCATTCGTGCCTGCAATCGCTCGTTGAGGGTTGTGACACAGGGCATTGTGCGATCCCTTACGGCTCTCAAAAAGTGACGCGATCGCACACCGTTTGCATGGCAGGAATCAAACCACTGTTAGCAACAAGACTGGTGGAGTTTAGAACGAGTGATAGCGCCCCCACAGTATGGTGCAAACAAAAATCAGCCACACCTGGCCACTGGAATTTGCTCCTACGTTGGTCCATTGCTTATTATAAGCAGCTCCTGCTGTGATGCGACTCACGTAGTTTCAATATTTTTATCACCAGATAATAACTTGAATATCACACGCTCGCTGCGAAATATTTCTGCGTCTAAGTGAAGCAATGATCAGTTAGCTCTCACGCTAAAAGCATCTAAACGCTCAGCTAATTAGCGATCGGTTAGGCAAGTGAAGAAGCTTAACTTTTGCCCCCAATAAACTCTTACAACAGGACTGCATCATGCTGCAAGATCTGATTATCAACGGTTTGACCATTCCCTTAGACCAGGTTGCTCGCTTTGCCCCGATCGTAACTTTCCACCCTTCCGAGTCATTCCTTCCTTGCTCGATTGACTATTTACTGGCCAAAGCGAGGTTAGTAAATCAATCTGGAGATCTCGTCAAAGTCGGGCTGTCGCAGGGTGATCTTGCCAATCCTGCTTTTGCTAATGGTGCCTTCGATGTCAAAATTGATCCCTCTTGTTTCGCCGGTCAACCACTGGTTAATAATGCGGTTGATGCACCGATGTATGTGTCGGTGCAGGTGCCAGACAACCGTTCCTTTGTGGATCTAAACTTTATCTTTCTGTTTGGCTATAACGGTTCCCAAACGGCACGTGTGAAAGTACCAGGTTTGGACTTCAACTGCGCTCTGCCACAGTACGGCGAACATCAAGGTGATATTGAAGGAATCACAGTACGCGTCAAACCTGATTTTTCAGAAATTATTTTTGTGCGCTATGAAGCGCATGGAAATTCAACCTTCTATTATCCCGGCGAGGTAGACTTCGAGGGCACTCATCCAATCGTTCGTTGTGCACTCAACTCCCACGCGACCTACAATGGCCGAGGCAAAAACAATAATGATTGGATTGTCCTGTCTAGCAACACAGGAGCCGGTACGGGTGTAGATTTCATCGACATCATCACCACAACTGGACCACAATGGCGACCCTTTGTTTCGGATGCCGTTGGACGCGCGTTCTTTAATGGGAAGTTAGTTTTTGTCGGCTTAGACAGTGCCCAAAATCCAATTGGCGATCAGGTTTGGGTTAGATTCCCCGGTCGGCTCGGCTCCGTGCAACAAAATGCTTTCACATCAGCAGTGGGTATCGGTGGCCCACTCACTGATAATCAAAGGAACTATACCAATACAATTGCACAGCTGGCACAAGGCGCAGTGTCTGATGATGATAAGGTGGGACACGGTCCTAGCGGTTTAGCAGGGCGACCATTCATCCCAGCAACTAAACCGACCTGGAATCCCCTCCTCGCGCAAGCGGTTGCTACTGGTAGAACAAACAACCTGGAAGTGTTTGCCGTTGGTCCTGATGGGACGCTCTATCACAACTGGTGTAGCAATGGTTGGAATGGCTGGCAGCCAAACTTCTTGGGTGCACCCAAAGTCAGCAGCGTCACAACCGGGAATACCAGCAACCTGGAAGTGTTTGCGGTTGGCCTGGACGGGACGCTCTACCACAACTGGTGTAGTAGCAATGGTTGGAACAGCTGGCAGCCAAACTTCTTGGGTGCACCCAAAGTCAGCAGCGTCACAACCGGGAATACGGGCAATTTGGAAGTGTTTGCGGTTGGCCTGGATGGGACGCTCTATCATAACTGGTGCAGTAGCGATGGTTGGAATGACTGGCAGCCAAACTTTATGGGTGCACCGAAAGTGAGCAGTGTCACAACCGGGAATACGGGCAACCTGGAAGTGTTTGCGGTTGGCCTGGATGGGACGCTCTATCACAACTGGTGTGATAGCCATGGTTGGAACGGCTGGCAGCCAAACTTCATGGGTGCACCGAAAGTCAGCAGCGTCACAACCGGGAATACCAGCAACCTGGAAGTGTTTGCGGTTGGCCTGGATGGGACGCTCTATCACAACTGGTGTGATAGCCATGGTTGGAATAGCTGGCAGCTAGACTTCATGGGTGCACCGAAAGTCAGCAGCGTCACAACCGGGAATACGGGCAACCTGGAGGTGTTTGTGGTTGGTCTGGACGGAACACTCTATCACAACTGGTGTAGTAGTGGCGGCTGGAACAGCTGGCAGCCAAACTTTAATAACGTCCCTAAAGTCAGCAAGGTCGTTACAGGGAATACGGGCAATTTGGAAGTGTTCGCGATTGGAACGAACAGTATTCTCTACCATTTTTGGTGTAGTAGCGATGGTTGGCAACCAGGACGGCTGACAACGCTTGGGAATAACTCACTGTAGAGCGAGTCATAAAACGGTTCGATGAGCTGGGTTACTTTGGTAGCAGAGTGACTCAGTTCATCTGGATCACATCACAGAGCGTTAGCACGCACGGCAACGATGCCCCTTCATCGCTGCGATCGCTGATCAAAATGTGCTGTCGTGGGCATTGGTGCGTTGCCGACCCCAAAAACGTGACTCGGTGTCCTCCCAACCCAAGGATGTCGCGATCGTACACAGCCGCTCTGGCACGGAGTCAAACCGCTGTCTGGCTTCTAAGTTTGGGTGCATCCCGTCAAAAGTCCGTTTCTTGCAGTCACGATCGCTTAGACCGATGAGGACTCCAGCACTTTGAACGCATTGCTAAGGCAGGATAGTTCCTTCTTACTGATGTCAGTGGCGGCTAAGGCAGGATAGTTCCTGCTTGCTGATGTCAGTGGCGATGACCCAGTCGATTCAATGATAGGTAATAAAAACCAGCGCCGACGAGGGCGCTAAAGCAGGCAATCACGGCCCCAAACTCGCTGGTCAGATAGCGCGTGAGGTCCGTTTTCTGAGTCAGCGGCTCAAATAAGCTGATGATCAACAGGTTATGGCTGGCATGAAAAATCACACCTGTCCACACGGTCCCGGATCGCAATCGTAGCCAGGTCAGCGGAAAACTGCTGCCTGTGAGCGTCACTGTGAAACAGAGCGTACTGTACCAGGCCGGAGTACCACCGTTGTAGTCAGAGAAAAGAATGATGGGGTAATGCCAAAGCGACCAAATCAGTCCACTGAACAACGCTGTTTGCCAGAAGGGTAATATCTTGGCTAGTTCGGGCACGAGCAACCCGCGCCAACCAATTTCCTCACCCAGTGCCGCGAGGCCGTAATTGAGGCAACCAAAAGTAGAGAGGATCACGATCACTCCGGTCATCGCCAGCGGTAGGGGCAGTTGGGTCAAGCCTAAATGCTGGGTCAGAGTTTGGAACGTCGCCTGGTCATAGAAGTGCCCTAGTCCCAATCGCCAGACGACAAAATAGGCGGGCAGGCTGTAAGCTAAGGGGATCAGATAGCTCACCAGGTAATAAGGGTTCGCCGTCCAATTGAGGCCGAGTGCAGCAAAATTTTGGTGATGGATGCGGTAGGTCAGTAGTGCTGCAATCCCAGGCGACCAGGTAACAGCCAGCACGTAATACTCGAATTCTTGAGCAGAAGAAGGCGGACTGAGTGTGTGGATCAGCCATTCAATGACCCCGGTTAATCCAAACGTGAGACCAAGAAACGTCCCAATGCGCCTGCGAATCTGCTTTGGCTGTTCCATGTTGAATCAATTTATACCATCGCAATTTTCTATAGCAACATTTTTATACCAGCAAACGCTCTGTGTCCATCTGCAACCTTAAGCACTCACTCTCAAGGTTGCTTCGTCTCGTTTATAGAAAACTCGCGTGAAAACCCTGCTCTTTTAAGGCAGGGATGAAACGCAGTCGCAGGCTTTAGCCTGCCTGTTTCTCTAAATATTGGCGCACCGCTTCCCGAATCAGGTCGTTAAGTGATCGCTCCGTCTGCTCACTTAATGCCGCTAGACCTTCGTGCTCCTGGTCTGCAAATCTCACAGAGACTCGTTTCATGATGCCAATTAGACGCTACAATAGCATCATTGCACAAAGACGGCGACATGAGCAAACAGGTTGGCACTATCCAGATCAGGCTGAATCTAGACGGATTTGCACTTGCTGCTCTTGTGGATATGTGCCGGGAGGCAAACAATCTCATCAATAGCGCCAAGTATGTCGTGCGTCAGCACTTTATGATTAAACTCAGCGAGACTGTCACCAGTCCCGCTGGTCTTCAAAACCGTGCTTGACTCTTTAGGATCACACGGCTCCTCAATGTCTTGGTACTTGTCACGTACACCCTACAGAACCGCGAGATTGATCCTTCGTGGTTTTTGCGTCGTGGCAGTGTCGGTGAAGAAGTTGGAGGTTTCCGTATTCATCCTTTCCGCCTTGGGAGCGGGGGGTGATATGGTCTATCTCCAGAACGTCTCCTTCCTTGAAGTACAGTTTGCATTCTAGGCATTTCCCTTTCTGTCTTTTCAGGAGGGTAGACACCCTCCTGTTACATTCAGGATGTTGCCCCATGCGTTGACCCCAGTAAATCCAGTCCCCATCAAAGGGACTTCTGCTTCCCATCACTTTTATGTGTCTCCGTACTGGAGTTTCATCGTGTCGGGCTAGTCTGTTTTCTTCGCTTCTAGATGCAAACTTCCATCCTCCACCCTTATTGATAAGCCAATACTTACTGGTAATCCAGTGTTGACTTTTATTTGGGTGTCGGTGGTTTGTCCAACTTCTGAGTAGTTGGTACATCCAGTCCCCTAGTTTTGAGTAAGTTTCTTTGCTGACAACTGTGGAGAAGTATTTCGACCATCCTGTTATCACCGGATTGAGTGTTTCAATCAGCTTCTTTTGGGTGGAAGCTCGATGATCATTGGTTATCTTTTTTACCTTCCCTTTATGCCGCTTGATACTATCTGGACTAGGTTTAATAATGGTCTTGAATCCCAGACGTGTTCCGTTTCGGTGTCTTCCAGATTGGTGTTTGCCTACTGGATATTGCCTAATGTGGAATCCCAAGAACTCGAACCCCACTTTCCCCTCATATTCGGTAAAGGTGTGAGTTATCTGAGTTTTGCTCGGTTTTAGTTCCAGCCCTATTTCTTGTAACCATTCTGCTAGTATTTGTTGACATTGTTGGACTACTTCTAACTCTTCATGGATAATTACCAGATCGTCAGCGTAGCGGATAAGTTGAGCCATTGAACGTTCTTTGACTCTTTTTCCATTTGACCAAAATCCTTTTCTTGGAAAGGCTTGGTTTATCCTTTGTTCCATTCCGTGAAGGGCAATATTGGCTAATAACGGGGAAATCACACCTCCCTGGGGCGTTCCTTCATCGGTTGGGAACAATGCCTTGCCATCCATTACCCCTGACTTTAGCCAGCTTTTAATTTGTCGGCGAATTAGGGGAAATGTGCTTAGCTTTGTCAATAGTGCTTCATGGTTGATGCGGTCGAAGCATTTAGCAATATCAGCATCAAGCACATATTTGGTTTTTCTGCTGATATTGTCGAAAATTGCTGCTATTGCATCATGGGCTGCACGTCCAGGTCTGAAGCCATAGCTGTTTGGCTCAAATTTTGCCTCCCATTCTGGCTCTAATGCTTGTTTGACCAATGCTTGTAGGGCACGGTCTGTCATCGTTGGAATCCCTAGCGGGCGTTTTTCCTCCGTTTCAGGTTTGGGTATCCAAACCCGTCGCGTCGGTCTTGCCCTTTGAGATAGTGTCAATTGATCGACCAGTTCCAATCGCTGTTCTGGCTTGAGGGCTTTGATGCCATCTACACCAGCCGTTTTCTTTCCCTGGTTATCTTGTGTCACTCGATGAACAGCCAAGCATTTTCCCGACCATGACCTTATAAGCGTTTTCTGGAGTCGCCTAACTGCCTTAACATCGCCACGTTGCGAGGCTTTGAATATGCGCTTTTGCAGCTTAAAGACCCGCCGCTCTAACTTGCGCCAGGGGAGGTCTTTCCATTCCATCATCGGGTTTTGAATCCGTGCTTTAGACATATCGACTGCTACTTGTACCTATTCATTCCAAGACATCGTGCCTACGTCTGCATATCCCAGGCATTACTCTGGGCGTTGGCTTCTTAGGCAATCTTGCCGTTTCACTGCATCCGGTTGGCACCTACTCAGGTATCGACCTACCTGAGAGCAAGTGAACGGTTACTTCGTTCCTGATGATCGTTGATTGATTCCTTAGAGTGATGTTCTCTGCCGGGTTTATCGGGAGTGCTTGTTAGTCGGGAGCTTAACCGCTAACCCCTTATCCTTTGCCTTTTGGCTCCAGCCTGTCAGCCTGATTTGGCTGGTTGTGGTTGACGACAGTTTTGACACATCTTCGCTTACGCTACTCATAGAATCCTGCTTGATGGGTTTCCAGATTGGGCTTCCAGATACCACCTTTCTATCCCGCTTTACGGATTGATGACCAGTCGCTACCGTAGGGATAGTGCTTTTACCCCTGCACTTGGGGAGAGGGACTTTCACCCTCACAATCATCAAGTTGTCAAGGTTCAGACCTTGCCAGCCGTCCCTAAATGTTTCCATTTATTTAGGCTGAACGAATCGCACAAGCTCACACTACCTGCTGACGCGAGGTGGTGGTGTCAGTGCTAATCTGAGAATTGAGAGTCCACAGATCACACAAACAAGCCCAGCTTCTAGGCGAGTATCGGGAGCTTTTGCCCGAATACTCCTCACTGTCCTTTCGGCGAGTGAGTTTAAGAATCCCTCTGGCGGCGATATTCTGGGAACCGTTGAGGTCGCAGTCAGACACCCCCAGCAAAGCTGGTGGCTTGATGAGTGTGACCGCCCCAAGGGCGGATGTCCTTGCGAAGGGGTGTCTCTTCGGGCTAGAACTGACCGCTTTGGT
>JAJPKC010000252.1 GCA_021323955.1 Oscillatoriales cyanobacterium Centralia_MAG_596 | reverse complement strand
GGCAAAGTGGTTTTCGCCAACCCTGCGGCTGCCAAAATGCTGGGACTCAGCTCAGAGCAACTGCATGGATGGTTGTTGGGGTTTCCCTGCGCCTGCGGTGATCCGCGCACTCAGGAGATTGAACTCCATCAACCCTCGGGTCAACGCCGAACGGCAACAATGCAGACAGCCAAGATTTTCTGGAAGGGGCAGGATGTTTGCCTGATTTCATTATCCGACATCACGGATTTGAAGCAGGTAGAAGAATCGCTCCGTCAGAGCGAATCGCGGTATCGGCTCCTGATTGAAAACCTCCCGGTGGGGGTGGTCGTCCATGCACCGGACACGCACATTCTGACCTACAATGCCAAGGCCTGCGCACTGCTGGGGCTGACGGGCGACCAGATGCAATGTAAAACAGCGGTTGATCCAGTCTGGGCTTTTCGTCGGGAAGACGACACGATCATGCCACCGGAGGAATATCCCGTGAGCCGAGTGCTGGCAACCAGACACCCTCTGCAAAACTATGTGGTCGGCGTGAATCACCCCGACGCCAGCACTCAGATCTGGACTCTGGTTAATGCTTTTCCCGTATTTGACCATCAGCTCAATCTACAGCAGGTTGTGGTGACGTTTGTGGATATCAGCGATCGTCGGCAAGCTGAAATCACACTCCGCCAAAGTGAACGGCGCTATGCATCTCTGGCAGAGGCATCACCAGTCGGCATTTTTCGGACAGACGACCGTGGCAACTGCCTGTATGTGAATGACCGCTGGTGCCAGGTGGCTGGACTCAAACCACAGGACGCGCTGGGCGAGGGATGGCAGCACGGTCTGCACCCCAATGATCGCGATCTGATTGCGGCTGAATGGTATCAGGCAGCGCAGGAAAATCGTCCATTTCGGTTGGAATACCGATTCCAGCGTCGTGATGGCACAACAACCTGGGTCTATGGGCAAGCGGTCGCAGAACACGGTGAAAATGGAGAGATCACTGGTTATGTGGGCACCATCACCGATATTACCCCCCGCATTCAGGTTGAAACGCAGCTTCACCAGTTGAATGCTGAATTAGAACAACGGGTTGAGCAGCGAACCATCGAATTAGCCCGTGCTACTCGCCATAAAGATGAATTTCTCGCCAACATGAGTCATGAGCTTCGAACCCCTTTGAATGCAATTTTGGGTATGTCTGAAGGGCTACAAGAAAAAATCTTTGGCAACCTGACTGAGCGCCAGCAGCATGCCATATCCACCATTGAAAGCAGTGGCCGACATCTGCTGGAGTTAATTAACGACATTCTCGATCTAGCCAAAATTGAGGCAGGTAAACTTGAACTGCAAATCGCCCCTGTCTCAGTCCATCAGCTTTGTCAGACGAGTCTTGCGTTCATCAAACAACAGGCGACACAGAAACAAATTCAACTGCGGACTGTGATTCAACCCGTGCTCAACGAGATTGCGCTGGACGAAAGACGAATCCGGCAAGTGTTGATTAACTTACTCAGCAATGCCGTTAAGTTTACGCCTGAAGGTGGAACGGTGACGCTAGACGTAGAGCTACGACGCGAAAATGACGTGCCGCCTCATCCAACGCCGTCGGCGCTGACCCTTTGCTTCTCAGTGAGCGACACGGGAATTGGCATTCCACCGGAGGAACTAGATAAGTTGTTTCAATCGTTTGTGCAAATCGACAGCAGCCTGAATCGTCAACAGGCGGGGACAGGACTGGGACTGGCCCTGGTGAAGCGAATTACAGAACTGCATGGTGGAAAGGTCAGCGTCACTAGTGAATTTGGCAAAGGCAGTTGCTTTACCGTTTATTTACCCTACGTTGATGGATCGGCACATTCATTGCCGGAAGGTGCTTTCACCCAATCATCGCTTCAGGCTGCTTGTACAGACGCAACAGAACGCGCAACAATTTCCAAAATTTTGCTGGCTGAAGATAATGAGGCCAATATTTGCACGATCACTGGTTATTTGGAAAGCCGCGGCTATCAGACGATCGTCGCCGCGAATGGACGGCAAGCGGTTGAACGCGCAATAGCCGAACCACCCAATTTGATTTTGATGGATATTCAGATGCCTGATATGGATGGACTAGAGGCCATCCGCTTAATTCGAGCTGAGCCTCACTTGAAACAAGTTCCCATTATCGCCCTTACCGCGTTGGCTATGCCCGGCGATCGCGATCGCTGCCTGAAAGCTGGTGCAACAGACTATATGACCAAACCCGTCCGATTAAAACAACTGGTCTGTTTAATCCAACAACGCTTACAAAAGTCATAAACCACTCATGAATAACCAGACTTCAATTCTAGTCATCGACGATAAGCCAAATAATTTTGACGTAATTGAAACCTTCTTAGAGAGTGAAGGCTATCAGCTGAACTATGCTCCTGGCGGGCAGAAAGCCATTGAGCAACTGGATTCTTTTCAGCCGGATGTGATCTTGCTGGATTACATGATGCCGGGTCTTGACGGAATTGAAGTCTGTCGCATCATCAAAGCCAATTCTTCCTGGCGAATGATTCCAATCATTATGGTCACCGCACTCAACACGAAAGAAGATCTGGCCCGGTGTCTGGCTGCAGGAGCCAGCGATTTTATTAGTAAGCCAATCAACAGTACAGAGTTACGGGCGAGAGTTCGATCAATGGTGCAAATTAAGCAGCAGTACGATAATTTCCAGGCACTGCTCAGGCTCCGTGAAGATATGGTAAATATGATTGTTCACGACCTCCGTAATCCACTTACCAGCATTCTATTGGCCACCGATATGCTGCGTCATCCTGGCTGTTCCCCAGATGCCAAGCAAGACCGAATTGAGGAAATCGCGATCGCGGGCTATCAGTTACAGTCCATGATTGACAGCCTGCTGCTGATGGCAAAGTTAGAGTCAGGCAAAATGGTTTTGCATCGCATCGAGATCGATCTGTGTGCTCCTTGTATTTCAGCGATTGAAGATTTAAAGCAAATTGCGGCGCAAAAAAAGGTGGAATTAGTCAGCCGGTTGCCTGAGTTTGGTGGCAGTGTGACCGTTGATCCCGCTATCTTTCGGCGGGTGCTAGACAACTTACTTTCAAATGC
>JAJPKC010000318.1 GCA_021323955.1 Oscillatoriales cyanobacterium Centralia_MAG_596 | reverse complement strand
GAAATGGGGCATAGGGCAACGGGAAAGCACAGAACGCACACTTCAAACCGTCTCCTCCCCGGCTCTCGCCTACTCCTCGTCCGCCTGCGCCAACACACGGACACGGGCATACCGTAAGCCCGTTACCCCCTGGAGCGGCTGTACAGTGCCACGTTCGATCTGGTGATCGACCCAGCCTTCGCGATTGAGGTAGCGAAAATACTCCTGATATTCGCTCCATTCTTCATCCGTACAGAACACGAGGGTCAACATACCAGGCTGGGTGATGCGAGTGCCCGTCTGCTCGTCGATCGCCTTGTCAATTCGCTTTTTGACAATTTCGTAGCGTGTGTCGCGGCTACCCCGCACGTCAAACAGGCGTTCGGTCGTCTCGTTGTGGAAGATATCAACCGTGGCATCCTGCACCAGAACCAGGTGTGTTACCTGCATCGACGTATTGTATTTCGCCTGGAGCTGAAACGCCGTTCTGGCACAATCGCAAACCGCTCGGAGCTGCTCGTACCGCAGGCTTCGAAGCTGAAAGCGGCTAAAGTGAGGGTCGATCGATTTACCGGCGTAAATCATATGGTCAATCCCATCGGTCGCTTCAATGTCACAGTAATGGGGCGTGACATTCTGCATCAGGTGTTGCCAGCGATCCCAGGTTGCCCGGAGGAGGTCATTGATTTTACCCACCGTTTCGTCATAACTCGCACGCGCGCGGTAAACGCATTCATGCTCGTTCGCGCAGGCAGCCCGATAGGCCTCGATCGCGGCGATCGCGGCGGCACCACACTGAGCAAAGTAATCAAAGTAAATTTCGAGATGGTCACGCAAGTATCGCAGTTGGCTCACTTCGGCATCGACAGTGACACAGTCCTGCATCTGCTGAATGCGATCGAGCAGATCCAGCCGTAGCTGTTTACCGAGGGCAGTTGTTTTGGCGTTACAGGCAGCATCGACGATCGCCAACCCCAGATGAAACTGCTCCAGCAAGTCTGCTTGAATGGCGCGATTACGCTCCTCGGACGACCCGCGAATATCGGAGATGCCGTACAGGGGATACACCTCCGTAAACACGATTGTTTCTGGTGGCAATCCGAGGCTACGGCGTTCGGCTTCCTGCAAAAAGCGCCACTCCACCGCAGGATGAATATTAGTGATAAACCGCTGTTGCACCAGTTGTCGTTGGGCGGCGGTCAGGGCTCGGCCAAATGCTGAAATTAACTGTTCGGCGTGACGGCAATCCAGCGCATCAAACCGATGGGGTCGATCGCTCAGCAACGCTACCACCCCGATCGCGTGCAGTAAATCGGACGGTGGACTCGTTGACGGCTGGTCAATGCCTGCGGATGGTTCGAGCTTTTGATTCTCTGATCGCTGGGCCTCCTGATCCGCTGGCGCACTCGTTCCCGCATCGCTGAGACGCGGCACAATCAGCGGGATGAGCAAGAGCGATCGCATCCCCATCGCCAGCAATTGGCGGCCACCGTCTGTCCGTGGGTCTTCAGCCAGGTCAGGCACAACCAGCACTTGATTGGTGCGGATGGCCTGCATGAAATGAGACTGCTGAAGAGCGTGCAGGGGGTAAAGTCTGGTGTCTGGCTCGTCACCCAGCGACCCCATAAATAGACGCACCTGATCCGATTCAATGCTGAGTACCAGTGTGTTTTGAGCGCGGAAGAGCGATCGCATCTGGTGGTTCAGTTCGCCAAACTTCTGGGAACTCAAAATCGAGTCACGATCAATCAGCAGTTGGGTGATGCGCCGGATGCTCTCGCGATCGGTCACATCCAGCCCTTCCAGCAGCAGCCAGCCTTCGATCTGGTAATTATCCAGCCGCAGCCGTTGCTCTAGCAGCTCAAACCGAGCTGGATCCGTCAGCATAGCCATTCGTTCTGGGAGCGTCAGGGTTTGCAGTTCTAGATCCGCAAACTCATCCAGTTGGGGATTGAGACGGGCGATCGTGAGCGGTTCCGACCGCAGCCAAAACTCAACATAGCGAGCATCGGGGTACAGGGGGCTTTGCAGCGAAATCATGACCGGCTCATCCAGCAGTCGGTGACTATACTGATTGACCGCATAAAACTGCTGAAAGATGCGATGGATTAGATGCCTACGGTAAAGCCGTTGAATCGCGCTATTGTCTGCGTCAGTCAGCAGTTCCTGAAAGATATACCCTAAGCCACCCTCCGACCCTGTGACGGCGATGCCAGTTAGCTGACAAAAATAATCGCTCGCATACTTGAGCGTTAAGGTCACGGGGTCAATGACTGCTATCAACAGCCGACTGCACTGTTGAAAATAGCTCAACCAGTTGTCTCCTGGTTTTGGCTGTAGCGGTACTGGTGGTTGGGCGTCCACTGAATCAGAGGCAATCGGGGGTTCGCGATGCGGTTGGTCTGCCGTAGACCGATCCAGCGCTCGTCGATCGGGATCGTTAATCCGCGTGATGGCTGCTTCGCGTTCATTTAAAGGCATGTTGGACACAGACTCAGAGGTATGCATAGTGGTCCGCCTTGGTTGATTGACACTCATCGAGTGCGTGACGATTCAGGTTGTCGGCGCTAGTGTGTCCCAGCGTACTGATTTTTCTACTGCTGACGATTACTTGTGATTGAGCCTTGACAGCCGTTGGTTTGATTGCGATGTACGATCGCACAGTCCTGCTACCAGCTTACTTTAAGGTTTTGGGGATTTCATTGTCGAATGAATGACCGGGCATTGTTATGCTGCTATTCCAGCCTTTTCCTGGATTGACCAAACCATGCGAACCGAAAGCGCTACTCTGGATAAAGAATGAACCGCAAACGGCGTTGAGCGATCGCGATATTATCCAACGCTCATTTGCTCACAGTGGTGTCCTATTGTATTGTTTGCAGAAACTCACTAGCTGGCAAGAAACGAGTCATGTTTGAAGCGCTCTCCGATCGTTTGGAATCTGCCTGGAAAAAGCTCCGTGGTCAGGACAAGATCTCAGAATCGAACGTTAAGGATGCTGTGCGTGAGGTCCGTCGCGCCCTTCTGGAAGCCGATGTCAACCTCCAGGTTGTGAAAGAGTTTGTGACAGCGGTTGAGGCCAGCGCGTTGGGTGCCGAGGTGATTGCCGGTGTGCGTCCTGACCAGCAGTTTATCGAAATTGTTCATGACGAGCTGATGCGGGTGATGGGCGGTGACCAGGCCCCGCTGGCCAATGCGGCCACACCACCCACGATCATTCTGATGGCGGGTCTGCAAGGGACGGGGAAAACCACCGCTACGGCGAAACTGGCTCTACACCTGCGTAAAGAAAACCGCTCGACGCTTCTGGTGGCAACGGACGTTTATCGACCGGCGGCGATCGATCAGTTGATTACCCTGGGTCGCCAGATCGACGTGCCCGTGTTTGAGCTGGGGAAAGATGCTGACCCGGTAGAAATTGCCCGTCAGGGCGTTGAAAAAGCCAGAACCGACGGGATTGATACCGTCATCATTGACACGGCGGGTCGGCTGCAGATCGATGCCGATATGATGGCGGAACTGGCACGCATCAAAGACACTGTCCACCCTGACGAAGTGCTGCTGGTAGTGGATGCTATGACTGGCCAAGAAGCCGCCAATCTGACCCAGACCTTCCACAGCCAGATTGGGATCACGGGTGCCATTCTGACCAAAATGGATGGCGATACGCGGGGTGGGGCAGCACTCTCGGTACGGCAAATTTCCGGTCAGCCCATTAAATTTATCGGGGTGGGTGAAAAAGTTGAAGCACTGCAGCCCTTCTACCCTGATCGCATGGCATCCCGCATCCTGGGCATGGGCGATGTGCTGACCCTGGTTGAAAAAGCGCGGGAAGAAGTAGACCTGGCCGATGCTGAAAAGATGCAGGAGAAAATCCTCTCCGCCAAATTCGACTTCACCGACTTCTTGAAGCAGACACGCCTGCTCAAAAACATGGGATCGCTGGGCGGCATTATGAAAATGCTGCCTGGGATGGGCAAAATCAGCGATGAGCAGCTACAGCACGGCGAAAAGCAGCTCAAGCGGGCTGAAGCCATGATTGGTTCTATGACCGTTGAAGAACGCAAGAACCCTGAATTGCTGTCGGGTTCGCCGAGCCGTCGGCGGCGTGTAGCACGGGGCGCGGGATACGCCGAAAGCGATGTCAGCAAGCTGGTGAGCGACTTCCAGAAGATGCGATCGCTGATGCAGCAGATGGGGCAGGGCCGTTTTCCCGGTATGGGCGGTATGCCTGGGATGGGTGGGATGCCCGGTATGCCTGGTATGGGCGGCATGGGCGGCGGCAATCGTCCGCCCCAACCGGGCTGGCGCGGTTATTCTACTGGCGGCAACAAAAAGAAGAAAGACAAGAAGAAAAAGGGCTTCGGGAATTTGTAGGAGATGCCCGATCGCCAGTTGATTCTCGTCACGGGGCCGGCACGCTCAGGAAAAAGCGAGTGGGCTGAAACGCTGGCCACGCGGTCTGGTAAGCCCGTTGTCTACGTTGCTACGGCACGGATTGATCCCGAAGATCGCGAATGGGAAGCCCGGATTGACCAACATCGCCAACGCCGTCCGCCGACCTGGACGACGCTGGACGTCCCCATCGAACTTGCGGCCACAATTCAGACCACGTCACCTGACTGTTGCCTGCTAATCGATTCATTGGGAACGTGGTTGGCCAACCTGCTGGAGCAAGCGGATGACCCCTGGGCTGAGACCCGCCAGAAGTTGCTGACCGCTCTCCATCAGACGACTGGCCAGATCATCCTGGTTGCGGAAGAAACGGGGTGGGGATTGGTTCCGGCTTACCCGGTCGGTCGCCGATTTCGCGATCGCCTCGGCCAGCTGACCCGCGCCATCGGGGCGATCGCGCACCCAGTTTACCTGGTGACAGGCGGGCATGTGCTGAACTTGAGTGTTCTGGGGACACCGTTGACACAAGGGGATAAGGATCAGGGGAGACAGCAGGAGCAGCAAGGACAGCGGTTTGAGTGAGATCCCCACTTCCACTGCCTACGCGTCATCCCGTTAACCCACTCGTTCCCTGCTCCGAAGTTCTATACCTTATCTATCGACTGAGTTGACTCCTGTATCCTGCAACACAAGACTATGGCTGGTCATAGACCGCTTTTCCGGAGAAGATCCCCAATTCTCATCCTTCTTTCTTTTAGCTCTTGCAAACTTAACCATACAGTCTCACACTAGACGTGGGAGCAGACTGGGAGAAATGAGAGGTCGTTGTGAAAAAAGTATTAGCAATCATTCTGGGAGGCGGGGCCGGAACACGCCTTTATCCACTGACGAAGCTACGGGCTAAACCAGCCGTCCCGATCGCCGGTAAATATCGGTTGATTGATATTCCAGTCAGTAACTGTATTAATTCGGATATTTTCAAAATTTATGTGCTGACCCAGTTCAACTCAGCCTCGTTAAACCGACATATCTCGCGTGCCTACAACTTTTCGGCTGGCTTCGCGGAAGGGTTTGTCGAGGTACTGGCCGCTCAGCAAACGCCAGAAAATCCCAACTGGTTCCAGGGCACAGCCGATGCCGTGCGGCAGTACCTCTGGCTGTTCCAGGAATGGGACGCGGATGAGTACCTGATCCTGTCGGGTGACCATCTCTATCGGATGGACTACGGTGATTTTGTGCGCCGTCACCGTGAAACGGGAGCAGACATTACGATCTCGGTCGTACCAATGGATCATCGTCGCGCGTCTGATTTCGGTCTGATGAAGATTGACGAGTCAGGCCGCATTATCGACTTCAGCGAAAAGCCTAAAGGTGATGCGCTGACGGCGATGAGTGTTGACACCACAGTTTTGGGGTTGACGCCCGAAGAAGCCAACCAAAATCCCTACATCGCCTCAATGGGGATTTATGTGTTCAAGCGCGATGTGCTGGTCAAACTGCTACGGGACTTTCCTGACCAGACTGACTTTGGCAAAGAGATTATCCCAGGCTCAGCGAAAAATCATAATGTGCAGGCCTACCTGTTTAATGACTACTGGGAAGACATTGGGACGATCGAGGCATTCTATGAAGCCAATTTGGCCTTAACGCAGCAGCCACGACCACCATTTAGCTTCTACGATGAGAATGCGCCCATCTATACCCGTCAACGCTACCTGCCACCCAGTAAGCTGCTTGACTGCCATGTGCGGGAGTCGATCATCAGTGAAGGCTGCATTCTAAAAAACTGTTCGGTCACGCATTCAGTCCTGGGAGTGCGATCGCGCGTTGAGTCTGGTTCCACGATCGAAGACACCCTGATTATGGGGGCCGATTACTACCAGCCGTTTGCTGAGCGCCAATCGGCGTCTGACTGTCATACGAACGAGGTGCCGTTGGGTATTGGCGCGGATACGGTCATTCGGCGCGCGATCATCGACAAAAATGCGCGTATTGGCTGCAATGTGCAGATCATCAACAAAGACCGGGTGGAAGAGTCGGAGCGTGAAAACCAGGGCTTTTACATTCGTAGCGGAATTGTGGTTGTGCTGAAGAACTCAGTTATCGCCGATGGCACCATAATTTAGCAGCTTTGAGTAATGCGTTTTGAGTAATGGGTCATGCGTTTTGAATTGGGCCATCCAACTCAAACCGATTGGTCGATCCCAAACTCAGTTGTACCGTTAATCCTCCTTGTGGGGCTGCCGGGAAGTGGCAAATCGTCGCTTGCAGCCAGTCTGGTGCGTGAATGTCCACTCTACCGACTCATTTCGACGGATACAATTCGCCTGCACCTCTTTGGGGACGAGGCGATCCAGGGGCCGTGGCTGAAGGTGTGGCGCACGGTCAGCAGTCAATTTCAGCAGACGGCGCACCAGATCGCGACTGGTCACATATCCGCCGCTATCTACGACGCGACCAATGCTGTACGGCGGGAGCGGCGGCGTGTCATCGCACTGGCCCACGCTCAGGGTTTTACCGACATTACGGTGCTCTGGGTCAACACGGCGCTTGCAGTTTGCTTGCAGCGCAATCAAGAGCGCGATCGCCAGGTGCCCGAAACGGTCATTTTGCGGATGCACCGTTGCCTGATGGGTGCACCACCGTCCGTGTCGGAGGGGTGCGATCGGGTGTTCGTTTTATACTGAAAGTGTCCACCATTGCGACAGCCTCATGCCTGAACTGCTCGAAGTGATCGAATTGGGTAATCCTGTGCTCCGTCAGCAGGCACAGCCTGTGCACGATGTTCAGTCAGCTCACATCCAAACGCTCATTGATGACCTGATTGTGACCGTTAAACAGGCCAATGGCGTTGGCATTGCCGCACCACAGGTAGGGCAGTCCGATCGCCTGTTTATTGTCGCATCGCGCCCAAACCTGCGGTATCCTAATGCGCCCAGCATGGAGCCGACGGCGATGATTAATCCCCGCATTCTGGCACACGCCGATAAGATGGTGAAGGGCTGGGAAGGGTGCTTGAGCATTCCAGGCATTCGGGGGCAGGTGCCTCGCTATCAGGCGATCGCGGTTGAGTACACGGGACGCGACGGCAAGCAACACCAGCAGGAGTTGACCGATTTTGTGGCCCGCATCTTCCAGCACGAGCTGGATCACCTGGATGGCATTGTGTTTGTCGATCGGGTGGAGAGTACTCACGATCTCATGACTGAGCGTGAGTACCAGCGCATTGTGGTCGGCTAAAGTGGGACAAGCGCGATCGTGTTAGCGGAAAAACAGGTAACGTGCGCCGATCACAAACAGAAAAATGCCGTAGAGCTTTTTCATAGTGGTGCTGGTAATAAAAGGCTGGTTGGCAAACAGCGCGCCAAACAGAAACCCAACAAACAGCCCACCAGCAATAAAGAGGGCATCACGGATGTTGAGATTCCCTTCTTTGTAGTAAACCACTGCGCCCAGTAGACCAATCGGCAAAATTTGAGCCGCGATCGACGTTCCCGTTGCATACTTCTGATCCATTCCCAGCAATAGCACCATCGCAGGCACCATAATGGCACCCCCCCCGATGCCAAACATACCGCCAGCAACGCCAGCCACCAAACCAATGAGCAACAGTTGAATCGTCAGCATAGACATAGGGCTTAATCCCGATTGGAGATGTACACGTAGACAATGGAACTACTTATAGCAGCAGTTTGAGGGAAATTAAGTCCAGGGGTGCACTAAATATTGGAGGCACTCAGGCGGGACGAGACGGAGTTCGCCCGAGTGGAAGCGATCGCGCTCAATCCAGTAAGCGGTGTAGGCTTGATCACTATCGACGAAAGGGATCTGTTCTTGCTGGTAGAACGATTGATCGGCAAAGTCGCAGCGGTAAAGCTGCACAATTTCATGTCCCGGTCTGCCATCGTAGGTGAAGCGGTTTTCGATGCAGCCAAGATAGTGGATGTTGGTGAGTTCTGCCTGCAGTTCTTCCTGGAATTCTCGCTTGAGGGCATCAATGCTGGTTTCGCCAAACTCGATACCGCCGCCCAGCGCACGGTAAAACATCTCCTGTTTCACCGGATCGAAGCCTTCAGAAACAAAGACGCGAGTGCCGTGTTGAATTAACCCCAGCGCGATCGCGCGAATTTGATTTGGATTAGTCAAGTGAGCCTGAGACGATCGGTGCGACTCATTATAGCGGTTACGCGATCGTCTCAGGCGCGAGGAGACAGAAGGCAACCACTGTGCCTTGATGAGGTATCGCTATTGTTCACCAGATTCCCAGCCGGTGCCTGTGAGAATAGCGTCCGTTAAATCCGCCGCTTGCAGATTTGTGTTCTCCAGATGGGCATCGTGGAGATTGGCACCAGTTAAATCCGCGCCGGTAAAGTTCACCTCGGTCAGATTGGCATGGGTCAAAATCGCTTCGGTCAGGTTTGCGCCCCAGAGGTCAGCCGCGATGAGATTGGCTTCGGTGAGGTCGGCACCCATCAGGTCAGCACCCGCCAGACTCATATCGCGCAGATCCGCCTGCTGGAGGTTGGCACCCGGCGCGATGAGCAGAGCACCGTGCTGATTGGGGTCGTAGTTTGGCGGAAATTGGGTGCGACTGTCGTAAACGGCCCCCTGGAGATTCGTCAGCTCCAGGATAGCAGAGCGCAGGTCAGCGCCAAACAGGTTCGCTTTCCAGAGATTGGCCCCCGTCAGGTTGGCACCCGTTAGCGCTGCACCACTCAGATCAACGTACTGTAAGCTGGCGTAGGTTAATTTAGCGTGACTCAGGTTGGCCCCACTCAGCGTGGCCCTGTCCAGTTCGGCTTCGTGGAGATCAACGTTTTGGAGATCGGCTGTGCTCAGATTGGACTGCGCTAAACTCACGCCAAAGAGCGTGGCTTGCTGCAAGTTGGCGTGTCTTAAGTCCGATCGGCTGAGGTCGGTACCGCTCAGATCCATGCGCGCTAACACAGCCTTTTGGAGAACGCTCTGGGGCGCAATCAGGCAGGCACGCGCGATCGCCGGATCAAAATCATTGGGAAACTGGGTGGCGCGATCGTACAACGCATTTTGCAGGTTGGCATTTTGTAAGATGGCATCGCGCAGGTCTGCCGATCGCAGATCGGCGGCAGTCAACGTCGTGCGCGTTAGATTGGTGCGGCTCAAGATTGCCGACTTGAGGTTGGTACCCGCCAGATTTGCCTGACTTAAATCAGCACCGCTCAGATTCGCCTCCCAGAAGTCAGCGTCAGACAGGTCGGCCTGACTTAAATTTGCCCAACTGAGATCGACGCCACTAAAATTACGCTCGCCGATCGCGTATTTTTCTAAAAGTTCTGCAGGAGTCATCGGTTTATGCAGCGAATTTCGGTTTAGTGAATTTACATAGCTTGGTTTGCACCCGGTAGGGCTGTTTGAGCCTGGAATAGCTGGTCAAGATCCAGGAGAAAAATCGGTGGCTGCTCTGGATCAGGAACAATCAGGCATTTGATACAGCGAATCTGCCCACTTTCCAGGTAAGTCGCAGACAGTGGCATAAAGGCCGATTCTGATATGCGTCGCAGTGACGGTGGCGAGTCAAGCGGCAGGCCAACCAACTCGCCTGTCGGCGATTTCATAATCAGAAGAAAGCGTTTGGTGTGGTATTGGCTGTCAGCATTATTGGTGGCGGCACCGCTCTGCGGTAGCAAATACTGAGGATTCGCCGCGCCAAAAATGCGCCGTTTGACGTTAAGAATTGGAATTTCTTGATTCTGGTAAAGGGTAAAGCTGACCTCTGCCCCCGCTCCATACACCTTGTCCAATGAAATGACTTTCTGCGCCATCTGGATTGGCATGGCAAACCACTCTTGACGTAGCTGAAACACGATGAGCTGATGGTTAAACGCCGATTGGCGTGATTGCAGCCGTCGAGATTTGGCGGAGAGTTGGATTGCCATAAAGAGGAGGGAGGGAGGAGGGAAATTGGGAGCGAGGGAGAGGACAGGCTCAGATGCAGTTGCCGTTTGGCTGACTTCACACCTTTACACCGACTTCAATCATGCGTTCCAGGGTTTGCAGGAGTTCGTGTTCGTTGTAAGGCTTGGAGAAGTAGGCCGATGCGCCGAGGCTGAAGGCTAGCTGCCGATGTTTCTCGCCACTGCGGGAGGTCAGCATACTGACGGGCAGATGCTCCAGTGCGGGATTGGACTTCACTTTGGTGAGGAAGCCATAACCGTCGAGACGGGGCATTTCAATATCGCAAATGACGGCTTGCACGTTGAGTCCGGCTTGAAGGCGTTCGAGCGCATCTTGACCATCCTTCGCTTGTTCCACGCGGTAGCCTGCCTTTTCAAGCGTTAGCGCCAGGTAACGCCGGACGTTGATCGAATCATCCACAATCAAAACACTGGTGGCCGTGGGCGAAGCAGGTAAGGAGGAGACGTGATCGACAGGTGCAAAGATCGGTGTTGCAGGTTGGTCGGGCACGGCTCCAGAGCGTTCACAGCTTGTAATCCAGTGCAGCAGGTCAGGCACGTTGACTAATGGCACCACGCGACCGTCGCCCATGATGGTGCAGTTAGCAAATCCCGGTGGTAGTGACAGCGTGCCTTCTACCCGACGGATGGCCACTTCTTGCTCGCCCCAGCAGCGATCGACCTGGAGGCCAAACAGTTGTGTGCCCTGGTTGACCATGAGGACAGTAGCTTCATTAATGCTGGGCGCAGATTCCAGGGCGTAGGGCTGACGCGGGCAGTAGAACGTGAGCCAGCGTGACAACCGAATGAGCTGAACGAGGGTGCCGCTCCAGTTCAGCACTTCGCTACCGGCAGTCGCGATGACCTGTTCAGACTGGAGCAAAATGAGTTCGCTGATGGTATCAGCAGGGAATGCCAGCAACATGCCATTGCTTTCGACCAGCAGAACCCGCACCACCGACAGCGTAAACGGTAGCGAAAGGGTAAAGGTTGTACCCACGCCTGCCTGCGTATCAACCGAAATCTCGCCCCGAATCTGACGCAAGTGATCGCGGACGACATCCATGCCGACGCCGCGACCAGAGAGAGCCGTGACGCGATCGCTGGTGCTGAAGCCCGGTTCGAAGATGAGGGACAGCAGTTCTTGATTGCTGGCAGCGGCCAGGAGAGCGGAGTCTAGCCCCATCTGAGCTGCTTTGGCACGGATCTTGTCCAGGGGAATGCCACCCCCATCATCCCGGATGCTAATGAAGGTTCGGTTGCCCCGATGGCTGGCTTCAATGGCAATCAGTCCCTCTTCAGGCTTTTGCTGCGCCACGCGGGTTGCCGGGTCTTCAATCCCGTGGTCAAAGGCGTTTCGCAGCAGATGCATGAGTGGGTCGTTGAGCGCTTCTAAGATGTTGCGATCGATCAGTGTGTTCGCGCCATTGAGCTGGAGCCGCACTTTTTTACCGTACTGCAGTGACAAATCGCGGATCGCACGCGGGAAGCGATCGACCAGATCGGATAGTGGCCGCATTCGTACCTGGGTCAGTCCGGCCTGCAACTGTTTCGAGGTTTTATTGAGTTCGCGGGTTGTCTGTTCCGTGTCATCCAGGTTCAGCTCAATATCGCTCGTCACCTCCTGAATTTGGACGATGGTTTCCATCATCTCCTGCGACCACAGGTGATAGTTCCCATAGCGATCCATCTCCAGGCTATCGAACGGTGCATCTGGCTGATGTGAGTCTACCGATGCAGCATTAAAGGCTGATTGCTCGGCGACGCTGCCTGCCTCTGCTGCTGGACGCAGCGCTGGCAATAGTCTCAATCCCGCTGTGCGGAGGGTGCTCTGGTCATAAATTGAGCGCAGCCGGGTGTTTGAACCTTCTAGCCGACGGACGCGACGACCCAGGGTAAAGGTCAGATTACGCAAGCGTTGAATGTACATGTCGAGGGCATTGCGCTCGATCGCCAGTTCACCCAACAGATCGTTAAGGTGGTTGAGCTGTTTGATGGGGACACGTACAGTGGCGTCGGAATCGTCTTCAGCGGCATCAGTGCTGGCCTTCGGATCGAGCCAGCGGAAGTCTGTAGTTTGCGACTCGGTTCTGGCAGCCGATTCTGGCTTAACCAGCGGTTGAACGATCGACTCGGATGTGGCCTGGGATGTGGGTACTGGATCGAGCGCAGCTTCATCCGTAAGAGCGTCGGCCTGGTCAGCGGCAAAATCGGTCGTGAAGAAGTCAAAGCGTTCCGCTTCGCCTTGCCAATCCGCTTCAGTTTGCCAATCCGCTTCACCTTGCCAATCAGGTTCACCTTGCCAGTCGGCAATAGCGGTGTCGTCACCTTGCCAGTCGGCAATAGCGGTGTCGATCGCCGTAATGGGTTCTAAAGTCTCAACTGGTTGCAGACTCTCAACTGTGATGTCGGTCGCGATCGGGGTTGTCACCGCAAACGGTAAATCGAGCGCCGTGGGCAATCGATCAGACTCATCGGCCAGGACAAACGCCTGTGCCTGCCGCCACGATCGCAGGGCCGCCCGGGCGATCGTCTCAGTTTGTTCAGGAACAGCATCGAGCGTCTGCGTGATGGACTCACTCAGGCTGATCATGGCGTTGATCTGGAGCATTTCACCAAGTCCGCCCAACTCCTGCGCCAGGATCGTGAGTTCTTCGCGCAAGCAGGGTTGGCCGGGGTCTGCCAGCACAGTTTCCAGCCGTTGCAGGCAGCCTTCAACTTCAGTCTCAAACAAGAGCGCAATGACGGCTTGCCCATCGGTTTCGGGGGATAGGACGGATGCCGCATCTTCGGCTTGCGGCTCGCCCAGCCGTTCTGTGAGTTGATCAAAAATGGGAGTGGCGTGACCGCTTAACCAATCTGGTTCAACGGGGCTGTGCTGGCGATCGCACATGACAACATGGCGCAAACAGTCCACCGCGGCCAGTAGCAATCGCTCCAGATCAATATCAACCGCGATCGACTTTTGCGTTTTCAGAACTTTGAAGGAGTCTTCCAAACGGTGTGCTAAATCGCTCAGCGTTTGAAACCCCATCATGCCTGCGCCCCCTTTAACCGAGTGGGCAGCCCGCAGTGCGGCATTGATCTGTTGGACATCAATACGGCTACTCGATAGCCCCAGCAAAGATGATTCCAGGAGATCGAGATACTCCTGCGCCTCATCGAGAAACTGTCGCCGGATTTCCAGTTCTTTGTCCTGCATAGATAGGGGGAGGGGGGAGAAGGTAAACGGTAGAAGGGGTTGTGAAATGTTCGTGGTGGGTGGTTCGTGAAAACCGGTTAGTGGTCGTTGGCACTGGTCAGGTAGCAGAGGGGTGGTGGTGAATGGCGCGTTTTGCGTTGGATGTGAGGGTTAGCAATGAACAACGGATGACTAACAACCCACAACTTTTTCCACACAAAACGCGTCACGCTTCGCGCTTCACCCCTCGTGGCCTTACCCCACCTTGAATGTACCGACCGATTCTTGCAGCTCTTGAGCAACTTCAACCGTTTGTCGGAGCGAGTTTGACACCTGCCGCGACGAGTGAGAAGTCCGTTCTGATACCTGCACCACGTTCCGCATGAGCGTGGCGATCGCGTCTGACGTTTCGGCCTGCGACACGGTCGCGTTAGAGATTGACTGTACCAGTGTGTCGATCTGACGAGACACTTCTAACAGTTGCCCCAGGCTTTGCTTCGCATCGCCCACCAGGCGTGTGCCTTCCACCACCTGCGTTGTGCCGATCGCCATGGCTTCGACTACTTCGCTGGTTTCCCGTTGGATGTTGTCTACAATTTGCTCAATTTCTTGAGTGGCAGAAGCCGAACGGGCTGCCAGTTCGCCAACCTCTTCGGCAACGACCGCAAAGCCTTGCCCCTGCTCCCCTGCACGGGCTGCTTCGATCCCTGCGTTGATGGCCAGCAGGTTTGTCTGCAGTGCAATCTGGTTAATCAGAGACACCACTTTGGAAATCTGCTGGGACGATTCACCCAGCCGCTTCACCTTTTTGGCGGTTTCGCCGATCGTGTCACGCAGCGCCAGAATATTCTGCACAGTCAAGTCCATCGCGGTTTCACCCGCTTCGGCTGTCGTCGCCGCTGATCGCGTCACGGCTGCGGCTTCGCGGGCGCTGCTGGCTACCGTTTGAATCGAATGTGTCATCTGCTCAACCGAGTCCAGCGTCCGGGATGTCTCTACCGCTTGCTTGGAGGCTTCTTCGGCCAGTTGTCGGATGGCCTGCTCATTTTGGCCGATCGATGCGTTTACCTGCAACGCCGACTCTTTAACCTGAGTCACAATCTGCCGCAGACTTTCCACAATGGAGTTGAAGAAGTCAGCAACGGTGCCGATTTCGCCTGCCGTAACATCAGCACGCACAGTCAAGTCACCCATTGCAGCGCCCTCGATGTCTCCCAGCAGTTGCAATAGCTGCATTTGGAGCGCTTCCGTTTGTTGCTGCTGCTCTTGTCCAATTGCCTCGGCAGCCAGACGTGCTTGTTCCCGTTGCTCCAGAAACTGCGCTTGCTCCAGGGCAAAGCCAAGCTGAATCGCCACCTGTTGAAGGAAATTGATTTCATTTTCCTTCCAGGTGCGTGGCCCAGAACACTGGTGGGCAATCAGCAGCCCCAGCAGCGTGTCTTCAACGAGGATGGGTACAACCAGGTTTGCTTTCACCTGGAATGGTTCCAACTGCTCGAGATGGCAGTCTGTAAAGCCTGCTTTGTAGATGTCTGCGGTGGCCTGGACGCGACCCTTACGGTACTTCTCGACGTATCCCTTGGCAAAGCAGGGGTCATCGATCATCGCATTGAGCGCCTTGGGAAATCCTGGT
>JAJPKC010000200.1 GCA_021323955.1 Oscillatoriales cyanobacterium Centralia_MAG_596 | reverse complement strand
TGATCACAGGCATTGAGAGCATGCCTATTTTGGATCAGGCGTTTGAGGCTGCTCGTACCTTCCAGCCGATGGATCAAGCTCAAGTGGCGGCATTGCAGCAACGGACTGCTCAAGCGGCTGCTACGGGTGAGTATGAGAAGTTCAAAACCAGCAGCCAATTTGATAGCACCGCTAAAAAACCGCAATATTTGGGTTGAGCTTCATTTGGGTTGTCACGACTTACTCCATTGCGTTCAAGCGGTTCAAAAGCGGAAACGCGGCTTGTCACGCTACGCTAAAGCAAAGGGGCTAGTCAGTGTTTAGAGTGCTGCAACGGTGGGCATGAGCCTGGTTATCGTTGCAGCACAAACGGCGATTTGTAGCCTGAAGGAATTCATCAGAGCGAGAGAAGGAGTATGTTGCTGGATAAGCTTGAAAACCTGAACACGTTGTTTGCCGGGATGGAGCGGGCGCTGATTGCCTATTCTGGCGGCATTGACAGTACGTTAGTCGCGAAGGTTGCCTACGATGCGCTGGGCGATCGTGCCCTGGCTGTTACCGCCGTTTCACCATCTCTTCTACCCGAAGATTTGGAGGATGCTTGCGTGCAAGCGGCTGAGATTGGCATTGCCCATGAGTTAGTGCAAACCCACGAAATGGACAACCCCAACTACACGGCAAACCCAGCAAATCGCTGCTATTTCTGCAAAAGCGAACTGCACGACACGCTGAAACCGCTGGCACTGGAGCGCGGCTATCCCTATGTGGTGGATGGTGTCAATGCCGATGATTTGTCCGATTATCGACCGGGCATTCAGGCGGCAAAGGAACGCGGTGCCCGATCGCCCCTTGCAGAGGTTGGTATCAGTAAGGTCGAAGTGCGCGAAATCGCTAAGCATCTGGGGCTTGCATGTTGGGATAAACCCGCACAGCCATGCCTCAGTTCACGCTTTCCCTACGGTGAGGAGATTACGATCGCCAAACTTCAACGTGTGGGCAGAGCCGAAGCCATGCTGCGACGGATGGGGCTCACAACCTTTCGAGTCCGTTCTGAGGGCGACACCGCTCGCATCGAACTGCCTGCTGAAAAGCTGAAGGAATTTGTGCTGACGACTGATTTACCGACGCTGGTCGAAAAATTTCAGTCTGTCGGTTTTCTCTATGTAACCCTTGACCTGGAAGGATTTCGCAGTGGTAAGTTAAATCAGGTGCTTCAGTTTGCGACGGCTGACAAGCAAGGATAAGCTGATATGACGCGATCGCCTGCCCTGAACCAGGAGATTCATTATCCCGACAGCGACGGGCAACCAATGGCTGATAATACCAAACAGTTCAACTGGATTGTCACTATCAAGTTGGGTTGCGAAGCGCTGTTTAAGGATGATCCCAACGTCTTTGTGGCGGGTGATTTGCTCTGGTATCCGGTTGAAGGAGACAACACGATCAAAGCGGCTCCCGATACGATGGTCGTGTTTGGTCGTCCCAAGGGCGATAGAGGTTCCTACCAGCAGTGGAAAGAGGACAACATTACGCCTCAAGTGGTGTTTGAAATCCTTTCCCCTGGAAATACGCTGGTCGAGATGGCGAAAAAGTTTCGCTTTTATGAGCGCTACGGCGTTGAAGAATATTACCTTTATGACCCCGACAAAGGCGATTTTAGTGGTTGGCTCCGCTCTGGCGATTTTTTAGAGGTCATTGAAACCCCGATCGGCTGGATCAGTCCCCGTTTAAACGTCCGCTTTGAGCTAGTAGATGGTGAACTAGAAATCTATCGCCCCGACGGGGAGAAGTTTGCGACCTATCTGGAACTGGTAGAACAAAACTTAGAACTGATCGAACAGACCGAACAAGCTCAACAGCAACTAGAACAAGAACGGCTGCGATCGGACAAACTAGCTGCCAAACTGAAAGAATTGGGCATCAACCCAGAAGCGTTGTAAAAGGTTTCCTTTTGTAGAGACATTTTATGTAACGTCCCGACAAAGGGGATTAAAGGGCGATCGACTGCCGTGCTTTGTAGAGGGTAGAACCCAACACTTCTGGCTGTGTACTGCTGTCGAGCAAGCGCAGGGTATTGACCCTGATACCACTTTCAACGTGCTCTCGCTGAAAGTCGATCGCATACTCAGGAATGGATTGAGGCGCGCAAAGCATGGCACAGATTTCCTGATCCCACATCTCAAATCTTAAGCAAAGGGGCACAGCAAGCGTCTGCTCAAACCGGAAATCCTTGTAGCCATAAACAACGGTGGCATCAGAACCCAGTGGCGCAAAGCGAGTCTCATCCGTGTAAATGTCTTGCGAGTGGGGATGGCGCTCCAGTACCTTCAGTCCGGCTTTGAGACTCAAAACATACAGCAAGCCAGAAAGCTGGCAAAGCCCGCCCCCAACGTCTGTTTTGAGCTGATCTTGAATAATGGTGCGCCCTTCCAGATAACCTTTCGCCTGACTTGGCTCACCCACCAACTGCCAGAAGGAAAAAATGGCCCCAGGCAAAATGGCGATGTTTTGAAGGCGCTGTATGGCCAATGCCAGATTGTGCTTTTTGTTTTCGGATAGGGTTGTGGCAGGGATCGGCTGAACGATCACAATCTGAGGCATAAAGCGCTGTTTTTCGTCGTCGGTCATGGGGCGAAACGCAACAAATTTAGCCGCATGCCCGACCCAACGATCAGTGGTCGATCGCTGAATCACTCGACACCGCATTCTCCAATACGGCGAAATGAACTGTTTCATACAATGCGTTTTAGGCAATCCTGTTCTCCGTACCTCCCGTTCTACAGCGGGGCATACGTGCATTTCGTAGCGGGATCGTGTGTTTCCCGTTTTGGATCAACGGATCAATAGAGAATCATACTGAAGCGATCACAATCACGCTTCAAGCTTGTGGCAAGAAAAGGGCGATCGCAAACAGCCCGGTTGCCACCAAACTCAGCCCTGCCAGCAAGCCCGCAGGCATAAATTTGTTCGTTGCGCGAAAGCGAAGGGCAAAGACAATCACCAACGCTAAGGCAATGATGGTGGCGATCGCCAGTCCCACCGTAGGATTTTGCAAGCTGACGTACCAGGCGATCGCCAATGAAATGCCGCTGCCCAGCCCTGAGATGAGCGATTGATTACTCTTCGCTTTGACGTAGCCAATGATGCCACCGATCGCCACAAGCAGCGCGTAGACTAGAATGAGCCAGATAATCGTTGCCAAAGGTGTGCCTCCTTTTTTCCAACATTTCACACCCTACACCGTATTCTGGCCGTTCACGTCTCGTCGTCATAATGCTTCTTACACAGACCATTCCCGTTCTGGATTTGCGTGATTTTTATGCGGGCGATCGTCGCCAAACCTTCGTTAACCAACTGGGTAGCGCCCTTGAAGACACCGGCTTTTTTGCCCTGACACATCACGGCGTTGATACAGATCTGATTCAAGCGGCCTACGCAGCAACGGAAGCTTTTTTCACCCTGCCGGAAGCGGTGAAGCTGCGGTATGAAGACCCTGCTCTGCACGGACAGCGGGGCTTTACCCACTTTGGACGCGAACACGCTAAAGATCATCCTGTGCCCGATCTCAAAGAATTCTGGCATGTGGGACGCGAACTGCCACCTGATCATCCCTTAGCCGCCAAGTATCCAGCAAACGTATCACCCATTGAAGTACCGCAGTTTGCCACCGTCATGAATCAGCTTTACGCACAGTTAGAGGCATGCGCAACGGAACTGCTGAAGGCGTGTGCTTTGTATTTAGGCGAATCAGAAACCTTGCTGAGCGACATGATGCGCGATAGTGACACCATTCTGCGGGTGATTCACTATCCGCCGATCGCCCCCGACGTTCATCCCGCCAGTCTGCGCGCTGCCGCTCATGAAGATATCAACCTCATCACGCTCTTATGCGAAGCCACGGGCGACGGGTTAGAACTTTTGCAGCGAGATGGCACCTGGCGATCGATCAGCGCTCTACCGGGACAAATTATTGTTGACAGCGGCGATATGCTGCAACAGCTCACCAATGGGCAACTCAAAAGTACGACCCACCGCGTGGTCAATCCGACTGACGAGCGCGATCGTCGCTTTTCGATGCCGTTCTTCGTCCATCCCCGCGCGGAAGTTGATTTAACGCCTCTTCCTGCCTGCGTTGCCAGAACCGCCACACCCGCAATGCCCAGTATTACAGCCGGGGCCTATCTTCAACAGCGCCTGCGGGAAATTGGCCTGACAGGATAGAGCGCGAGGCGACAGCAAGAAGCCATCAGTCAGCGGACGGATGCCGTCAGATCTCCTTCCCGCCTGCCCTGCTTAGGCCTCAACCGCCAGCCGCAAACGTCGCCATAATCGCGACCGACAGGAGAATGCCCGGAGTGAGCATCAGTACAAGCATGAGAAGGTCGTGAGTGTTCATCGTGCCTCTTGCGATCGAAGATTGCGAGTCCGTGGGCTGGATCGGGCAAAACAAGCGCGATCGCAGCCCCCTTCCATCCTAATGAAGGACGTTCGATTCTTGACCGGGAGGCGCATTGAGAAAACCTGAAGATTACGGTCATGATTCACTGGAATCCCGCCTTGAAGATGAGAACGGTAGGGCGGGATGCTGATACTGTATAGAACAAGGATGCGTTAAATCCTGTCGCTGGAAACTTGACTGCCACTGCATCGCTGCCTGAAGATTGACATTCAGTGCTTAAGCTACCTATGAGCAACTTTTCTTTTGAAGACCTGGGACGAAAAGATTTTCTAAAGGGACTGGGCCTTTGGATTGTCATTGAGATCGTCAGTTTCCTGATCTTGCCGGGGTTGGGCGCAATTCAGCCAGGCGATCGACTCAAGTTTTGGTTTGGTCTGAGCATCCCGTTTGGCATTGGCGGCGCGTTCCTGATCGGCAGTAGCTCTCGATTTATTGCCGTCACTAATGAACGAGCCTCGAGCAGCAGCAAAACGTTGCTCAGCATCTTGGGCCAGTTTGGGGGCTGGATTGGTCTGGCAGGCATTCTATTCCCGTTTGTGATGGCTGCCGGGGAGTTTATCGCCAAGATCTTTACGAAGTAAAGTCCAGTCATCGCCATCCAGCATGAGGCAGCGCGGAGCCAGCCAGCCGACCCGACTGCCGGTTGTAGCCAATGACTGTACCCTCAGCGCTCGAACCAACGCGACCAGGCCAACGCAATCCACGAATTCAAACAGTCCCCGTCTCGACGGCAGGAGCCAGGAGAGAGTTGTGATGAGTCAGACGACGCAAACCCTCGTTCATGCGCTCAAGGAATGGCAAGTCGCTGTCGATGCCCTGGAGCAGGGTGAGACGATCGTGCTGTTGCGGAAAGGAGGGATACATGAGACGGGTGGCAAGTTTACGATCGCGCACGATCGCGTGTGGCTTTACCCCACCTATGAGCACCAGCAGCCGCATCTAGTGAAAGCCCAGTATACCAGCGCGATCGTGCCTGTAGCGTCGGGTGAGCATCCAGAAACGGTGCGAATTGGCGCATGGGCCATGATTACAGACCGGGTTGCCATCCGCAGTGAGGATCAGGTACGGGCGCTCTGGCCTTTTCATATCTGGAACGAAGCATTTGTAGCAGAACGGCTCAAATGGAAACCACAGCAACCGCTCGATCTGCTGCTGCTGCGAGTTTATCAACTCAACCAGCCGCAGATTATTCCCTACAGTACAGCTTATGGGGGCTGCAAATCGTGGATTGATCTGACGACCGCAATCCCGCTGGACGGCAGCACGCCTGTGTTAGAGGACTCAGAGTATCGCGATCGATGTGCGGCGATTCGCACGGCAATTACGGCTCCGTCACCCCTTTGCAGTCAACCCAGTGACGACCCGGCAACTCAGCAAGACCATAAAATTTAACGAAGAAACGGTTCAAACCCCACATCTGGTGTCATTATGGGATGACAATTGGGGTGTTGTCCCTAAATGGGGTGATGGTCAGTCATGTGTTCCTGTTTGTCGCGACCAGACGGTCAGCCAGTCCAGTCAGCAATCAGCCGCCTTAGCGATCCAGTTTGGATTGTAACGGGGCTTCCCCACCGGGAAATCCGATTACACCTCTGCTTGCTCAGAATGGATCCAGGATTGCTATAGTTTGGGCGTTGCCTGAAATGACTCAAACGCTGACCGCCGATCGCGAACGATGCACGCTACGATGAAGCGTTCAGCCCAGTTGGAAGTCAAGTTTGTTTGACGCGTTCTGCCTAAAATAATGCAAACACAGAAATTGGAGCCAGAATTGTCGCCCTCCTCACAACCGCCATCGATGGCACGCAGCGCTGGGGGAAAACGACTGGCTATTGGCGCGATCGCAGCGATCCTTGCCGTTGCGGCAGATACCCTGGGGCTATCGGGACAAGCGGCATCGCTCACCCACTGGACATTTGACCCCGCGGCTAATCAGCTTGAAATCACGGTCAAAGACGGCACGACCCCTCACTACTTTTTAATGGCCCAGCCAGCGCGGATCGTGGTCGATCTGCCTGACACGGCGGTTGGCAACGTCAGCACGCAACAGACCTACAGCGGTGCGATCCGTCAGATTCGCGTGTCTCAATTCCAACCGGGCTTAACTCGCATCGTGATGGAAATTTCGCCCGATGTTTCACTCGCGCCGGGGCAGGTGAAATTGCAAAAAGTTGGCGATGGCACGACTCAATCCGGGGGGGCGCGTTGGGTGTTGCAGCCGCTCGTGACCAAAGCGATGTCTGCCAATACCGTTTCCTCACGATCGCCGGTGCTGCCATCGCCGATGGCGACGCCCCCCCATCGATCGCAGCCCGCGTCTACCGCTTCAGTGACTGCCGCGATCGCAGCCAAACCATCGGTCACACCCGGATTGACTAAACGCCCCACACCAACATCGATCGCCGCCAAGATTGCCGCGCCCCCGGTACAACCATCCAGTCGCAACACCGCGACCAGCCCCCCACCGTCTCCTGCGGACACCGCTGCGCCGCCTGTACCGCCATCAGCTCGTCCGGCGTCACCCTCGGCTGCATCCCTGCCGCCAAACCCACCAACCAGCAACCAGCCTGCCCCGCTGCCAGCGGATAGCGGTAATGCGGCAATACCCTCCTCAGCCACGGCAACCGGCGGTAATGACCCTGCTCCTGGCCCCGATGCGCCGACAAAACCGGCGTTGACAGCAACACGACCGATCGACCTCGCACCAGTCTTACCGCCTTCGCCGTCATCCAGCAGCGCCAGTGCCACCGCCTTACCCCCAGGCAAGCCTAGTGACGCTGACTCAGCCGTAGCCGTAGATACCGCGGGCGGTGTACTCATTACAGTGCCATCGCCTGGTACGCCCAAAACCACCACCAATACAGCCGATCGCGCGGCGGCTAGTAGCGCAATCGTGGCCCCGCCCCCTGCGCCCAGCACCACGACAGCGATCGACTCAACTGCATCCGGCACCCAGCCCACCTCACGGATTGCGCGGCTGGCAGCCATGCTGTCCACCCCCGCCAAACCGTCTGGTTCTGCCCCAGCAGACGAGCGAGCGACAAGCAGTTCCGCTCCGCCGAGTCGTTCCGTGCTGAACTCACTGGCATCCCTGGAAATCCCATCAACGCTGATGGCGTCTTCTGCCAGCTCAGCGCCAACGGTCAGCGTACCGCCGATCGCGCCACGGGGAGCGGCTCCTGCCGCCACACGAGAACAGCCCCAACCACCAGCGGGAAATGCCAATCTGATGCCCTCTGGTTCCACAGGCACAAATCAGCCAGCGAGCGCTAACGTCCCCCCACCCATCCGAGTCGGAACACCCAGTCTGGGAGCTTTCGGTGGCACGCCACCAGTTACCGATTCAACATCGATGGTACCGGGCGCTCCCACGGGCGCAAATTCGGCAACGGTCAGCGTACCACCACTACAGCGCACGGCAGAACCATCGCCCCCCGGAGGAGCTACGTCTTACGATGCCACTACCGTGAGGCGGCCAGCCGGGAGCACCAGTCTGGCACCACCGATTAGCGTGCTGCCGATCCAGCAGACTCCCTCAGCAGATCCCAATCCACCACTGGTTAGCGTACCGCCGTTACAGGGCACAGCGGCAGCGGCAGCGGCACCGCCAGCGGGAACCACGTCCTACAATGCCACTACCGTGAGGCGGCCAGCCGGGAGCACCAGTCTGGCACCACCGATTAACGTACCGACGCTCCAGCAACCCGTGGTGAAACCATCTGAGACAACCCCAACGTATGATGCAACCACCATTCGGCAGCCACCCACACCTACGACGCCGCCAGTCGTGGACTTCGGCCAGCCCCTCCCACGTACATCCGGCGCACCTGGTATCAGTGGCCAACCGCTGAACAGCGTCGCTAACCCATCGCCCGGCGTCATGCAGGCTTTTAGGCCCACAGCGCCTAATGTCGTGTTACCGGCTGGCGCAACGCTCAATCTGCTCTATCCGGGCAATTCCCCCCTGCCTCTGAGGACAGACAGGCCGCAGCAGGAAGTGCTCGTGTTACAAACAGACATTCGCGATGCCGAAGGCAATATGCTCGTCCCTGCAGGCAGTACAGTCACAGGACGCTTTGAAACAACCGCATCCGGCAGTCGCTTTGTCACGCAGGCGATTTCGCTGCAAGGACGAACCATCCCGATCGCAGCCCAGTCTGAGGCACTCGATGGCGCACGACAGGTCGAGAATTCCAGTCTCCTCCGCAACTCTGGTATCGGGGTTGTGGCTGGTGGCGTCCTGGGGGCGCTGAGTGGTTCGGCGGGACTCGGTGCACTGGGCGGAGCGGCAGCCGGAGCGGCAGCTACAGTGCTGACATCTCCAAAACCTGCCCTGATTCAACCCGGACAAATCGTGCCGGTTCGCCTCACACAGGATTTGCAGTCATAGACCATTGATTTTTCGTTTATTTCTGGCCGTGTGCCCGGTAGAACGTCTTGAGGCTCTGGATATCGCCCACGAAGCGCCAGTGCCAGGGTTCATAGCTGACGCCCTGACGATTGTTTTTGGGAAACGATAGCTCAAAGCTGTAGCGGTTAGCGTGCGCTTTCAGCCAGCGATAAGCCGCCGATTTGTCAAAATCCTGGTTCAGGTTGAGTGAGGGCGCGTTACCATCGCCAATATCAACCGCATAGCCCGTGTGATGCTCACTGTAACCCGGTGGGGCGCTGACCTTGGCGCGCTCTTCGGCATCCTGGTTACGCTCAGCCTTGACATCAAAGTAGAGATATTTTTGGTCAGCGATCGAGCGAAATCCTGAAATTGGCACCAGACTGACGCCGTCCTGTTGAGCGGCGGCCACCATTTCGCGATAGGCTGTTGCCGCTGCTTTCCGCATCTTGATGGTGCCATCAGGGACGATCGGCGCAAGCTCCGACTGGGGCGCTTCCTGATAGGCAAAATGCCCCAGCAAGGTATCGCCCGTAGGCGATGCCGACCCCGTAGGTGATGGCTGGGAGGTTGTTTGCGATGGTGTTTCGGTTGCGGTGACGGTCTGCGATCGCTGCATGCGTAACGCCACGAAACCACCCGCTGCCAGTGCTGCAATGCCCAGGGCTGTGAGGCTGCCCACCAAGAGCACGACGTTAGGTCGAGCGGTGGGTGCGGTATCGTCCCCTTCCCGTTGGGCGACAGGAATATCATCAGTCGGTAAAGCGCCTGTCAGTGGGGCAGAAACTTTTGGCGTAGTTTCGGGAGGCGTTTCAGGTTTGCCAGCGTTATCCAATCGATCAACTCCTGCACTCAAGCGACTGCTGCTACTAGGAATTGTAAACTGAGTCAGATCTCCTGGAGTGGTCTTCATGAGTAGTTGACACGGTAGAACGGGAACAGTCTTTCCGTTTTACAACCGTTTGAGGCAATTGAGCAGAATTTTCCGATTCGAGCAATTGAGCAGAATTTTGCTTCGAGCAATTGAGCAGAATTTGCCGATTCTCACCGTCCCTCATGTCCCGCTACTGATGCCCTCCGCCCCATTTCCCCAGCATAGCGATGACAATTGCAGATCTGTTGACCATTTATCGGCCCTTGCTGGGATGGACACTTATTGGGTGGGTTAGCGGTCGTTTGCTGCCCGCTGCCGTGCCGACACACCTGGGGAAATTTCTCTTCTGGGTCGGCGTGCCCGTGAGCATTGCAGCCTTTCTACGCCATGCCCACCTCTCAGCGGCGCTCTGGTTAGCACCGACGATCGCCTGGATCGCCATGCTGCTCGGCGTAGGGTGTGCCTGGTGGTGGAGTCAGCGATCGCCGATCGCCAACCTTCACACGGACGATCCAGCGTCTCCCCGCAGCCCACAAACGCGGGGAAGCTTTCTGCTGGCAGCGATGCTGGGCAACACCGGATATATTGGCTATCCCGTTGCGCTCGCGCTGGTTGGCCCCCACTATTTTGCCTGGACGTTATTTTACGATTTGCTTGGGTCAACACCGGGAGCCTATGGGCTGGGGGTGGCGATCGCGGCTCGATTCAGCGACAGCCCTCCGTCAAACCGCTGGCAAGCACTACAGACCATGCTCAAAAATCCGGCACTGTGGAGCTTTGCAATCGGAATTGCCGGACGCAATTACCCGCTACCGGCCATGCTCGAAACCAGTCTGCACAATTTTGCCTGGGCGATCGTGGCCTTATCGCTCATCCTGATTGGCATGCGGTTAAGCCAACTGTCAGCGCTACAACGCTTGAGGCCAGCGCTCATCAGTCTCGGTATCAAAATGCTGCTGGTGCCGCTGGTGTTGGGACTGGTGCTGTGGGCGTTGGGCGTGACGGGATTCGTGTATCGTGCCCTTCTGCTCCAAATGGCAATGCCACCTGCTTTTGCAACCCTGGTCATTGCCGAAGCCTACGAACTCGACCAAGAATTTGCCGTCACGACCCTGGTGACAGGCTGCTTTGGACTGCTGATTCTGTTGCCCTTCTGGATCTGGCTGTTCAATATCGCGGGCATTCGTTAGGCCGAGTGCTGGGTTACCTAGCCCACCCAGCTAATATCACCATCCGCCTGTCCAGCAGACGGCAGCGGTTTTGCGATCGGGACATCGCGTCGCACTGGTTGTCGGGCCACTTCAGTACTGCCAGCATCTGCGCCCATCGAAGGCCGTCCAGCCGCAGCGCCAGGGACATCACTCCGCGATGGGGTCACCATCGATCGCCCCTGCGGTGGCCGCTGTGGTTGCTGCTCAGGCATCACAACCTTGTGCATGAGATACTCAATCGTCTGCTGCTTGACCCAGCCACGCGCAGCCAGAATCTCACCAAAGCGCATTCCGGTCAGCTTCTGGTCGTTAAGCGCAACATCCACCTGGGCGGGCGTCAATAGACCAGCCTCAACGAGATAACCGCCCAGACGCTTCTTGGGGTGGGAGGCATCGGCTGACGACGGCGCTGGATGACGATCGCTAAAATCCCGCATGGCAAACCTCGAAAATAATTGGGCCAGACCCGCTCGGCGGTAGCGTCTGAAGGTATCAACTCGGATTCAGTCTAATGCGTTGATTGTGTCGCTGATATAGCGTTGATACATTTACGGAGACGCTTAGCACCCATTGGCCCTAGTATATCAACAGAATTACTGAAACTTCATTATTCGCACACAGACGACCCGCTCATCCCTTCACAGAGAGCGGTTGCAGCCGCGTAAACGCGGTTTTGGCGACGGCGACTGACTTACGGCTTGGCGATCGATGGGGTCAGCGCATCCAGGTCAGCCGGGGTCATGCGCTCGTAGTGTTCAAACGGCTGATGGATCCACGGGTTGTCGGGCAAATAGTCCACGTAATAATCCGGTGCAATCACAGAGCAATCCTTGTACCAGAGCACCGCTGTCCGGACTTCTTCAATGTAGAACCCGTAGCGGCGATCGAGCCAGACCAGCGTTTTCTTGAGGGTCACCCCCGAATCAACCAGATCATCCACCAGCAGCACATGGCTGCCGAGATTGGCGGTGGTCATAGACAGGTCGCGCGAAATGGTAATAGATCCACGAACCTGACCACCCGGCCCACCGTACGACGAGGTCG
>JAJPKC010000224.1 GCA_021323955.1 Oscillatoriales cyanobacterium Centralia_MAG_596 | reverse complement strand
TGCCAGACTTCATCAAGCAACCGGCCTATACCCGCATTCACGAAAGCCAGATTCGTACCATTCTCAATGCGATGGAAACGGCTGCAAGTCACAAAGATGTGGATGGCATCGTGAAATATATGGCTCCCAATATCACTATTGAAATCATGGTGCAGTTAGGCAATGGGACGCAACGGTTGAACCTGTCGCGAGAGCAGTATCGGCAGTACCTCCAGCAGGGCTTTGCAACTGCCCAACGGCGCAGCAGCCAGTACAAAAACCTCAAAATTCAGATCGCGCCCAACGCTCAAACGGCAACCGCAACCTACACATTAATGGAAGAAGCAACGCTCAAGGGACAACCGGGAACATTCGCATCCACGTCTCAAGAAACAGTTGAATTTGCTCGCATCCAGGGACAGGTGCTAGAAACAGCCGTGACGAGCCATTCATCGATCGAAGTGAGGTGAAGAGGTTAGCTATCCTCCGGGTTATAGCTAGCTGCCTCTGAATTATTGAATTCTAGCCCTGTCAAAATTTTTATTAGGTTGGGCTGTAAGGAGAAAAGGGAATTACATAACTGCAAACCAAGATCATTGTGTACCCACATGGCAACAATCATTTTTCTTTGTGATGGCGAGCAATATCCTGCCATTAGACAAGATATTAAGGATGCTCAAAAGGACTTCAGCAAAGGTAATTTCTACGAAATAGATTGGAGTCATGGAAATGTTAAAAATATTCAGGTAGAAGATAGAGCATATCTCCAGCGAGTAGGGGGGCATTCCCCTCACGGATACTTTGCTGCTGGTCATGTGATTGCCGCACCAAAAAGTAGACAGTTAAGGCTTCAAGGTGAAGAGTATTCGAGACTTAGTGAAGCTTATCTTAATGACGGACTTTGCGTGTTATTGCGTCTTGACTCGATAGTTGATTTTGATCATCCTCTACTACATAGTCAATTGCAGAAACTGCCTCAGTTTAAAGAATCAACAGACTTTGGTAAAGCACAATTTGTCTTGTATCGATCAGGCTGTGAATTCAATCCACACTTTTCCCCTTTTTTAGATTCAGAATGGGAAAAACATTCGTTAGAACTCTCAAGGAGAGGATTGGGATCAAGGCTAGTTGATGTTTTTTATGATCAAGGTCAAAAATATAGAGAGCAAAAGGACTTCCAAGCTGCGATTGATTCGTATAAGCACGCACTCAAAATTAACCCCAATGACGGTAAAGTTCTTAACGTAAAAAGCATTTGTGAAAGACTGCTGCAAAAGTCCCTGCAAAATCCCTCTGTAAACCCCGAAGAATTAATTAAAAATGATGTGGAGACTGAAAATGCTTTTTCAGAGGCCCTGGAAGATGTTGCTACAGGAGGAAGTCAAGGACTAATTAAGCTGGAACAATTAGGAAAAAAGATTTCATTAGATGATTTAAGGGAAGCTGGTACAAAAGCCCAAAAGATTGGTTTGACAGGCGAGTGCTATGTAAATTTCTATTTTTCCACTTTGGTTAAAGAAAAGAAGATTACAAGATTTCAATGGTCTTCATCGGAAAATCCTATATCCCCTTATGATTTTTATATCGAGCTTGATGATGCATCCAAAATCTTTTTAGATGCGAAATCGACGGCAGGAAGATTTGACAACCCCATTCATATATCTCTCAATGAATTGCGTTGTATGAGTTTTTCTGAGAGATATGACTTATACCGGGTATTTGAAATAAATGATGTGACTAAAACTGCAAAGTTGAAAATTGTAGAAAATGTTAAATGCTTTGCACAAAATATACTGGCTGCTTTTGATCTTCTTTCAGAAGGAGTTCTAGTAGATGGAATTTCAGTCATACCTTCAAAGTTGGGCTTGGATTTCAAAGCTGAGATCATACTTCACATGCATTAACAGTTTTAGAGTGCAAAACTTTATGCCGATGGGTTAAAAAAAACAGGCTTAAATTCTATTAATTATGCAAATCGGCATCCCACACGCCGATGTAAATTCGATCGCTGCTGTTGCGCTGAATCACACCTCTCAAATTCCCTTTTGTGAAGGAGTATTCATTTGCTTTTCGTTGTTTGACCGCTTCCAGTTTATCGAGCAGATCATTTGCCTGCCCACCCGTCATATTGTTGAGGGCAACCTTCATTTGAAGGGTATCAACGGATTGGGCGAAGGACGCTTCGGTCTGGCGGACGTTGCCAGATGTGCGATCGTACAGATAGGCCAGCGTCACTGCATTCGGCGCCACATCGTACAACGCGGTGCGGGTGTCGCCCCAGGCGCCTTTATTGGTTTGGGTTGGTTTACCAAGCGCCGCTTCAATGTCGCGTTCTGAGGTGCCGACTGGAAACCCTGGAATCGTCGGCACTTCAGTGGAGGCGCGATCGCTGGTACTCTCTGGCTGCACAGAGGGTGAGGGGGACGGTGAGGGGGATTGCTCAACCTTAGGCGTTTCGGGCTTAGGCGATGGTTTGGGAGGCAGTGGCTTAGACGCAACCGCGATCGATGGGGAGACCGATGGGGACGGCGTCGATGGCGCTAAAGCGGTTTGACTGGCTGGTTGCGGTTTGGAGAAAATCGCGACCAGGGCTGTACCAATCATGGTCAATAGCATTAAGCCCAACAAAATTGGGAGCGTATGGCGAGTGCTGCTGCGGGGTGAGGCGACTGCATTGGTAGGCGGCTGTCCGGCAACCGTGGCGCTGCGCGCTCGAACCGCTCTGGCCGGGGATGGTTCACCGCTCGATCGCCGTCCTACTGCGAGGGTGGCAGCGGTTTGCGTTGACTCGACGGGTGGTTGAAAAAGCGGTGGGATCGGTGCCGACCCGGTTGCCGCAGAGGAAGGCAGCAGCGCCAGCCATTCATCAATGCTGGCGGGTCGATAGTGGACATCAACGGCCATCCCACGAATCACCGCCTGGTTGGTTGAGGCACTGAGTTCGGGTCGGAGTTCGCGCGGGTCGGGCAGTGGTTGCCGATCGCGCAAGATCGATGCCGTGGGTACGCGAGCCGTCAGCAGTGCATAGAGGGTCGCGGCCAACCCATAAACATCAGTTGCAGGCGTGCGCTTTTCCTGGGAAAGGTACTGCTCGATCGGCGCGTAGCCCGTCGAAATTAAGCTGGTGTGGGTTTGCGTTGAGCCAGGAGTAAACTCGCGGGCAATACCGAAGTCGATCAGCACGACTTCCTGAGTGCCCTGGCGCAAAATAATGTTTTGAGGCTTGATATCTCGATGCAGCAAGCCGTTTTGATGCACAACCTTCAGCGCACTGCCGATCTGACGGATGTAGTGGATGGCGATCGCTTCCGGTAACGGCTTTTCAGGAAACACGACTGCTTCCAAATTTGGCCCAGGAATATAGTCCATCACCATGTACGCCTGACCGGATTCAACGAAAAAATCGCTGATGCGGACAATATTTGGATGCACACAGAGCGCTAACCGCCGCGCCTCGTCCTGAAATTTGCGCTGGTAGTCCGCGTAATCGGGTTCGTAGCGCAGAGACTCATTGAGCGTTTTGATCACAACTGTGTGACCCAGGAAGTGATGGGTCGCTTTGAACGTAATGCCAAAGCCACCCCGCCCCAGTTCCTCGTCGAGGGTGTATTTACCGCCTTGTAGCTGCTGGCCAATCAGGGAATTCATAGGCGATTCTGATCCACTGCTAATCACTTCATCTATAGTCATCCTATTTGAATTGTGGGCATCATTTCGGGATTGGTGGCCAGCGATCGAACTGAGTACCCCAATCTGGGTCGCCTCATTTTAGATCGAGTGGTAAGTTTGAAGAACTCAGTTAGCTGGAGTGGTTCATGGTGCCGAATGACGCGAAACGCGAGCCAACCGCGACAGGCATTGCGATCGAGTTTGCAGAGGTTGGATTGACGGCGGGCGATCGATCGCTGCTTTCTGCGCTCAATTTTGCCATTCAGGCGGGCGAAGCGCTGGTGCTGCTTGGTCGCAGTGGATCAGGCAAAACCACGACAATGAAGCTCATCAATCGGTTGCTAACCCCGACCTGCGGCCAGGTTCGTGTTCAGGGCAAAGCAACCACTGATTGGGATGTGATTCAACTGCGGCGACAGATTGGTTATGTGATTCAGGAGACAGGGCTGTTTCCCCACTTCACGATCGAGCGCAATGTGGGGCTGGTGCCACACCTACAAAACTGGCCACCCAGGCGGATTAAATCGCGAGTGCATGAGTTACTTCACCTGGTCGGTCTGGAGCCAGCACAGTTTGCCGATCGCTATCCTAACCAGCTTTCAGGGGGACAACGGCAGCGCGTGGGTGTAGCGCGTGCTCTGGCCGCTGACCCGCCGATTTTACTGATGGACGAGCCGTTTGGTGCCCTTGACCCGATCACACGCCTGGAGCTGCAGCAAGAATTTCGGCGGCTCCAGCAAGAATTGGGGAAAACCGTTGTGTTTGTCACCCACGACATTCAGGAAGCGTTTGTGCTGGCATCGCGCATTGGCCTGATGCAGGATGGACGGTTGGTGGTGCTGGAAACGCCAGAGGCGTTTTTGCGATCGTCCGAACCAGAGGCGCAAACGTTTCTCAAGACCTTACGCACATTGGAACAAATTCAAGAACGATAAACTGAAGATTAAGCGACCCTTCTGCTAATGGAACCGACGATATGAATATTTCTCTCAAACCTGAGTATGAACAGTTTATTCAATCGCAAATCGATACTGGAAACTATACCAGTGCCGATGAGATCATCAACGAAGCGTTTAAACTCTTATTGGAGCGAGAACGTAAATTAGCAGAACTGCGGCAAAAGGTTGCTCTAGGCACTGAACAAATTGCCAAAGGTCAAGTGACTGATGGCGAAGCTGTATTTGCCAGAATGCAAGCAAAGATCAATCGAATTGCTGACTCCGAAGCATGAGTAGCTACGCATTTTCACAAGAAGCAGTTCAAGATCTTGATGAAATCTGTGAGTACATTGCCTACCGCGATTCCAGATCAGCAAGCCAATTTTTTGATAATCTTCGTCAGAAATGTAAGCTGGTAGCAAACTTTCCAAATATGGGTAAATCCTATAAACAGTTGTCTTCAGGTTTAAGGGGATTTACAGTCGATGACTATCTCGTTTTGTATTATCCCAACAATGATGGCATTGTCATTGCTCGTGTGGTTAGCGGTTATCGAGATCTGAAGTCCTTGTTTGATGATTTGGCATGAATAATTTCTTTCTCGTTCGCTATGCGCCGGAGATTTTGCAACGAACCGGGGAGCATCTGTACTTAGTAGCGATCGCCATTCTCATTGCCACCCTGGTCGGCATTCCGCTGGGCATTTTGATTACACGGAAGCCCAGGTGGCGTCAGCCCGTGCTCGGTACGGCAAACATTCTGCAAATTATTCCCAGTCTGGCGCTATTTGGGCTGTTGGTCACGGTACCACCGGCATTGGGTGGAGGCATTGGCGATCCGCCTGCGATCGTGGCTCTCACGCTTTACTCCTTTCTGCCCATCATTCGCGGCACGTACACAGGCATCATGAATGTTGATCCAGCCATTCGAGAAGCGGGGCGTGGCATGGGCATGACGGACTGGCAGCTTTTGTCCCAGGTCGAAATCCCGCTGGCGTTGGGCGTCATTCTATCGGGGATTCGGGTCGCGACGGTGATTGCGATCGGGACGGCAACGATTGCCACCGCGATCGGTGCTGGTGGCCTAGGTGTTTTCATTTTTCGGGGCATTTCAGCCCTGAACAATCAACTTATTCTGGCGGGTGTCATTCCCGCTGCCGTACTGGCGCTACTGGCAGATTTCGGGATTGGTTGGCTGGAAACCCGCTTCCGATGGTCACGCCCAGTCTAGGCAGGGGATTTTGAGGCAAACACTTGCCAGGTTTTGTCTCCCAATCCCCCTTGTCTCATCGACTTTTTGGCTAGATGCAGATGACAACCTTACCGAAATGAGCACCACTCTCCAGGTAGCTAAAGGCTGCTTTGGCATCGCGAAAGTCAAAGCGGCGATCAATCACGGGTTTAAGCGCATGATGGGCGATCGCCCGGTTCATAGCTTCAAACATATCGCGTGAGCCAACATAAATTCCCTGAACCCGCACATGCTTTTGCAAAATTGCGGCTGTATTGACCGTGCCAGCCTTTCCGGTGAGTACGCCGATCAGCCCAATTCTGCCACCGTAACGCACGGCTCGCAACGACTTTGAGAGTGTGTCTGATCCACCCACTTCAACGACATGATCCACGCCTCGACGGTCTGTGATCTGCCAAACTTTTTCGTCCCATTCGGGGATTGCTTTGTAGTTAATACCCACATCCGCCCCAAGCTGTTGAGCGCGATCGAGCTTTTCATCGCTACTGCTCGTGAGAATCACCATTGCCCCCATTAGCTTGGCAAACTGAAGGGCAAACACCGACACGCCGCCCGTTCCCAGAAGCAGCACAGTCTCGCCAGCTTTCAGCTGTCCTTCAACAATCAGTGCATTCCACGCCGTCACCGCCGCACAGGGCAGCGTAGCCGCTTCCTCATCGGAAAGGTGGTCAGGAATCTTCACAACACCCTGCTCATCAAACACGGAGTATTCGGCCAGCACACCGTCGATCGCCCCGCCCAAAGCAGATCTGGATTTCTCAGGGGTTAATTCACCTGCCAGAAACGTTTGCATAAAAATGCCAGTCACGCGATCGCCCACCTGTACTCGCGTGACACGATCTCCAACCGCAACAACCTCCCCGGCTCCATCGGATAACGGAATAATGGGTTGGAACGCCTTAGAACCGTAGGATCCTTTAGCAACCATTAGATCGCGGTAATTGAGCGACGCTGCTCGCATTTTCACCACAACCTGAGTTGCCCCAGGAGTCGGATCAGGCCGATCCACCAGCGTCAGGGCATCTAGCCCCGGTTTGTCGTTCTGAATCTCGTAGGCTTTCATGGCAAACTCCTTGTTCTCGACCAATCGATTTGCGAGCGCTTGTTAGCCAGGGCTAACCTTTGCACTTTGATTGTGTGAGATACTACAAGATCTGCCAAGTACGCACATTTTTGTAGAGTACTATCAAAAATTATCCTGCTGGGAGTCATGTATGCGAGACCGACAATATAATCGCCGCTATGGTTGTGCTGTTGAAGCGACGCTGGATGTCATTGGCGGTCGCTGGAAAGGTGTGATTCTATTTCATCTGCTGGCGGGGACAAAACGCTTCAACGAACTCCATCGGTTGGTCGAGGGCTGCACCCAGCGAATGCTGACGCTTCAGCTGCGTGAACTGGAGCAAGATGGCGTCGTGCAGCGAACCGTGTATGCCGAAGTTCCGCCTAAAGTGGAGTATTCGCTGACAGAGTTTGGACGTAGCCTGGAGCCAATCTTGCTGCTGATGCGGACGTGGGGTGAACAGTACACCCAACAGCTTGTGCAGCGGCAGACCCATGAAGATGAGCCAGCAGGGGCGATCGCACAATGAAGGTACGCGCAGGAATGGTGCTGAGATGATCTGGAAGAAATTTTTGATCGCTTTCTGTCTAACGATTGTGCTGGTAACGACGATCGCCAGTTGCAGTGCAAAACAAACAGGCAACGACAGTCGGGGTGATATTGTCATTGGGGCCAAGTCGTTTACCGAGCAGGACATTTTAGGCGAACTGCTGGCGCAACAAATTGAGGCGAAAACGGGCTTAAAAGTTGTGCGTCGATTGCAGTTGGGCGATACGCTCGTCTGCCACAATGCGCTACTGTCGGGTCAGATTGATCTCTATCCCGAATACACGGGCACAGCGTTTTCGACGGTGCTCAAGCAGAAGACGATCGGGGATGTAAAAGAAGTCTACCGTCAGGTCAAAGACGACTACGCGCAAAAGTTTAACCTGGCGGTGATGCCACCCCTGGGGTTTCAAAATACATTCGCAATGATTGTTCGCGGTGAGATGGCGCGATCGCTCAACATCAAAACGCTGTCGCAGGCGGCGCAGTACATACCGCAATGGCAGGCAGGCTTTGGATACGAATTTACCGAGCGGCAAGAATACGCCAATTTGATCAAAACCTATGACCTGAAATTTACTAAATCTCCCCGCTTGATGAACCTAGGCCTGCTGTACCGAGCGCTCATCCAGAAACAGGTCGATCTGGTGGCCGGAAATTCAACCGATGGCCAAATTACGCGATCGGACTTTGTCATTCTCCAGGACGATCGTCACGCCTTTCCGCCTTACGAAGCAGCGGCGATCGTCCGTGAGGCCACGCTGAAAAAATACCCCAAAGTTCGCGATGCGTTAGAGCAATTGACAGGCAAAATCTCTCCTGATGAAATGCAGCACTTGAACTATTTAGTTGATGGTGAACTTCGCGATGTGAAAGACGTGGTTCAGGAGTTTCGCAGTTCCAAAAATCTTTGAGTGGTTCGACAAATTCCGTATAGTCCAACAGAATAGACCGCGAAACCAGAAGAATTTTGACTCCCCGATTTCTGACTTCTTGATTGCCGATTCCTGATTTCCTGATTTCTGACTTCCTGACTCCTCACGCGATCGCCCCTGCCCGATTAAAAACCTCCCATCTAGGGCGCAGTGTCCAAAATCTGGATCGATTTGTTCTGAAACCAACCAATCACTTCATCTGGGTTAATATCCATCCCCCGTGCTTTTTTGAATCCCTTGCCACTCTTACCACCAAAGTGATGTAGATACTGCTCATGTTCGGCGTATCCTTTGACGCTGTAACCTTCTGTGAGTACCTTCGCCTGTAGCTTTGTGATCGCCCACCACCACTGATGTGATTCATCCAGTTGGTGTTTTTGATAGAGTGATTTGTCAATCAAAAAACAATAGCCATCGACTCGCGCGATCGGATTATTTGGTACAACCCCATAGGTTGTAATGCCCTCTTCATGCGATGCCAGCAACACTTTAAGCCAGTTCGGATCGCGAATTTCGACATCACTATTAAGCAGTAAAAAATGGGTGGCGTCAGGACTGGCAAGCCGAGCAGCAATATTATTTCCTTCTGCAAATAACGAGTTGTAATTGAGTAGGCAGAGTTTATCAATCCAGCCCCTTTTAAGCAGCAGCGGCAGGCATAATTTCAGCCCTAACCTTGAGTTATTATCAACAACAATGACTTCATAATCAACATCCAACGTTAATTGCTGTAAGCTATTGAGGGTTTTATAGACGTAGCGGATTGCGTTAAACGTCAAGACCAGGATGCTAACTTTTGGTTTTGTTGTCATAGTGAATCCTCTTGCAGCATTTTTCGCTTGAGTGCCATTTCTCAATCCGGCCAGACCGCTGACCTGGAGCAAAAATGACAATCGTACCCATGCAAAGTGCTGAAGACTCTAACCGCACTCCGACTCACGATCAAGACTGAGTAGAACCTCATTGCAGAATGGAGCGGAACAGCCGTAAATGACCTACTGCATCATAACCGACGCTACGAATATCTGAAGACACGGTTGGGCTGATCGATCCCAGCGCGATCGCAATTACGAGAATGGCTCAACCGATGAACCTGTCATCCCGTAGCGTGCCTCCCGCCGGGTGTGGGGCAATGTGACGTTTCCGCGATTCTGCAGGCGATAGGATCGAAAACTGGAGCAATCAGCAAGATGATTCGCTTCATTTCATGCCGTTCAGCCTGACAGATTAAGTACAGTGAAAGATATTCACTGCAAAAGATCTTCATTAGGAAAGATCTTCACTGCAAACAGGCTCTATTGCTCACCAGAGGGTGCTGCCAACAGCGCATCGGCAACTTCTTTGGCTGTCGCGTAACGCTCTTCTGGTTGAGGACTGGTCAACCGACGGACGATCGCGCTCAGTTCTGGATCGAGGCCAGGTATGTACTCTGGGTAGAAGCGGAAGCCCTGCTCGCGTTGGGCATAAAAGCTGCTGGGGTTTTCGCCCGTGAGCAAATAGACCAGAATCGGCCCCAGAGAAAACAAGTCACTGGCGACTGTAACCTGCGCTTGCAGTTGTTCTGGAGCCGTATAGGGGATGCTAGTGAGTGGTTCAGCGGCAACCAAAGACTGGAGCGAGAGGAACCCCACGATTGCGATATTGCCAGCCGCCGCCGCCAGCGATTGCTGCACCAAATTTTCGGGTTTGAGATCCTGGTGCAGCACCGGAGGAGACTGTTGGTGCAGGTAGTCCAAAATATCGCAAATCTGCACTAAAGCCGCAATTGCCTCTGCTGACGAAAGCGTTCCCTGCCGGGTGACTCGCTGTTGGAGGCTTTGTCCATACACCCGCTTCCAGACCAGATGGGGAGTCCCCTCAATTGTGAAAGCATCGACGAAATGTGGGAGTCCTGGATGAACAAGCTGAAGCAACTGCTGCGCCTGCTGTGTAAAGGCGGCTACGACAGCTGGGCGATCAAGCCAGTCTGCCTTGAGTGCTCGCAGCACTAAACTTTGCCCATTGCGCCAGACAAGCTGAGTGACGCCGACGTTATCCTGATGCAGTGTTTTAACGACCTGATATTCGCCAACCGTCTCAGCTACTTGCAATGGTTGGCCACAGTCCGGGCAAAAGAGAACATCGCCATGAGCACGGGGATGGGTGCAGTTGGCAAGGTCGATCGCTGGCTGATACGTGGCGGGGGACTCCTCCGCATCCATATCGGTGCGTCGTTGGGTCAGTTCTCCAGTTGCCGGCCCCTCGGTGGATTCGCTGATTTCAGGTGGCTGAGTGACAGGCGGTTGCGCCTCGGGCAGCGCGATCGCATTGGTGGGGGGAGACGCCGCCAGTTTGACAGCGGGAGTCTCGCTTAATGTCGGCCTTACTCGCTGTGATAGGGTCTGCGTGCCCTGCAATGTTTTATCAGCATCGACCGTGGGTGAGCCAAGATGAATTTGAATGTTTGGCCCGGATCGCGCCAACCGAATGACAATACCGTCGGCTGCGGGTGCTTGCGTGATCCGTTTGCCGTCCAGGTAGGTGCCATTTGCGCCCAGGCTCACAACTTCCCACTGCGAATCAACGCAACGCAACTCGACGTGGTGCCGTGAAACGACCGCGCTGTAAAGAATGACGTGGTTATCGGTCGATCGTCCAATTCGAATCACAGGTTCATGTTCAAAAGTCCAGCTTTGAACCGGAATGGACTGAACTGGATGCAAGAGGGTCAGGGTAATCACACTGGCGGTATAGAGTCTGAGTATTAACCTGTAGCAAAGACTGCTACCGTCACAAAGCCTGTTCCTTATCCTACGGTGATTGTACTGAGGTAGAAGCCAAAACGGTGCGATCGACGGCAGTAAGTCTTTCTAACGATACACGACTATTCAAAGGAGAGCTTTAAACAGGCCGCTAAGCAATGGGCAAAAGTGCTGCCCCAGTGCGATCAGTGAGCGTTTCTGCCTTTCAACCTAACGCACATTATGCAATCTCAGGCCAGTTGAAAGAGAAACGTCACTTTGTCTCCCTTGCCGAGAGAAACGCGATCGCCCGGTCGCAAGCGATGTCGATTACCCGTGGGCAGCGGCACATTATTGATGTAGGTTCCGTTTGAACTACCCACATCCTCAATGTAGAAGGCATCGCCCTCAATCCGAATATCGGCGTGGATACGGGAAACGATTTCGGAATCCGGGAACCCAGACACATCAATATCAGGTGGAACGCGATCGTTCGGCTTACCGATGTGGACGACCGTTAGACCTTGCGGCAGTTCTAGCGATGCACTTGTTTGCAAATGCAGCAACCGCGCGGTCTGCTGCTGGAGTTGGGTGGTTGGGCTGCCCTGTCCACTCTGTCCGCCAACGGTTGCAACGAACCCACTATCATCGGCAGCGGGCTGACTGAGCGGAACGGGAACGGGTGTTGCTGCAGGGGCAACTGGTTCAGGCTCAGGCATGGCTGGCGTCGAGGGTGGCGCGGATGGCGGGTTAATGACCAATGGATCGGGTGGTACCAGCGGATCGGGCGGCAGCAAATCGGGGATCGCGGCCTCCGATCGTGCTGGGGCAGAAACAGCATCGGCACTGGACTGGGCACTGGCCGTCGTCCGGAGATTATAGCCACACTGACCACAAAAACTGGCATCGGCCTGCACGGTTGCCCCACAGTTTGGACAACTCGTGGTTGCAGGCAATGGTGTATAGCAGGCTTCGCACTGAACTGCGCCATCAGGATTTTGATGATTGCAATTCGGACAAACGATCATGAAATCTATCCCCTATCCCCTATATCTGTTCCATCATAAGAGCATCTGGCATGGGCAGTTAGAGTTAGTCCCTGCCATTGGCCAAGTAGTGCAAGAGGGCCGTAGCCCCCTGCCACGATCGCGATCGCGGACAATCACCCAAGCGCACGATCTCGTTTCATCCTACACGAGTATCTGATTTAACCTGACTTAACCCAGTTTTACTCTGGAACAGTTTAAATGTCATCCGATTTCAGGTCTTGACCCGCAGCCTGATCCAGCAGCCACCACAGTTCGCCCATCGGTTGAATCAGGCGAGCCGGAAAGGAATCAGAATCGGCAGTTGGAGCAAAGATCTGATCGAGCGCCGGTCGTTTGCTGGTGCCCGAAACAATAAATAGGACAGATCGGGCATGGTTGATCAATGGGGCCGTGAAGGTAATGCGCGGTTGCCCATCTTTGTTCCCCACGGTAACTAAACGGTCATGCACCCGTAGTGCGTCGGTATGAGGGAACAGTGATGCGGTGTGCCCGTCATCACCAATGCCTAGCAGAATGACGTCAAAGCGAGGAAATTCTCCTGCTTGAAGCTGAAAGAACTGGCGGAGTTCTGCCTCGTGTTGGCTGGCAGAGGCCGCTGGATCGGGGTTTGCCGTCGGCATGGGGTGAATATTGGCAGACGGAAATGCGACCTGATCTAACCAGGCATGACGGGCCATGCCCTCGTTGCTATCGGGATGATCAGACGGCACATAGCGTTCGTCGCCCCAAAAGACGTGGATACTCTCCCAGGGCAACGCTTGGGTCGCAAGCTGCTGGTACAAAGGTTTTGGCGTGCTCCCCCCCGCTAGCGCGATTGTGGCATGTCCCCGATCGGCGATCGCACCCTGTAGCTTTTCCAACACGATCGTCAGCGATCGCTGGATCAGTGCCTCCTTGTCCGGCAGCACTTCTACAATTTTGTTCATGGTTTTAGCTATGCAATTCTGTAGAGAGATCCAACTCTGTAGTCTACTATAGGAGGTTGCGAAAGCAGTTTCGGTCAACTGCCCATCACATTACAGAAGCCGATGAAAACACTTAATGCCTCACCCCTCACTGCACTCATCCTTAAAGTAGTCGGTGGCGTGCTGATCTTGCTCTACCTCCTGGACTGTATTGTGCTGCTCACGTCGGCAAAGTTTCAAGACAGCCAGTGGCTATTTACAGCTACGACCCAGCTCATTGATCGCGGCTTTGTGCCCATGATGGGGTTTGCCTTTCTGTTTGTCGGCTTCTGGGTGGAGAGCGCATTGGATACGCCCAATTCCCTGGAGCGATCGCGCGGCTTAAAGCTTTCTTCGGTCTTGTTATCGAGCTTTCTGGGGCTGGTCTTCCTGCTGCTGATACCGATCAGCGTCAACGCGACTAATGTTGCGGCCGACGACCAGCTCAAGCAGGTGACCCAAGACGCGAGCCGAGCCGAAAGCCAAATTGACAGCCAGGTTGAGCAACTGAAGGCCCAGGTTGATGCTCAGTCAAATCAAATTGAGCAACTCATTCAAAGCGGTCAACTTCAAGGAGAGCAGCTAGCGCAGGCAAAACAACGGCTAGACCAGCTTAAGAAATTTAAGTCCGATCCAAAAGCGTTAGAAGCCCAAATTGGGCCGGAACGTGACCAAAAGTTGACGCAGATTCGCGACAACAAGCAGAAGCTCACCAATCAGATCAACGACAACAAGCTGCGATCCGGTCTGCGGAGTGGCCTGGCAAGTTTCGTACTGGCGATCGGCTATACCGCCATCGGTTGGGCTGGCTTGCGGTATTTGTTTTATGGCCAAAATCAGCGCAATATCCCCTCGCCCTAGCGTCCTGGCCAGCGATCGTGTCGCGCACACTCGGGCGAACGCACTGGCCGTTTGTACCCGCGATCGTCCCTGCTCGCCTGAATGAAAAACGCCAATCCCTTGCATGAATAGCCCTAAGCGTCTGTGCTCAAAGGGAAAAGCTTCATTCAGGTTGTCCCGATTGAAGCGCCAATCCCGTACTGGCGTGTTGATGCCCCAAGGCTAAATCACTGCCCTAAAGCTTATCTATTTTTTGACCAGCCCTAAGTTTTGACTAGCAACCCTAAGTTTTGACCAGCAATATTAGTGTCAAGTGTGATACCGAATCACCTTAGGGTATTCTGATGGTTATGCCACTTGCACACGCGGGGGGCGATCGACTCCCACCCGAAACCAAGCATCAGCTAATCGTCATTGGAGATATTTCTTCAAACATTCGTTACAATTCTTAAAGAGTGGACGGGTTCAAGAGTATCGCTATCCGCACTCGCTAGCTCGACGCTAGAACGGTAGCCGCGATTGAGTCAGTGGGGATCGGGATGGGCAGACTCAAGCCAACGGCCTACCGGTACTGATCCCAGACGATGTTTGAGACACGCTTCGACTCGCTAAACTCATTAATATAGTTTTGCCGCTAATCGCAGGAGAATGGGAAACCCGTGATCCAACACCTCAAACAAGACCTGAAAAACGACCTGATTGCAGGTTTGTTAGTGGTAATTCCCCTGGCAACCACAATTTGGCTGACGATTACGGTTGCGAATTGGGTCATTAACTTTCTGACTCGAATTCCCAAGCAGCTCAATCCGTTTGACGGCTTGAATCCGATCTTGGTTAACTTTCTGAATTTTTTGGTGGGTCTGGCCGTACCGCTGCTGTGCATTTTGCTGATCGGCCTGATGGCCCGCAACATTGCCGGTCGCTGGTTGCTGGATCTGGGCGAACGCCTGCTACAGGCGATCCCACTGGCTGGTGCTGTCTATAAAACCCTCAAGCAGCTGCTAGAAACGCTCTTAAAAGACTCTGGCAGCAAATTTCGGCGAGTGGTGCTGGTGGAATATCCCCGGCAGG
>JAJPKC010000134.1 GCA_021323955.1 Oscillatoriales cyanobacterium Centralia_MAG_596 | reverse complement strand
ACTACGGGACTCAGATGCGCGGCGCATCCAACGCGAAAGCGAAACGAGAATTGAATTTTCAACCGCGATCGCTGGAATGGCTAACGGAGGTCACTGGTACCCACGCTAGCTAGCTGGCATCCATCTCACACTCTAGAATCATTTACTCATCATTTACTGATGGTAGACAGCGATTGAACTCAAATCATTTCAAGTTAAGGAGATTATCATGAGGATTGCTCAATATGGAACGGCGATCGCTGTCTTGCACGCGATTACAAATGGATTACATGGTTTGGCGCACATTGAGATCCCGGTTGCCCTCTCCCAATTGCAAAGTTCATTCGTGGCAATTGTGATCTTTCTCATTCCCATGATTGCAGCCGTTTTACTCTGGACACAGCTATACCGTGCAGGCAGTTGGCTTTTACTCGGTTCCTTTGCAGGTTCATTGTTGTTTGGCCTCTATAACCACTTTATTGCCATCAGTCCTGATCATGTATCTCAAGTATCTTTCGTCGGCTGGAGTTTACTCTTCCAAATCACAGCGTACCTCATCTTGATTGTGGATGCGCTGGGATGCTGGTTTGGTACATGGGCCTTAAAGATGGCTGAGCAACCCCTTCAAACTTGAGCTAGCTCATAAAAGCAATTGAGTGTTTGCCACATGATTGAAATAGAACCATTAAAGGAGGTAGCTCATGATTGCAATGAGTTCAGCTTTCTTGACATGAGGCATGGCATTGTAACGCCGCTCGAATTCATAGCGGTTCAAGCGATCGCCACTTTCCAACTGAGGAATGGGTAACGGCTGAGGAGGAGGAGGTTTAACCATACTTGCGCTGGGTCGTTCTAGATTCCGCTTGTTTCTATAGTAATCTTCCAACCCACGGATCGCTTCAAAGAATCGCACAAGCACGACGCAGCGCGCATCCTGGTACAGGGCAGGGCGCAAACCAGTGGCTAAAACTCAACGAAATCTACCCAATGAACTGAAGATTACCGTTTATGATGCGATCGCCAAACGCATTCTCAATCCGCCACTGGTCATTCGTAACGCTGTTCTGGCGGATCGATTTGAACCCAGGAATTTGCGCTCCTTGCTGATGCTTACGTTGAGTGAACAAGTTCTCATTCCGCATGATTTACGGAATCACGACTTTGGCGATGATAACCAACGCAATCTGGCGCTCAGTGCGGGTAAAATCTATTACTTTGGTCATGCCAAATCATCCATTGGTAAGCCAATCTGCTAATTCCTGGTAAGCTCTGTACACGCTTCTTCAGAGAATTCCATTGATGCCAGTCGATCGCATTACTAAAGAGGACTAGTGGAGTCCACCAGTCCTGACCTTATTGACTTGCGCCTATTTCTGTCAGGGAGTTAGCTGACCAACTACTGGTTCTGGGTGTGGTTAAACAGCCCTTCTACATCCTGTTCCACACCTCCTACCCCTTTATTGAGTTCATTATTGATTGCATTGTTCACAACCTGATCAACCTCAGTTCTAAGTTGCTGTTCAAACATTTCACCGCCAGGAACATGAGCCGCGATCGTGTCAACACCCTGGTTGATGAGCGCGTCAGCTTCAGTGTCAACAGCCGCGTCTGCAGCAAAGTCGCCAGCTTGTTGAGCAAAGTTTGGTTCTGTCATTGCTTTTACCTACCGTGTCATTAACATGGGTCTATATCAGCGTAGCCAAACCAAAACGTTTTCTGATGACGGTCGTGTGTCAAACAAATGCGTTTTGAGATCCAGCAACGAGGGTAAAGGTGCAGGAATAAGCATTGCTTCATCGATCGGACGTTTATTGCCTGCGGACGATGGTACCAATTGCACATAGCTTTTTCGGTACGATAGGCGTGGTGCTTGAGGCGAATGGCATCCCGCGCCTAATCAGCAATTTCTCGGGAAGTGGCTGCACAAAGACAGTAGATATATTGTGCGTCGAACAGTACATTTGCTCACCCGGGTCGAGAATCTGAAATTATGCAGAAAGATTCTGGCTATTCAGCGTGAGCAGCGTATTATGCGGAAATAATCTGCATAAGTATTGAATTTGGGGTGTTATGCTGAATCATTCTGCCTATCCACCCACTATGGGATCTTAGGCGGAAATTTTTCGCCTACTAATCGTTATCTGGCTTCGCACGAAAGTGTAGCACCTGTGTCAACGTGATCTGTAGCATGGCAGTAATCTTAAAAGTGATTTTTTGTAGCAGGTATTTTGGGAGGTTTGCTCATGTAACAGTAGTTCTGTGATTGAAATGTGGATTCTAGCGAAGGTTCATTTGGTCTTGAGAGAAGGTACCCATAAGGGTGATTTTATAGCCATATAGATATGGCGATAATGGGAGCCAAGTTGAACCCTATGATGGTTTTATTACTTAACAGAGATAATTGGCAAGAATTATTAACTTGCATTGTATTTTAATAGGGGATCGGAGTAGAGAAGGGAAATGATTGTTCTTGAATAAGTATAGAACAGATTTGAACAACTGAATTTGTCACTCCATTAATTGAGGGGCAAAGCGATTAGGCTGGGAAGTTTGACTGATTTCACAATCTCTCTGTCTGTTAGCTTTGCCCCTTTTGTGTTTTGATCGCCCCAAAATCTCAGGAGTTAAAAATTATGGACCCGATTACACTCATTCTGACTGCTCTGGTTGCGGGTGCTGCAAAAGCAGCGGGTGATGCTGCTCCTGATGCATACAAAGGCTTGAAAGCGCTGATTCAGAAGAAGTTTGCGGGTAAGCCAGAGGCAGAAATGGCGTTGGCTAAGCACGAAGAGAAACCTAAAGTCTGGGAGGAACCGCTCAAGGAAGCATTAGTTGAGTTGGGGGTTGACCAGGATCAAGAAGTACTCAAGAAAGCACAAGCATTACTAGACAAGATTAAGGAACAGTCTGGTGGACAGGAGATCATTAATCAAACGCAAACCAACACAGTGAGTGGCGTAAATGTGGGTGGAGACTTTGAATTTAAGCCAGTTCAGGAAGGCAAGAAAAGTTAAAGACGGCGAAATCTGATTAAGGATTAGTAAAACTTGATCACAGATCTTAGAGAGGAAACTGACTTTAGCTGAAACGGTAGCAAGTTGTCCTCCCGTCCACTACATAAAGGGTCTTCTACTACATATGAGCCAGACAACTTCAAGTCCATCTCAGAAACAACATAACCAAATTGAAGGTACGACCGTTCACGGTAAATTGGACTTTCATCCCGTTCAGAACTTCATTGAGACCCAAATCATTCAGTCTTTTGAGGCGATCACGCAGCGAGAACTCGATAAGAGTTCGCCTTATCGGGGACTAAAACGGTTCAACTTCAAAGACCGTGATTGCTTTTTTGGTAGAGATATACTCATTAACGAATTACTCGAAGCAGTGAATCGGAGCAGTTTGAGTTTAGTGTTAGGGGCTTCTGGAAGTGGTAAGTCTTCGGTAGTACGTGCTGGATTAATTCCTGAGTTGAAGAAGTCTCTTGGGTCTCAAACATTTTATGACTTCATCTTTACGCCTGATCAAGATCCCTTTGATTCCTTATATCGGTGTTTACGCAGTGATGAGAAGGACTATAGATTCAATCAATCGCAAGCTAAGATTGCCCTGGAGTCACGGGCAGATACACTACCTGAAGTGATTAGCACTTTAAAAAAAGATGCAGAACGTTGGCTCATTTTTGTCGATCAATTTGAGGAATTATTCACCATTTGTGACGATCCACAGAAACGCAAAAACTTTATTGAAGGTCTGGTTCAAGTTGCTAATTCTGGGAATAGCTATGTCAAGATCGTACTAGCGATGCGGTCTGACTTCCTAGAGCAATTTAGTTTCTATCGTGATCTGGGTGCTATTGCTAACAACAATAATATTCACCTAGTGACTGAGATGGACGAAGGTGAACTGCGACGAGCAATTGAACAGCCAGCAGCTAAGCATGGTGTTGTGTTTGAAGAAGGGTTGGTCAAACAAATCATTGAAGAGGTCGAGGGACAAAAAGGTTGCCTTCCCTTATTGCAATATACTCTGAATTTGCTATGGGAATCGGAATGCCAACCTGGTGCAGATAATCAGCTTAAAATCGAAGATCGCACCTTAAATAAGGAAAGTTATGTAGCGTTAAAGGGAGTGAGAGGAGCACTGCAAGAGCGGGTCAATGAGATATACAAAGATATATGCGAAAAGAATAAAGACGGAGAGGTCGTCACTAAGCAAATATTTTTGAATCTGGTCAATATTGTTGATACTGATTCTGGTAGTAAAGCAGTTAGCAGGCGGGCTTATCGGGATGAATTCGTCGGTGAATCAGTAAAAAAGCTTCTTGAAAGATTCATTAGCGAAAACTTGCTGGTTAGCAGTATCGAATATTCTAGTCCGGAAGAACTACAAGTAAGTGGCAGAAAGCAGTTGAAACAATCTGCAACCATAGAAATTGCCCATGAAATTTTGCTCTCCTCTTGGGGTGAGTTAAAACGCTGGCTTGAGCAGGAAAAACAAGCAATTATCCTCAAACACTGGTTGGCGGATGCGACAAAACAGTGGCAAAAGATGTCTAAAGCTGCGGATGAACTCTGGACAGGTTCTCGATTAATTGACGCTGAAAAATTTAGAAAAGACAATACGTTTAAAAACGTTGGTGGTTTAAGCGAACAGGAAGAAGAGTTCATTGATGCCAGTGTCGCTCGGCGCGATCGCCTTCTTAAGCAAAAAGAACGTTTACTCAAAATAGCTGTGATGGCATCAGCAGTCTTCGCTGTGTTAGCCATTTTTACTGGAATTAAATGGAGAGAAGCACAAATAGGTCAACTTAATGCTTTGAGCGCCACATCAACCTCTCTCTTGGGCTCGAATCAAAACTTCGATGATTTAGATGCGTTGATAAACAGTATAAAGGCAGGGAAAAAACTGAAGCAGGTATTCTTGCCAGATGCTGAACTGAGTGCTCAAGTAAGAGGCACACTGCAAAGGGTAAGTTATGGAGTCAAAGAACGCAACCGCTTAGAATTCCCAGACGAGGTCGTAACTGCTAGCTTTAGCCCAGATGGCAGCAAATTGGCTGCTGTTGAACAAACGGGTATTATCTTCTTGTGGGACAAATCTGGCAAACAGTTGGCACAATTTCAAGGACCCCAAGGTTATGTTGAGAGTGCTAGCTTCAGCCCTGACAGTACTAAACTGGTTACCGTTAGTGTCAGCCCTTCTCCAGATGGAGCCATAGGCAGCGATAGCACCGTCCGCTTATGGGATTTAGAGAGCAAAAAGCAGATAGCACAATTTAAGGGGCATCAAGGCGAAGTTTGGAGCGTCAGTTTTAGCCCTAACGGAAGCACAATTGCTACTGGTGGAGATGACGGTATTCGCTTGTGGAACTTAAAGGGAGAACAGTTACCCCAATTCAAAGGGGGGCAGGGGCGTGTAATTGACGTGAGTTTTAGTCACGTTGGTAACGAAATAGCTACGGTTTTAGATGACAGCGTTACCTTGTGGGATCTAAACGGCAAACAGATCGGGCAATTAAAAGAGAGTCGCGGTAAGGTGCGTAGCGTGATTTTTAGTCCCAGTGAAAAGCAACTACTCACCACTGGAAGCGATAGCGATCGCTCTGCCCGTTTATGGTCATTAGATGGTAAACAAATCGCCGAATTCAAAGAAGGACCAGAATTTTTTAGCCCTGATGGCAGCTTACTGGCTGGTTCAGGAAAAGACGGCATCCCTCGCTTGTGGGACTTGGATGGTCAAGAAGTAGCTGAATTCAAAGGGCATCAGTTCGGAGCGTCTAGTGTGATTTTTAGCCCTGATGGTAAGCAATTAGTTACCTCTGGACGCGATAAAACCATCCGTTTGTGGGATTTGTCGAGCCAATATGTAGCCAAATTCAAAGATCATCGATCAATCTTCAAGATGATTTTTAGCCCCGATGGTAGTTTATTAGCTAGCGAGGGTATCAGTTATGAAAATAAAAACGTTGATCCTGTTCGATTCCCTATGGGAATAGGACGAGATAATGCCGTTAGCATATGGGACTTACAAGGTAAAAAATTGGGAGAAGTTCCAATAAATCGAGGTAATCGAGGTGTGTTGAACATGGCAATTAGCCCCGATAACCAGCAACTAGCGATCGTACAGGGAAATGGCATCGCACGCTTGTGGGATTGGAAGAACAAGCAAAAGTTAGAGGAATTCAAGGAACCTCAAGGCTCGTCAATCATTGGTGTTAGCTTTAGTGGCGATCGCACTTTGCTAGTTACGAAAGGAAAAGACAGCACTGTCCATGTATCGGATTGGAAAGGTAAACAGGTTGCTGAATTTAAAGATTCTCAAAGTCAAACTTATCAGGTAATTCTTAGCCCTGATGGCAGCAAAATTGTGACTGTTGGAAATGAGGGTTTAAGCTTATGGAATTTAGACGGCAAACAGGTCGCCCATTTCAACGTTACTCTAGATAAATCTGAGAAAGTAATTCTTAATCGCGATGGAAGTTTAGTGGCTATCAATCGAGAGGGTGTCAGACAAAAAGAGAGCGTCAGAGTATTGAATTGGGAGGGCAAACAAGTAGCCCAATTCCAGGGAATAACAGGTGAAGGCTTTAGCCCTGATGGACACTCATTAATTAGTACTGAGGGTTTCTATGGCACTACTCGTGTGTGGGACATAGAAAGCCAGCAGTTGGTGGCGGAGTTTAGTGGCAATGGTGACTTCGATGCTCAATTTAGTCCCGATAGTAGATTACTAGTTATTGTTGGAAACGATGATGCCCCTACTTTATGGCGGTTTGAAACCCTTGACGAACTGATGGTGCGGGGTTGCAATTGGGTGCAAAACTATTTGCAAAATAATCCCAAGGTTGACGAGAGCGATCGCCATCTATGCGATGGGATTGGTGGGTAGTGGCATTGTTGTGAAGGGCGATCGCTGTAGTAAACGCCAGATAACAACGCCCATGCACCCGACCGCCGAGAGATTGCTGTTAGTATTCAAGGCTGTCTGCGGCGGGTGATGGGCACCGTTGGGCTGCTTCAGTTCTCGGTTGCGACAGTGCTCAGATCACTCTGTTGACCACCAAAAGCGATCACACAAATCCAGTTACAGCGTTAAAGTGTATTGACAATGTAAATACACTTTAACTACACTACAAACATGGATGTGTATTTCGTTCTCAATGGCATTACGTTTGTCTGGAATGACGAAAAAGCCAGGATCAACCCGATTAACCACGACGGTGTTACGTTTCAGCAAGCCGCAGAAGTCCTCTTCGACCCATTGTTGGTGGTCGTTGATGCAAGTCGTAATGATGAAGCGCGAGATGCTGTTATTGGTTTAGATCGGCGTTGGAACTTGCTGTATGTTGTCTTCGTTGAGCGGGAAAACGACATCATTCGGATCATTTCGGCTCGTAAAGCAACACGCAAGGAGCGGGAATTTTATGAAACCTGAAGCGTTGAAGAAGCGGTTGGATAGGAATCGTCCCATGACAACGATCACAATTCGTATGCCTGAAGATGTGATTGAGGACTTGAAGCAAGTTGCACCTCTGCTTGGTTTTTCTGGGTATCAACCGTTAGTGCGTGCTTATATTGGGCAAGGGTTGCGAGCTGACTTGGAGCGTTTGGAAGGTGATACGGTATCTGCATTGATTGCAAGCCTCAAGCGTCATGGTGTCAGTGATGAAGTGATTCAAGAGGCGCTAGGCGAAGTTACTGGGCGTTAGTTTGAGTCTAGGTGCAGCCAGCATCCCAACAACCCAAACGCAGCGGACAGACAAGAGCCGCTGGTGCTGAGTTCAAGGTGATTTGCCGCCGCTAATTTGAGCCGTTAGGCCGATTGCTGAGTGGGTGGGCGAGTTGCCCCCCCTTGCGTCGTCTTCCGTGTCAAGCTAAGAAATGCGCCGATGACTGACGAAGAGTCATGCTGTCGCCAGGTCAGATAAAGTCCAGTATCAGAGAGATGCTCCTGTAATGGTCTGTAAATGACTCCGCTTCTGTGGAAGTTTTGTAAGGAGGCGGGAACGATCGCAATGCCCAATCCTGCCTCAACCAAGCCAATGATCGTCTGCATTTGAACTGCCTCTTGAGCCACTTTTGGATGAAATCCAGCTTGTTGAAAAATGGTAATCATCTGCTCGTAAAAGACGGGTCCCATTTTGGCAGGAAAGAGAATAAATGATTCATCTGCCAAAGCGGAGAGAGACACTTGAGTCTGGGCAGACAACGGATGGGTTTCTGGCAACGCTAACACCAATGATTCTGGCAAAAGGCACTCCACACTCAAACCAGGTTCGCTGATGGCAGAACGAACGATGCCGACATCCACCTGTTTGTCATACAGCGCTTGAATTTGCTGAGCAGTTGTCAGTTCATGCAATCGCAGTTCAATGGCGGGAAACTGTTCTCGAAAGCTCCTCAGAATCTCTGGGAGTACCGTATACATGGCAGAGTCAACAAACCCGATCGCCAACCGTCCCACCTCACCGCGCCCGATCCGTTGAGTTGCTTCGATCGCCTGTTCGAGTTGTGCTAACACCAGGTAGGAGTGCTCTAAAAACACGTTGCCGGCTTCAGTCAGATGCACTTGCCGCTTCGTTCGTTCAAATAGCTTAACTCCGAGTTCCTCTTCCAAATCCCGAATCTGCTGACTAAGCGGGGGTTGAGAGATGTGCAACCGCTCTGCTGCTCGACTAAAATGCAACTCCTCGGCCACAGCGATGAAGTAGTGTAGGTGCCGTAATTCCATAGCACTTATATGTTTAACCTATTAATCCTAATCATATATATATTGGACAGTCATCTGGCTGTCTCCTAGCGTGAGAAATATGAGGCGCGTCTTATCGTCTCATCGTTCTTAATTCTGGAGAAAACCAATGAACTCAGATAAAAATCGTGTTGCTCCTAAAGTTTGGCTTATTACAGGATGCTCAACCGGATTCGGACGTGCCCTTGCAGAAGCAGTTTTGCAGAAGGGCAACTCCCTGCTGGCTACTGCTCGCAAACCAGAGCAACTTAACGCTTTGATTGAATGCTATCCGGGGACCGCAAAGGCTGTACGTCTGGATGTGACATCGCCTCAAGACATCCAAGCAGCAGTTGATACCGCAATCGCCACCTTTGGTCGAATTGATGTATTGGTCAACAATGCGGGTCATGGACTCATTGCCGCACTCGAAGAATTGAGTGATGTTGAGATACACCAATTTTTTGAAACTAATTTCTTTGGGGCACTCCGGCTGATGCGATCGGTCTTGCCTGTAATGCGGCAGCAAGGCAGTGGTCACATCGTCAATATGTCATCAACGGCAGGAGTCGTGGGATTCGGAGGAAGCAGCCTTTACTGTGGCGCTAAGTTTGCCCTGGAAGGTACGTCTGAAGCCTTAGCCAAGGAGATTGAATCCTTTGGAGTAAAAGTGATTTTAATTGAACCTGGGGCATTTCGCACAGACTTCAACGGGCGCTCTCTGGCAACCGCCGAACAACCCATTGATGCCTATGCGACCGTGAGCGGGGCTTCGTTGCAGTGGTTCAAACAGGTGGATGGTCAGCAACCTGGCAATCCAGCACAAGCGGCGCAAGCCATCATTCAAGCTGTAGAAAGCCCCAATTCACCGATGCGACTGGCGTTAGGCACGGATGCCATGAACCTGATTCAAGAAAAACTGGAATGGATCAAGACGGATTTAGAGGCTTGGCAGCAGGTGACTGTCAGTACGGATTATCCAAAACACGTCAACGATGCCAAATAGAGGATTATCCACGATGCCACGATCGCTGTCCGTTAGAAATTCGGTTACAACCAGTCTTTAGCGGCCATACACCGCTAACTTTTGCGGTCGATAATCAGTTCCTTTTTTCGCCGCACAAAACCCTAAGTCCACCGACTGGTTCGGTTCGATCGCCCGTCCCCATTCAGGCGGGTCTACCGTATAACGCGTTCCCTGACGAGCAAAGGTGCCATTCCAACTGTTGCGGATGGTGGCCTGGGTCATCTGAAATTTCAGTCGCCAGTTACGACTGCGAACAGTCCCCTGATTGGTCACCCGGATCATCGTACAAAACCCCGTCTGCCAATCTGACTGGATCGTGGCCTGCACCTGAAGCTGACCCGTT